>NZ_CP039457.1:1137436-1474904 GCF_004843545.1 Streptococcus pasteurianus | reverse complement strand
GGACCGTCACCTTTAACAGCTTTTGAAGCGTGTTGGATAATGCCTTCTGTCAAATCCATGATATCTTTGAAGTCAGCATAGGCTTGGTAAACTTCAATAGATGTGAATTCAGGATTGTGTGTGGCATCCATACCTTCGTTACGGAAGATACGTCCGATTTCGTACACTCGTTCCATACCACCAACGATAAGACGTTTCAAGTGAAGTTCAGTTGCGATACGAAGAACCATGTCCATATCTTGTGCGTTGTGGTGAGTGATAAATGGGCGAGCAGCAGCACCACCAGCTTCGTTGTGAAGGACTGGAGTTTCAACTTCTAAGAAACCAAGTCCGTCAAGGTAACGACGGATTTCTGAGATGATTTTTGAACGAGTAACGAAGCGTTCAAAGCTTTCACGGTTTGAAACCAAGTCAAGGTAACGTTTACGATATTTAGTTTCAACGTCTGTAAGTCCATGGAATTTTTCTGGGAGTGGACGAAGTGCTTTAGACAAGTGAGTAAGGTGAGTGGCTTTGATTGTCAATTCCCCCATATCTGTACGCATGATTTCACCTTCGATACCGAGGAAGTCACCGAGGTCTGCTTTTTTGAAAATTTGATAGTTTTCGTCACCGACAGCATCTTTGCGGACATAGACTTGGATTTGACCGTCGCGGTCTTGAATGTGTGCAAAACCAACTTTACCTTTACCACGCTTAGTCATTAGACGACCAGCGATAGTAGCTGTTTTGTTAATTTCATGCAATTCTTCTTTAGTTTTGTCAGCGTATTTTTCTTTTAATTGACCAGAAGTAGCTGTGCGTTCAAATCGAGTTCCGAAAGGATCGATGCCTTGTTCAGCCAAAGCTGCCATTTTTTCACGACGCACGATTTGTTGGTCGTTTAATTCTTCAATGTGTTCGTTTGACATGTTTTCCTCCAATAAGTATTCTTTCCTATTGTATCATAAAAGAAGTTAGAATACACCTTATTTTTGCGTGCTTTGCTTGAGAGTGAGACAAAAATTGGTAATTTCAAAAGAAATTCGATTTTTCAGCAAGTTTTTTCTTGTTGCTGACTTGAAACGGGGCTATTTTCAGATTGTCAAAGTTCAAAACACCATGTCTTGTAAATATAACGACACGGACAAGGAGATTAATCACTTTTGTATTAGCTTTGTTTTCTTGTCTTTGATTGAAAAGAAGGGTAAAAAATAGTATAATATGTGACGGTAAAATTTATTAGAGAGAAAAGAGATTCATGATTACTTCAATTGTTTTTGATGTTGATGATACGATTTATGACCAACAAGCACCTTATCGTATTGCCGTTGAGAAATGTTTCCCTGATTTTGATATGAGTAAAATCAATCAGGCTTATATTCGTTTCCGTCATTATTCAGATGTCGGATTTCCGCGTGTAATGGCAGGTGAGTGGACAACTGAGTATTTCCGTTTTTGGCGTTGCAAGGAAACTTTATTAGAATTTGGTTACCGTGAAATTGATGAAGCAACTGGCGTGCATTTCCAAGAAATTTATGAAGAGGAATTGGAAAATATCACAATGCTTGATGAGATGCGCATGACGCTTGATTTTCTTAAAGAAAAAGGCGTTCCAATGGGGATTATAACGAATGGACCAACGGAACACCAACTGAAAAAAGTTAAAAAACTTGGTCTTTATGATTATATTGACCCAAAATGTGTCCTTGTCAGCCAAGCGACTGGTTTCCAAAAACCAGAAAAAGAGATTTTCAATCTTGCTGCGGAGCAATTTGACATGAACCCTGCAACAACACTTTACGTTGGTGATTCATATGACAATGACGTTGTTGGTGCTTTCAATGGTGGCTGGCATTCAATGTGGTTTAACCACCGTGGCCGTAGCTTGAAGCCTGGTATTAAACCAGTTTATGATGTTGCTATTGATAACTTTGAACAGCTGTTCGGAGCTGTGAAAGTTCTCTTTGACCTTCCTGATAATAAATTTATCTTTGATGTTAATGACAAGAACAATCCAATTCTTGAAATGGGTATCAACAACGGATTGATGATGGCAGCAGAACGTCTGCTTGAAAGTAACATGAGTATTGATAAGGTTGTTATCCTGCTTCGTTTGGATAAACAACAAGAAAAAGTTTTGCGTCTAAAATACGCAAGAAATAACTAATAAATGAACCCTCCTAAGCGCTATTTAGGAGGGTTTTTCGTCTTTAAGATTTCTTTTGTTTATAAGATGTGTCATTCCATTTTAGACAAGTAAAAGTTTTAAAATCCTTGGTCTCTAAAACCGTCACACTACCGTTATCAAGTCCGCCTTGGGCACGGAGAACGGCTGGTTCATATCCTAATAAAGTACGGATAGAGGCGGTAAAATTAGCACCATGCCCAACTAACAAGACATTCTGATAAGGTTGATTTTTCATTGATTTAATGAATGACTCAACGCGTTTAGTGGTTTGATAAACAGATTCAGCGTCAAATACATCATTATCGAATTTAGCTAAATTATGTCGAAAAGCTTGCATTTGTTGAGGATAAATAGATGTTATCGTTGCAATTTTGCTGCCTTCCAATCTTCCAAGATGCCATTCACGCAGCGAGGGTTGAAAGCTGATTGGCTTTGGATAGTGGCTGCGTGACATGATAATCTTGCAAGTATCGCTGGCACGTTTTAAATCGCTTGAAAAAACGGCATCAAATTTAACATCTTGGAGATAATCACCTAATTTTTCCAAATCATGAACGGATTCCTCCAAGAGAGGTGAGTCACCATTTGCTCCTTGGAAACGTCCTTCTAAGTTCCATTGTGTTTTACCATGACGTACAAAATAAAATTTCATCAGTTACTTTCCAATCTAAAAATTAATGTGAATCGTCAATCAAGTCAGCAAAGCTGGCACCAACAAAATCTGCCAAGGTTTGACTGTCAATGCGGATAGAACGTCCGATTTCACCGGCAGAAACAATCATCGTTCCCATTTCTAAAGCACGGTTATCAATGAAAATCGGAAAATTGTGTTTCTGATGAATACCGACAGGATTATTTGCTCCGTGAATGTAGCCAGTCGTTTTTTGAAGATTTTTTTGTGGAATCATGCTGACTTTTTTGTTGCCAGAAACTTTGGCTAATTTTTTCTCAGAAAGATGTTCGGTGATTTGAACAATTCCGATTAGAGGACCTGTTTTGTCACCTGTTAAAGCAAGGGTTTTGAAAATATCAGATTTTTCAATCTCATCTGGTAAGTCTCCCTCAAGTGCATTGATTGCTAAACTGTCGTGTTCGACTTTTGCTTTGTCCAGAATTTGATCAACAAGTGTCTTTTTTAATTTAGCTTTTTTTGCCATTTTCTTTCTCAATCTTTCTATTCGTTAGTCAATTACTATTTTACTAAAAAAATAAAAAGGTACAAGTTTGCACCTTTTAGAGAGCATTATAATAAGCTTGGACAAGTTCGACAAAATCTTCGATATCATAGTCCGTACCGAAATAATCATTAGCGGTTTCTGTCCAGTAATCAGTTGGATCAACGTGGTCAGTACCACCAAGGTAAAGGCTGACCATTTCATGTGTCCAAATGGTTCCTTCGCCATCTTCTTGACCAAGTGTTACAGGAAGGTCATATTTTTTGAGCATGTAGGCAGTATAATAAGCTGCATTTGCTAGTTGCTCGGCGAAGCCTTTTTGCGAATCCTCATGTGTTAATTCAAATTGAATGTAATAAGGATTGGCATTGGCACCTGCGCCTTGAGCTTTGTAACCTTCATCAGCAATACGAAGAATGGTATCACTATCAATGAAAGAATGGACAAAGACACCTTCTTTATCATAATTTTGCACCATATAATTCACTTCGCTTTCAATCGTTGAATTGTCAACGCCAGTATCATGAATAATTACCCCAAGAGGCTTGCCATCATCTGTCTTATAAGCGGCTTGTTCAAAACTACTTTTAATGTCATCAGTAATATCAGCATGCGAATAACCGAGTGTTTCAGCGATATAAGCATTAATTGTATTATCCTGCTCAAGCGAAATATCATTCGTGTCGATATAGTAAGTATCGCCGTTCATGCTAAATTGGGCTAATGTGGTATCTTCGTCATTGAGCATAGCATCATAGTAATAGGCACTAATTGTGATTGCAGTATTTTCACTAATTTTGCTGCTAGAACCATCGTCGGTGTATATAATAGCGTCAGAAGTAGATACCGTAGCTGTTTCAGAAACGTCATAAGAATTGGCATCTGATAAATCCAAGCTTCCGTCTGAAGCTAAAGTTGTGACTCCTGAAAAAATCAGTTTAGCGAGAATTAGGACAAGTGCGACTGCTGCCGTGACAAGCCCAGTTAGTGCTATTATCTGAGATTTTTGTTGTCGTTTTCTACGTGAATAATTTCTTGTTGGCATAGTTTTACTATAAGTTTTAACCCTTAAATTAATATTAATTTGAGGGTTAAAATTGTTGATTTTGACATTAAAAATCACAGGATTTTTCAGAACTTTTTTATAAAAATTGAGTTAGCAAAAAAGGGAGTGGGACAAATAAAATCTCCAGTGGAGATTTTATTCATGAGCCTAGAAATTAAAAAGCGAATCAGTAATTTCGGAGAAATTCGATTTCTCAGCAAGTCTTAATTTCTTGTTGCTGACCTAAAACAGTTCAGTGAACTGTTTTACTCCCACCCCCGCATGGCTCGAAAGGTTTGGGGAATCTTTCGAGGTGGGAAATAGAGTCAAGTGAAGCTTGATGTCAAAAAGGGTTGTAAAAGCTGATTTATCAGCGTATTAGAACCCAGTCAGCTACTGCGTCTTGCAAATAATAACTATAGAAACAAAGAAGCTGGGTACTTTTGTCCCAGCCTCTTTTATTTGCTACTACTTGATGTACTTGTTGTACCGAAAAGTTTTTCGTACGTTGTTTTCGTATCTTTCGTGACGGCGATTTGGTTTAAGTCGAGCGGTGAACTAAAACCATTGATGTAACCTTGTGAGGTGTATTGATGAAGGTCATAGTCCAAATCAGTTTGTGGCGCAGCATCGTAATAACCAGTGTCAGAACCATAAGCAGGAATCCACACTGCATCGAAACCATCCACGGAAATTTCTTGTTCATCCATGAAATAAGTTCCAATGTAGATACCGACATTTTCCGCACCGAGTTTTTTGAGCTCTTTTAAGAAAGCCTGTACACCTTTATTCATGTCAGACATAGTCGCCTCTTCAACGTCAATCCAATAGAAAGTTGGACTGTAAGGTGAAGCATTCTCATAGAAAGTTTTTGCTTCCTCCTTCATCTCCTTGACGGTTGTACCGAGAGCGTAGCTATAAACGGCTACAGGAACATTTCGTTTCTGTAATTCTTTGATATGTGTCTTAAATGATTTATCAATACCAGTTGTATAAGCGGCATTGCTATCTTTACTGATTTGTGACCCTCCATAAACACGAACGATAGCACCAGAAATATTTTGAGATAAAGTATCATAGTCAATTTCGCTTGGAAGTTGCCAACCTGAGATATCAATAATCGGCTTAAGAACAAAATTTTCATCAGTTTCAGAAGTTGATGTAGTGGTAGTACTCGTGCTACTCACAGTTGGAATAGAATCCTTAGCTGAGGCTAGTTGTTGCTTTTGTAAACTGTCTGAGTGAGCTTTACCAATCACGAGAAATAGCCCACAGAGGGCAAAGAAAACTACAACAACGATGGGTTTTATTCGTCTTCTCATTAGTCATATTTTAGCGTAAAAAGGCTTAAAAATCAAAGCAATGCTCATTTTGTAATCATTTTGTCATATTTTTTAATATTTTATCTATGGACTGTTACAAAAGAAGTAATGCTAGTAAAGGCGCTGCAAATAGTCTGACAGCTATTTGTCATTGATAAGGCTTTCAATTTCTGTAACAATTGTTTCAGGTTCTGTTTTTGATGAAAAACGTTTGATGACATTGCCATTTTGGTCGATAAGAAATTTTGCAAAGTTCCATTCAATACGTTTGCCAAGCGGTCCCTTTTGTTCACTTTTTAGCCAATCATAGAGTGGGGCGGCTTCTTTACCGTTGACTTTAATTTTCGCAAAGCGAGGAAAAGTTGTCTGGTAATTCAAGGTGCAAAAGGTATTGATTTCGTCGGTGTTTCCTGGCGCTTGATTTAAAAATTGATTACAAGGAAAATCTAAAATTTCAAATCCTTTGTCATGGTAAGTGTCGTAAAGCTTTTGTAGTCCTTCGTATTGTGGGGTTAAGCCACAACCTGTTGCCGTATTGACAATGAGTAGGATTTTGCCTTGGTATTTTGACAATTGGACATCGGAGCTGTCTTGGGCTTTGACAGTAAAGTCATAAAGATTAGTCATGATTAAGCTCCTTTGTATAAGCAATAATTTGGTCAACGGTATCACTTAAAAATTGAATGGTATCACGGAGTGGTTGCGCGGTGGAAATATCGGCACCAATTAATTTAGCAGTGTCAAGTGGCGTACGTGAACCACCTGATTTTAAGAAATTCAACCAGTCGTTAGCACCATTTGGATTATTTTTTAGATTAAGATACCCAGCAGTTGAAATAACCATACCTGCAGAATAAGTGTAGCTATACAACCCAGCATAATAATGACTTTGGCGCATCCAAGTTAAAGCAGCATCGTCGTCAATATCAATGGCATCACCCCAAAATTGGCTAAGAACATCTTTCATTATCTTGTTAAGTTGTGTAGCACCGAAGGTTTTTCCGTCTTCAATGAGATTGTAAACCTGGCGTTGAAAAGCAGCTTCGAGTAAGTGAGTGATAAAATTATGGAAATAAGTATCTGTCAAACGATGAGCGAGTGCAAAGCGTTTCTGACGTGGATTGTCAAATTGTTTTTCGAGGTAATCACTGAGCAGAAGTTCGTTGAAAGTAGAAGGAGCTTCGACGTAATAAGTTGACATATGGGTATTAAAGTAACTTTGATTGTTGTCTGAAAAGATAAATTGTCCAGAGTGACCAATTTCATGAATAAGTGTGTAAACATCAGACATACGACCAGTCCAACTCATTAAAACGTAGGGATGAACTTTGTAAGGGTCAGTAGCGTAGCCACCAGAATCTTTATTGGCATTAGCAGCAAAGTCAACCCAACGTTCTTCTTGATAACGTGAGACTTCTTGAGCATATTCGTTACCAAGTGGGGCAACGGATTTCATCACCAAATCATAAGCATCATCAATCGTAACCTCTGGATTAAGCTCGCTATCCAAGTCAAGCTTCCAGTCTGCAAAAGTCATTTTTTTAAGACCATTAACTTGAGCAACGTGTTTGAGGTATTTTTGCGCAACAGGAGCAAATTCTGTCATGATAAGGTCAATTTGACGGTCAAACATGTCACGGTTAACTTCTTGTTCGGCTAAGAGGTAATCAAAAACAGAGTCGTAACCTCGCATGTCAGCAATGATTTTTTCTGATTTAACTTGTGCTAGATAAGCACTTGCTGCGGCATTTTGATGTTTACGCAGTCCTGCAGAGAAAGAACGAAAGGCTTTTTCACGGACTTGAGCATTTTCATGATTTTGATAAAAATTTTCATAGGTGACAAAAGAGTTTTGATAGACCTTGCCATCAACTTCAAAATCTTCCATTTCAAAGTCACCTGCACGCATTTTGGTGTAGATATCTTCTGGCGCTTTAAAAACTTCACCAAGGTTCGTCAACGCTTTTTCAACTTCTGGGGATATAAAATGACTTTTTTGAATTTTCGCTTGGCGAATAGCTGCGCTAAAATGCGGATTTTCTTCTAAAGTATCAAGGATTTCTAAGTCGGCAGTCGCTAGCGCAGTATCAAAGAAGCTTAACGCAACATTGGCTCTCGTGAAAAAATCAGCACCAGCTTGTGCAATCTGAGCAAATTCTTCATTGCTAAAGTCGCTGGTTTGCGGCATGAAAGAATAATTATCGATATGGCTCATCTCGATATAAATTTGTTCAATTTCATAAAGCGCTCTGGTAAAATCTTCCAAAGTAGCCAATTTCCCCTCGTAATTTCGTTTAAAAAGATTAATATCTTCTAGCGTTTTTTCGATACTTCGCAAAAAATCCTCAGGATCTTGATAAAGGGCACTTAAATCCCATAACTCATTTTCAGGAAATTCCGAACGTTTTTTTAATTCCATCTAGTATTACTCCTTTGCAAAACTTTTGTCATGGACCAGTATATCAGAAAATAACACCTAAACCAAAAAGAAAGTGTCCATTTTCTCAGAAAATCCTTGATGAATCGTTCAACATTTCTTTCAAAATTAAAAACGCTAACATCCTAATTGTTAATGTGTTTTGTTAGTTTTGTAGACATTTTGTCTCAAGATAAACGTCATTTAAAAAATCAGAAAATTTATAAAATAATGGACAATTTGACATAAATTGGGTTACTTTTGATGTAAAAAGTGGTATGATAGAGTAGTACGATTGTAATAAAGGATTAAAATCCGAACAAAAAGGAGTGAAGAGTGTGACAATCAAAAAACTGGAGAACAATAGCACCCAGTCGATTATTACCGAGGAAGTCAAAGTATTAAAAGACTTGCTTGATGAGGCAACTCATCAAATGGTTGGTGATGAGGTGTTTGCCAAAATTCAAAACATTGTTGAATTGTCGGCAAGTGATGAATACGTCAAACTTGAAAAATTAGTAGCTCAATTAACCAATGATGAAATGGTTGTAGTGTCTCGCTATTTTTCAATTTTGCCACTTTTAATCAACATTTCAGAAGACGTTGATTTTGCTTATGAAATCAATTACCAAAATAATACTAATCAAGATTATCTTGGAAAACTTTCTCTAACCGTAGATATGGTTTCAGAAAGCGAAAACTCTAAAGAAATCCTTGAGAATGTCAATGTTGTGCCTGTATTAACAGCTCACCCTACACAAGTTCAACGTAAGACAGTCCTCGAATTGACAAACCACATTCATGACCTTTTACGTAAATACCGCGATGTCAGAGCGGGTGTTGTGAACCGTGACAAATGGTACACTGATTTGCGCCGTTATATTGAAATCATCATGCAAACGGACATTATTCGTGAGAAAAAACTGAAGGTAAAGAATGAAATTACCAACGTTATGGAGTATTACAATACATCCTTAATTCAAGCGATTACCAAGTTGACTTCAGAGTACAAACGCTTAGCAGCTGAAAAAGGCATCGACTTAGAAGATCCAAAACCTATTACGATGGGAATGTGGATTGGTGGTGACCGTGACGGCAACCCATACGTAACAGCTGAAACACTTCGTTTATCAGCAACGGTTCAAAGTGAAGTCATCATTAATTACTACATTGAAAAATTAACAGGTCTTTATCGCACATTCTCACTTTCAACAACCTTGACTAATATTAGCCCAGAAGTTGAAAAATTAGCAGAGTTATCAAGCGATAAATCTATCTACCGTGAAAATGAACCTTATCGTAAGGCATTTAACTATATTCAATCAAAATTAATTCAAACCTTAATCGAATTAAAAGCTAGTCCAGCTATTTCTCAACGTGTTTTGGAAAGTAGCAACAGCATTAGTTCAGATGTTTACACAAGCACTAACAACGCTAGTGTCATTACAAAATACTTGCAAACAAAATTCTCTAAAGTTTCATCAGAACTTCAAGAAGAAATTCCAAGCTATAAAACAGCCAAAGAATTTAAAGATGATTTGCTTATCATCAAGCAGTCATTGCTTGACAATGGTGATGATGCGCTCTTGATAGGTGATTTCAGCGAATTGCTTCAAGCAGTTGAAGTCTTTGGTTTCTATCTTGCAATGATTGATATGCGTCAAGATTCAAGTGTTAACGAAGCCTGTGTCGCAGAATTGTTGAAATCAGCAAATATCGTTGAGGATTACAGCGCACTTTCAGAAGAAGAAAAAGTGAAAGTTCTTCTCAAAGAATTGCAAGAAGACCCACGTACATTGTCATCAACAAATGCTGAAAAGTCAGAACAACTTCAAAAAGAATTAGCAATCTTCCAAACAGCTCGTTACCTCAAAGATAAATTAGGTGATGAAGTCATTAAACAACACATCATTTCACATACTGAAAGTGTTTCTGATATGTTTGAGTTGGCTATCATGCTTAAAGAAGTCGGACTTCTTGATAATCAAAAAGCACGTGTTCAAATTGTACCACTCTTTGAAACAATCGAGGACCTTGAAAATTCACGTGCTATCATGGAAGAATATCTTGATTATGATATTGTTCGTCGTTGGGTTTCAGCAAACAAAGGTTACCAAGAAATCATGCTTGGTTATTCAGACAGTAACAAAGACGGTGGTTACTTATCATCTGTTTGGACACTTTATAAAGCTCAAAATGAATTGACTCGTATTGGTTCAGAACGCGGTATTAAAGTGACATTCATTCACGGTCGTGGTGGTACTGTTGGTCGTGGTGGTGGTCCATCATATGAAGCTATCACATCACAGCCATTCGGTTCAATCAAAGATCGTATTCGTCTCACTGAGCAAGGTGAAATCATTGAAAATAAATACGGCAATAAAGACGTTGCTTATTACAACCTTGAAATGTTGGTTTCAGCAACTATCGATCGTATCGTGACACGTATGATTACAAATCCAGATGAAATTGATGATTTCCGTGCTACAATGGACGGTATTGTTACTTACTCAAATAGCGTTTATCGTGATTTAGTATTTGGTAATCCACATTTCTACGATTACTTCTTCGAAGCAACACCAATCAAGGAAGTGTCAAGTTTGAACATTGGTTCACGTCCAGCTGCTCGTAAAACAATCACAGAAATTTCGGGTCTCCGTGCAATTCCTTGGGTATTCTCATGGTCACAAAGCCGTATCATGTTCCCAGGTTGGTATGGTGTTGGTTCAGCATTCAAAAACTTTATTGACGCTGAAGAAGGAAACTTGGCAAAACTTCAACATATGTATGAAAAATGGCCATTCTTCCACTCACTTCTTTCAAACGTTGACATGGTCTTGTCTAAATCAAATATGAACATTGCTTTCCAATATGCTCAGTTGGCAGAAAGCGAAGAAGTACGCGATGTCTTTAACACTATCCTTGACGAATGGCAATTGACTAAAAATGTTATTTTGGCAATCGAGAAACACGAAGATTTGTTGGAAGAAAATCCTTCGCTTCAAGCAAGCTTAGATTACCGTTTGCCATACTTCAACGTTTTGAACTACATTCAAATTGAATTGATTAAACGTTTACGTCATGAAGAATTGGATGAGGATTACGAAAAACTTATTCACACAACTATCAACGGTATTGCTACAGGATTGCGTAATTCTGGCTGATATCAAAACATTCTGAAAGTCTGAGATTAACTTCTCAGACTTTTACTTTTTTTTAGAATCGAAAGATGATATAATGGCATATGATAAACTCGAATGTATGTAGGGGAATCTATGAAAATCGATAAAAGGCATTTATTAAATTATTCTATCCTTGTGCCATATTTAATTCTGTCTGTTATTGGGTTGATTGTTGTCTATTCAACAACGAGTGCGACACTTGTCCAATACGGTCTTAATCCATTTGCGTCAGTATTAAACCAAGGTTTTTTTTGGATAGTCAGTTTAATTGCCATTCTTTTTATTTATAAACTAAAATTAAACTTCTTAAAAAATTCACGAACGCTGACTATGACAATGATGGTCGAAATCATTTTGTTGCTCATTGCGCGTTTCTTCACTAAAACCGTTAATGGTGCTCATGGTTGGATTGTCATTGGACCACTTAGTTTCCAACCAGCCGAATATTTGAAAATTATCATTGTTTGGTTTTTGGCATTTACCTTTGCAAGGCGTCAAGAATTGATTGAAACCTATGATTACCAAGCACTTACCAAGCGGAAATGGCTTCCTAGAAAATGGGGCGATTTGAAAGATTGGCGTGTTTATTCGTTAGTCATGATATTGCTAGTTGCTGCCCAACCTGACCTTGGAAATGCGGCAATTATCGTTTTGACAGCTTTAATCATGTATTCTGTTAGTGGGGTTGGTTATCGTTGGTTTTCAGCCATTTTAGCTATCGTAACAGCTTTGTCAGCTGCTTTCTTAGGTTTGATTGCGGTTGTCGGGGTTAAAACCATGGAAAAAGTACCAGTATTTGGTTATGTTGCCAAACGTTTCAGTGCCTTTTTCAATCCATTTGATGATTTGACGGACTCAGGACACCAGTTAGCACATTCATATTATGCTATGAGTAATGGTGGCTGGTTTGGGCGTGGTTTGGGAAATTCGATTGAAAAAGCTGGTTACTTACCCGAAGCAACGACAGACTTTGTCTTTTCAATTGTCATTGAAGAACTTGGTTTAATTGGTGCGGGTCTTATTTTAGCATTGCTATTCTTTTTGATTTTACGTATTATGCACGTGGGGATTAAAGCTAAAAATCCTTTCAACTCTATGATTGCTCTTGGCATCGGCGGAATGATGCTCATGCAAACTTTTGTGAACATCGGAGGCATTTCAGGGCTTATTCCGTCAACTGGTGTTACCTTCCCATTCTTATCCCAAGGGGGGAATAGCTTGCTGGTTTTATCAGTTGCTATCGGCTTTGTGCTAAATATTGATGCTAATGAAAAAAGAGAAGAAATTATCCGCGAAGCAGAAGAAGAGTTAAAAAACAAAGAAATAACACAAGAATACAACGATAACGTTATCGACTTAGACAGTTTTTATTAGAAAACCTCCCCTTTGCGGGAGTTTTTTTGTAACCAATTATTCACACCGTTTTAAAAATATTGATGGTATCAGTTCCCTTTTGAAGAGTATTAGGGAAATTATTCAATAATTCGTCCCATGTCAGTTAGTCAAATTGAAAGATTAGAAGAAAGAGATATTCTGATAGCTCCAATTATACACATGAATCTCTATAAAGTCCCAACCTTTTTACTGCTTCAGCTAAGACAGTAAGTATGAAAGTAACATAAGAGATTAGTAAGATTACAGAAATGACTGGACAAGCTGTAGAAGTAGCTATTACATTTGATAAACCGTACGTTTATTAAAGAATTACAGAAATGGTACTTGATAACTTTTTCTGGAGTTATTTTGACTGGGTGTGCATTTTATCCAACTTGAAGATAAGGATTAGATGTACCCTTCGAATATCGGATAGAGCATCACAATTCAGCCATATCACACACTTACGAAATAAAGAAATCATAAATAAAATAGTAAAATACTTGCAATTCCCGCATAATTTGTTAAAATAGTAGGGTAAAGTTAGACTGTATTGCCTACTGTCTATCTATAAAATATATTTTATTGGAGGCTTTTACCCAAATGGCAAAAGAAAAATACGATCGTAGTAAACCACACGTTAACATTGGTACAATTGGACACGTTGACCATGGTAAAACTACTTTGACAGCTGCAATTACAACAGTTCTTGCTCGTCGTCTTCCAAGCGCAGTTAACCAACCAAAAGACTACGCTTCTATCGATGCTGCTCCTGAAGAACGCGAACGCGGTATCACAATCAACACTGCACACGTTGAATACGAAACTGCTAAACGTCACTATGCTCACATCGACGCTCCAGGACACGCGGACTACGTTAAAAACATGATCACTGGTGCTGCCCAAATGGATGGTGCTATCCTTGTAGTAGCTTCAACAGATGGTCCAATGCCACAAACTCGTGAACACATCCTTCTTTCACGTCAAGTTGGTGTTAAATACCTTATCGTCTTCATGAACAAAATTGACCTTGTTGATGACGAAGAATTGCTTGAATTGGTTGAAATGGAAATCCGTGACCTTCTTTCAGAATACGATTTCCCAGGTGATGATCTTCCAGTTATCCAAGGTTCAGCTCTTAAAGCTCTTGAAGGTGACACTCAGTACGAAGATATCATCATGGAATTGATGGACACTGTAGATGAGTACATTCCAGAACCAGAACGTGATACTGATAAACCATTGCTTCTTCCAGTCGAAGATGTATTCTCAATCACTGGACGTGGTACTGTAGCATCAGGACGTATCGACCGTGGTACTGTTAAGGTCAACGACGAAGTTGAAATCGTTGGTATCCGTGAAGACATCCAAAAAGCTGTTGTTACTGGTGTTGAAATGTTCCGTAAACAACTTGATGAAGGTCTTGCAGGGGATAACGTTGGTGTTCTTCTTCGTGGTATCCAACGTGATGAAATCGAACGTGGTCAAGTTCTTGCTAAACCAGGTTCAATTCACCCACACACTAAATTCAAAGGTGAAGTTTACATCCTTACTAAAGATGAAGGTGGACGTCATACTCCATTCTTCAACAACTACCGTCCACAATTCTACTTCCGTACAACTGACGTTACAGGTTCAATCGAACTTCCAGCAGGTACTGAAATGGTAATGCCTGGTGATAACGTAACTATCGACGTTGAATTGATTCACCCAATCGCCGTTGAACAAGGTACTACATTCTCAATCCGTGAAGGTGGACGTACTGTTGGTTCAGGTATCGTTTCAGAAATCGAAGCTTAATTTTAGTTAATTAATTAAGTTCCCAGATAACAATTATTAGTCAGATAGTAATTGTGGAAGAGTCCCGTAAGGGGCTCTTTTTGTGATTTCTTTGAGGTTTGTCGCTAAAAATCCCGTCGAACCTTTAAAACCTGCTAAAAATATGATAAAATAGGGGAGTAAATAAAAAAAGAAGAGGTATGTGAAATGTCACGTAAACCATTTATCGCTGGTAACTGGAAAATGAACAAAAATCCAGAAGAAGCTAAAGCATTCGTTGAAGCAGTAGCTTCTAAATTGCCTTCATCAGAACTTGTTGAAGCTGGTATTGCAGCTCCTGCACTTGACCTTTCAACAGTTCTTGCTGCAGCTAAAGGTTCAAACCTTAAAGTTGCTGCTGAAAACTGTTACTTTGAAAACGCTGGTGCTTTTACTGGTGAAAACAGTCCTCAAGTATTGTCTGAAATGGGAACTGACTACGTTGTAATCGGTCACTCAGAACGTCGTGAATACTTCCACGAAACTGACGAAGATATCAACAAAAAAGCTAAAGCAATCTTTGCTAACGGTATGCTTCCAATCATCTGTTGTGGTGAAACTCTTGAAACTTACGAAGCTGGTAAAGCTGCTGAATTCGTAGGTGGACAAGTTTCAGCTGCTCTTGCTGGATTGTCAGAAGAACAAGTTTCTTCACTTGTTATCGCGTACGAACCAATCTGGGCTATTGGTACTGGTAAATCAGCTAGTCAAGATGATGCACAAAAAATGTGTAAAGTTGTTCGTGACACAGTTGCAGCAGACTTCGGTCAAGTAGTAGCTGATAAAGTTCGCGTTCAATACGGTGGTTCAGTTAAACCTGAAAATGTTGCAGCTTATATGGCTTGCCCAGACGTTGATGGTGCCCTTGTTGGTGGTGCATCACTTCAACCAGAAAGCTTCCTTGCTCTTCTTGACTTTGTAAAATAATCAAGAAACATTGAAGTCATTTAAACCTACTTGCCTTAGGACAGGTAGGTTTTTTTGTGCTTTCTTTCTTGGTTATAGGTTTGAGTGATAAAAAATATAGTTTGTAAAGTAAAGAACAACAAATTTGGAAGTTTAGTTCCAAATAAAAAACCTTGAAACGTTTGGGTTCCAAGGTGTCATTTTTAATGACGTCTCAATATTTTTTTGAGATTATGAATTAATTTGTATTTGAGTGGATGAGGATAGTAACGGAAAGTTCCCATTTTTCGGGTAATGTAGCCATTGTAGTTTTGTTTAAAGCGTAGAACGCCGTCTGAACCGTCAAATTCTCCTGTGATGCCAAGAAGATTATAAGTTGTAATGCCACGTTTTATGGCTTCTAACATGACGTATTCTTGAAGCAGGGCAGGTGCGTAGAATTTACTGAACTCAGGGTAAGAACCTGAGAAGAGATAGACAGCTTCCTGTTTGGTATAAACAAATAGGCTTCCTGCAAGGACAACGTTTTGTGAACCGTACTTGCCAATGAATTCTTTAGCTTCTGCCATGCGTGTGTCAAATGTCGCAGATTGACTGGATAATTCGCGAAGCTGATTTTGTTTCTTTTCAGAAACATTGTTATTTTCAATGGCAGTTCGGAGTTTTTCGATTCGTTGGTCAAGTTTGGCTTTATCAGTTTCAAGGTGTGCTAAATAATCTTGAAAATTCAAACTTGCAACCATGAATTCACAAGAATCTCCAAAGCTATCATAGAAATCTTGGTAATAATCAAGAGATTTATCATCGTAATCTCTGCGATCTGATGTAGCAGAAGTGATTTCCTTGAAAAGCGGCAATTCATCACGGTTAAGTTTTCGTAAGGTGATGCCGAAGGTCTTAGCTTTTTTGACCAATGGACGCCCTTTTTTGCTAAATGATTTTAGTAACGTTTTTTCATCTAAGTCAGTCAAATCTTTGACATAATGCCAGTCAGGCTCACCACCTGGGTAACCAGTCAAAAGCCCATCGTGTTGATAACCGAGTGATAGAAAATCGTCTAATAGTGCCGTGTTTTCTTGGTCGGTTGGCTGACCAGTAGTGTCAAAATGCTGATAGGTATCATAAGGTTTGACCAGTAATTCAAGAGCTCCATTTTCTTTAGCATAGCTTTGAAGTTCTTGGTAGAATTGTTTCAGATAGTGTTTATCGCGTGAAACAGGGCCAGAATTGATTTCCATGTGGAGCCCACCTGTCATTGGCAAGCTAAAGAGAACAGCAGCAACTTGTAGTGTCTCTTCAGCTTTTAGTCCAAGATAGTCTACTTGGTACCCACGTTTTTTTAATAAATCCGCCATCTCTACAGATTGCATAAACGATTTGTAAGAGACGGTGTTACAAAAAGTCTCAAAAACTTTTTTTTCGATAATCTCAAGAGAGGTCATTAATGGCTATTTCTCCTTTGTTTGCGAATATTGTAAGCCAAGTTTGAAAGTTTGTAAAGGAATGGATTGACTGGGATGTTAAATTCTCCAATAAATTCTTCAATAGTTGGGTTGAAGTTTGATTTAAATTTAGTTAAACCGTCATCAAGTGTTCCTTCAACACCACCCATATTTGCCCAAATAATATCGTCAGCGTAAGCATCTTCAAATACTTTTGGATAAAGGGAATATTGTGGGTAGAATTTCTTGAATTCATCATTCATACCAGCATAAAGCATTTCCATGACATTACCAAATGATACAGATAAAATACCTGCAATGATGAGTTCATCTGGATATTTTTCAACAAATTCTTCAAACTCAGTAATGTATTTTGTAACAGAATTTTTTTGTTGTGTTAACTTAGTCAAACGTTTTTTCTGATGTTCAGCAGTTTCAGACAAATCTTTTTCGATTTGAGCGAGTTGTTCTTTGTATTCAGCTAGACGTTTTGGCAAGTTAACTTTGGCAAGGTGTAGATAAGCATCATCACCATATGTTTCCATCATTTTATGGAAATAATCTTCATTACGAAGGGCAACGCCTTTGCGATTTTCAGTAAGAGCGACGACATCAGCGAAAGCTTTAACATCATCGATTGTACCACGGCTAGTGATGACACCACGGTGAATAGCATCTTTCATTAAACGTTTTGTGTGTTTAGGAAAAGTTGCTGTCATGTCTTCTTGGGTATAGACATTTGCTTGGAAACGAGGTTGGATACTTTCAGCAATTGTTGTTGTGCGTCCAGTCCATTCGCAACCCGCTGCTTTCAAGTTGTCAATAGCAGTAAGTGTGTCTTTGTTTTCATCAACTTCTTCACCGATTTTGTATTGTTTAAGCAGTAAAGCAGGGTCCATTTTGATGAAGAGGGAGCGTTTTGTTTTACCATACTTTTTAAGTGAGCTTATGACAAAAGCAACGAGCTCTTTGTCACTGTAATCCATGATTGGTCCACGAGGGATATAAAGCATGGTAAAGCCAAGTGGCAAAGCTTTGATAAGGATAGAAGCAGAAGCAACTAAGGCATCATCTTTGTAGAAACCAATGCGTTCGTTATCCCAATTATCTTTAATTTTTGCCCAATTTGATGATTGTAAAAGGTTTGTTTGGTTACTTGATTTTGCAAAATTATCGTGTTCTTCCGCAGAAATACCGATTTTATAGCTATACATTATTTTAAGACCCACTCTCTAAGGGCGTATGCAACGCCACTTTCTTCATTTGATTTTGTAATATATTTAGCGATTTCTTTGAGTTCTGGTGTACCATTTTCCATGACAACAGGGTTACCAACGGCTTCAAGCATGGCACGGTCGTTTTCAGCATCGCCAATAGCCATGGTTTGGTCTTTGCTAAGTCCCATTTTTTCGGCAAGGTGTGTAATGGCATTGCCTTTGCTAGCAGTTTTGTTCATGAATTCTAGGTAGAATGGGGTTGATTTGACAATGGTGTATTTGTCATAAAATTCTTGTGGAATTTTAGCGATTGCAGCATCAAGAATTTCAGGTTCATCGATAAACATCATTTTAATAATTTCTTTATCGCCCATTTCTTCTGGAGTACGGTAAAAAATTGGCATGTTAACCAAGGTTGATTCGTGAACAGTGTATTTACCAATGTTGCGGTTTGCAGTGAAGATACCTTCTTTGGTAATAGCGTGCATATGAACATCTAACTTACGGCTAAGGAATTCAATATCAAGATAATCATCGTAAGTCATGGTTTCAGTGATAATGTTCTCACCAGTAGCGGTATCTTGGACTAAACCACCATTGAAAGTGATGACATAATCGCCTGATTCTTTCAGGTTTAATTCATCGAGAAGTGTTTGAACGCCTGGAATTGGACGTCCAGTAGCAATGATGACTTTAACACCTTGTTTTTTAGCATCTTGAACGGCTTCAAAAACTTCAGGTGTGACTTTGCGGTCATTGGTCAAAAGTGTGCCGTCGATATCGACAGCGACTAATTTAATAGACATAAGGTTATTTTACCCTTCCTAAAGAATCTCTACCTATCTATCTTACTAAAAAGTGGCTTATTTGTCATGGGGAACACAAGGAAATCTGAAGTGGAACGTTTTCAATGCTAAATAAGTCATGATACGCTCTTAAACTTAATTATGATAAACAAAATGTTCGTTTGAAATATAGCTCATAAAGGCTTTCTTATCAATGGCAAATAGGTCGTTATCAACTAGCATTTCTTTTGGAAAATAGAATCGTTGGTCGCCATAAATAGTACCAGTTAAGGCTTTGACGATTGGTGAAATTGTTGATAATTCTACAACAGAACCGTCTTTTTGAATCATGTTAATCTCGGTTCTGGGTTCTTCTTTTTCAGGACGGTAAATGTCATAAGGCAAGTCAAAATTGACATGGATACCTGTGTAATAATCAGGATCAAAACCAACAGATTGGACAAGGTCAACAAGGTGACTGAGTTCTTTGCGTGACGATTCTTCGAAAGTCACCGATTTAAAGACTTTACGATTAACAAAACGGCTTGCCAAATCAGCCAAAATCTCATCTTCAGCAGTCATCCAAGTTTGAAAATAGGTATTCATCACCCCATCATCTAAAGCAAGATAATCAGCTAAGTTAGCATGATTTTCTAAAAATGGAATCAGATTTGGTGATGTTCTTTCAAAGAAATCGGTATCAGTCTGGTAAAGGTATTTTGCACGTTTTAAAAGATTTTGTAACAATACTTCCATTCCGCGACTAGCAGGGTGAAAATACACTTGCATATACATTTGGAAACGACTGACAATATAGTCCTCAACGGCGTGCATGCCATTGTATTCAAAAACAATACCGTCTTCAGTTGGGCGAATCACACGTAAAATGCGATTCAAGTCAAATTGACCATAATTAGCGCCGCTATAGTAAGAATCGCGCAAAAGGTAGTCCATGCGGTCACAGTCAATTTGGCTAGAAATGAGTTGGACAACTTGTTTATTATGATAAGTGTGGTTGATAACACTAGCGACTTTTTCTGGAAAATCAGGAGAGACGCGACGCAAGATAGTATTGACTTCAGTATCTGGACTGGTGATAATCTTTTGTGTAACGGCTTCGTGGTCGGTATCAAAGAGTTTTTCGAAAGTGTGTGAATACGCACCATGCCCGACATCATGTAAAAGCCCAGCCACCATCGTTAAGAGATTGTCATCAGAATTCCAAATATCAGGAAATTTGTCATCAAAAATTTCAGTCACACGTCTTGCAATCTCGTAAACACCTAAACAGTGTGAGAAGCGGCTGTGTTCTGCACCATGAAAGGTAAAAACAGTTGTCGAAACTTGTTTGACTCGTCGTAGGCGCTGAAACTCTTTACTATTGATAAGGTCGTAAATAATCTGATGATTGACAGTTATATAGTTGTGAACAGGGTCACGAAATACTTTTTCATTCATACTTTCATTATAACAAAAAACTGTGTAAAGCTGATTTTGGAAGGTCTGGGATATTTACGAATACTTGGATTTGATTTATAATGTTGACTATGACGAATGAACTTATTCTTCGTGTGATTTAACTTTTTTGATTTTTCTCATCTTCTGGACAATGGGAAATATTTTGGTAAATGTTAAAAAGCATGGCTTTAATTTAGAGGAAGAATTATGGATTGGGCTATGGGTTGGTTACGTGACAGAGTTATTAGATACGCCATGGAGTGGATGCTTTGCAACGAGTACAGCATTTTTTAAAACGAAAAACTGGTTGAAGATAATAAAAAATCTCTGCAACGTTATCGACAGCGCATATTATTCCTATTTTGATTGAGGCGCTTTGCTTTATTACCGTTGTTGAGGTTGACTTGACCACTTTTGCTATGGGAATGGCACCCTTTTAGGAGCAGTTGTAGGAACACAAAGAACTAAAAGGTTGGAGCACACGCTCAGTCCAACGTGTCTTGGGAATTTTGTTAATTTGTTGCCATATTCATTATGGTTTACCGACTGATTGCCAATCCTTTGGGGAGTATTTCTGAAAGTGCTCATGGTTTACATGGGATTTGAATTCTTGTCGAAGTGATGTTTAATTTGACGGTTAGCATTTTGAGGACAACGGGCTAGGAAATTATGCGCCAGAGTTAATCTTTTTCTCAATGTTGGGTATTAATCCGTTAAAATTTTAATTATCTTTATTGCTCTTTTCACAGGAACAAGTTTACTTCGCTCATCTGCTATTAAATGTTAGACTTATAGTGGCTTTAACACGTCAGAATTGTTATAATTTTAGGGAAAGGAAAGACATTTTAACATTACATGAAACTTCACATTAAGAATAAAATTGATTTGGATGGACAGGTTGAGCTGGTTGAACAATCTTATCCTGTCAAATTAACGGAAAAAAATGGGCATATTTACCTTGCTTATACCAATGAGGAAGAAGAAACCGTGATGCTCAAATGCAACGAGCAAGAGTTGGTCATGACACGTTATTCAACGCCGAAATCAATTATGCGTTTTCACCGTGACAATCCTGCTCTGGTTGCTATTCCGACGCCAGTAGGCTTACAGCATTTACAAACGCAAACAAGTATTTATGAGTTGGATGTTGAACAACAACATCTTAAAATTCATTATCAACTCAAACAAGTTGATGGAGAGAGTGTTTTTGCAAATTATCAGCTAGAAATTCATTGGGTATAAGCATAATATAAATACGATATTATCGGTGTTCGAGTGGGGATGTGTTCAGTTGACAAAAAAGATAAAAGTTGATATGATTACTTTGTATTCAAGGGAGTAGCAGGCGATTTTTGTCTTTATTTTTGCATCCTCTTTCGGTACCTTGCTTTGCTGGATTCAATTCTAATCTGTAGCTATGGTGCCTAGGATGAACACAAAACTAAATGATAAACCTTCAGTACGCAATTTGCGACTGAAAAATCGCGTTTATGTCGTCATTACGAAATCGTTGATTTCCGGCATAATCTTAAACAGCGAGACTTGTTTTTTTAAAAAAACAGGTCTCTTTTTCTATTTTTGAGACCAGAGGAGGAAGCTATTTTGTTTAAAGAACAAAGTAAAGCCTTGTTTTACACACAAGGAAAAGATGAAACGTTAGATGAGTTACAATCATCACGTGAAGGTTTATCTACTGCGGAAGCACAAAAGCGCTTGGATGAATATGGTCATAATGAACTTGAAGAAAGTCAAAAACGAAGTTTACTAGCAAAATTTCTTGACCAATTCAAGGATTTAATGATTATTATTTTGCTAGTTGCAGCAGCGCTTTCGGTAGTTACAGAGGGAAGCGAAGGGCTAACAGATGCGCTTATTATTTTGGCAGTTGTTATTCTTAACGCAGCGTTTGGTGTTTACCAAGAGGGGCAGGCAGAGGCTGCAATTGAAGCGCTGAAAGATATGTCGAGTCAGATTGCACGTGTGCGTCGTAATGGTCATATTGTTGAAATTGATTCAAGAGAATTGGTTCCTGGTGACATTGTTATGCTTGAAGCTGGTGATGTCGTACCTGCTGATATGCGCTTGTTGGAAGCTGCGTCATTAAAAATTGAAGAAGCAGCATTGACTGGTGAATCTGTTCCTGTTGAAAAAGATTTATCGGTAGAAGTTGCAGCTGATGCTGGTATCGGTGACCGTGTTAACATGGCTTACCAAAACTCAAATGTCACTTATGGACGTGGTTCTGGTGTTGTTGTTAATACTGGAATGTATACAGAAGTTGGTAAAATTGCTGATATGTTAGCTAATGCTGATGAAACAGATACTCCACTTAAACAAAACCTTAACCAATTATCTAAAGTTTTGACTTATTTGGTTGTAGCTATTGCCATTGTTACTTTTATTGTAGGGGTCTTTGTTCGTGGAGAATCTCCAATTGAAGGCTTAATGACATCTGTTGCATTAGCTGTAGCTGCTATACCTGAAGGTTTACCTGCTATTGTTACGATTGTATTATCAATGGGAACAACAACATTAGCAAAACGCAACTCAATCGTACGTAAACTTCCTGCCGTTGAAACACTTGGTTCAACTGAAATTATTGCCTCTGATAAAACTGGAACGTTGACCATGAACCAGATGACTGTTGAAAAAGTCTATACAAACGGTGAGCTACAAAGTGCTGCTAGTGACATTGCCTCTGATAATAATACTCTTCGTATTATGAATTTTGCTAATGACACGAAGATTGATCCAAATGGAAAACTCATTGGCGATCCTACAGAAACAGCTCTTGTTCAATTTGGACTGGATCACAGTTTTGATATACGTGAAGCTCTTGTTGAAGAGCCACGTGTTGCAGAATTACCATTTGATTCTGAACGTAAGCTGATGTCAACCATTCATAAGGAAGCAGATGGCAAATATTTTGTTGCGGTAAAAGGTGCTCCAGACCAATTGCTTAAGCGTGTTACTCGTATCGAAGAAAATGGTCAAGTACGTGATATTACCGCTGAAGAAAAAGAAGGCATTCTTGCTGTTAATAAAGATTTGGCCCGAAAAGCGCTACGTGTCTTGATGATGGCTTACAAATATGTCTCTGAGGTCCCAGCCCTTGAATCAGATATTATTGAGTCTGATTTGATTTTCTCTGGATTGGTCGGAATGATTGACCCTGAACGTCCAGAAGCTGCAAAAGCTGTTGCTGTTGCTAAAGAAGCTGGTATTCGTCCAATCATGATTACTGGAGACCACCAAGATACAGCGGAAGCTATTGCCAAACGCCTTGGTATCATTGAAGATGATGGTCAAGACCACGTCTTTACTGGTGCTGAACTTAATGAACTTTCTGATGAAGAATTCCAAAAAGTTTTCAAACAATACTCCGTTTATGCACGTGTGTCTCCAGAACACAAGGTGCGTATCGTAAAAGCTTGGCAAAATGAAGGTAAGGTTGTTGCCATGACTGGTGATGGTGTCAATGATGCGCCTTCACTCAAGACAGCTGACATTGGTATTGGTATGGGGATTACAGGTACAGAAGTATCTAAAGGCGCTTCTGATATGGTTCTTGCTGATGATAACTTTGCTACAATTATCGTTGCAGTTGAAGAAGGACGTAAAGTTTTCTCAAACATTCAAAAATCTATTCAATACCTTCTCTCAGCTAACATGGCAGAAGTCTTTACGATTTTCTTTGCAACATTATTTGGTTGGGATGTGCTTCAACCTGTTCATCTTCTTTGGATTAACTTGGTAACCGATACACTACCAGCTATTGCGCTTGGTGTTGAACCTGCCGAACCTGGTGTTATGAGCCACAAACCTCGTGGTCGTAAGTCTAATTTCTTTGACGGTGGTGTCATGGGAGCGATTATTTACCAAGGAATTTTCCAAACTGTTCTTGTTCTTGGTGTCTATGGTTGGGCGTTGATGTTCCCAGAACATGCTACTAATCGTATGGTACACGAAGATGCTTTGACAATGGCATTTGCGACACTTGGTTTGATTCAATTGGTTCATGCTTTCAATGTTAAATCTGTTTATCAATCTATCTTTACTGTTGGAGCTTTTAAAAACAGAACCTTTAACTGGGCTATCCCAATCGCCTTTCTTCTCTTGATGATAACGATCGTAGTACCTGGATTTAATGATTTGTTCCATGTTTCGCATCTAAGCGCTACACAATGGCTTGCTGTTATTATCGGAAGCTCACTTATGGTTGTTCTAACTGAAATCGTTAAAGCTATTCAACGTGTCCTTGGACAAGATGAAAAAGCAATTTAAAAATATAAAAAATGAATCAGATTGATTCAGCAAAAAAGCAAATCTCATGTGTGAGATTTGCTTTTTATTATAATTCAAAAATAGTCATGGATTTTCGGAATTCTTGTGCCAAATTTTGATGTTTGTAATCAGTAAAGTCATCAATTTTTTTGACAATGTTGTAGCGTTTGCTAAGATTCCAGGTCTGATTTGGGTTGAGTTCAGGGTGTTGATTGACATAATCAATAGTCAAATCCCACTCACGGATATAACCAAGCGGTTTAGCATGGTAAGTAATATTGTCAATTTGCTGCGAAGCGATACTATGATGAGTATGCCCAAAAATCACGTCGTTAACCTGATGTTTTTTGAAAATATCATGAAAAACTTGACTACCTAAAAAAGCATTAAATGGTTTAAAACGCTCGTGTTGCAAGGTAAATTGGTGATGTGGCACAAAATGCAGACTGACAATCACGTCATTGGTAATTGTTGATAAGGCTTTATCGAGTTTTTGTGTTGTTTGGCGCGTGAGTTCTTTGTCAGAAAAGTTGCGATTTAAACGTCGGTCAAACCAGAAAGTATTTTTAAATTTGATTGTTTCAGCTTCAGATTTTTCTGGGAAAAAGGAATAATCATACCAACCATGAAAAGCCAAGAGTGTCTTTTTCCCCAACGGAATAATTTGAAAATCCAAAGCATCAATCACCTTGTCATCTAAATCAAGCATATCGTGATTGCCGAGATTATAAGTAACGTCAAAATGCTTGCTCATTGTTTCTAAAAATGAGTAAGAGATGTCATAAAAATGGTTAGAAATATCTCCAGCGAAATGCAGATGAGAAATTTTTTCTGCGCTTAATGTGTCAATGAGTGTCTGGATTTCAAAATCATCAAAATGATTTAAATCAATATGTAAATCACTCATAATAGCTAGTTTTGTCATGGCATTATTGTAACAAAAAATCTTCTAAAAAGCCTTTGATGTGTATTTTTATCTCTTCTAAAAATATGATAGAATACTTTCAGGAGGCTTTCATGATAAAGGCAATAATATTTGATATGGATGGTGTCTTATTTGACACTGAGAATTTTTATTTTAAACGACGTGAGACATTTTTAGGCAGTAAAGGCATTTCGGTCAAACACTTGCCGCCAAAATATTTCATTGGCGGGCGCATGGATCAATTTTGGGAAAATATCTTAGGTGATAAGATTGCAAATTATGATACTAAAGCACTAGAAGCCGAATACACAGCTTATAAAAATACTCATCGACCAGCTTACGATGAGCTAGTTTTTGCTGATGCTCGTAGGGTTTTGGCAACATTAACAGCCAAGGGAATCATCCTAGCATTGGCTTCTAATAGTGCGCGTGAAGATATCGAAGATGCTTTGGAAAAATCAGGCTTAAAGCAGTACTTTAGTCATATTCTATCGGGAAGCGAATTTGCAGAAGGTAAACCTAATCCTGCTATTTATAATGCCGCTTGTGAGAAATTAGGCTTTGCAAAAAAAGATATTGTGATTATTGAAGATAGCCCAAAAGGGATTCAAGCAGGTGTGGCAGCTGGTGTGCGTGTTCTAGCCATTCGTGATAAAGTCTTTGGTGCTGACCAATCAAAAGCAGATATTTTGATTGATAATTTGACAGAAGTGCTGCAATTTGTCGAAAATGAAAAACATAACAGCTCTATCTAACCTCATCTTTTGTTACCGTTTTGTAATTGTCCTGCCTTATTTGAATTATATTTTTAGCTTAAAATAGAAACTACTGAGTGTTAATTTTCTATAGAAATATTTTTGGTGGTGAGAAAGCCACTTATCATGTGGTTTTGATGCAAATGAAGTATGGCGTATAATGGTAATTTTGCGGGCTTTATGGTAGAATAAGAAAACAGTAGTGATATAGGATAAGTTCTAAAGGTAGCGTAAAAATTCAATGTTTACTTTGCTTTCTTAACGGACTTAGTATCTTAATTAATTGAACTCGTCCTAAAAGCGTCGCGAAAAAGATAATTTTTCCTGTGTCCTAGGACACAGTGTCAAATTCCTATTTTCATCTCGCTTTCTTAACGGACTTAGTATCTTAGTAAAAGGAGTTATTTCATGGAAGTAGCTGAAATTCGTCAAAAAATAGTAGAAAATCAAGAGAAGTTGACTAGCTTCAGGAGGTCTCTTTGACTTAGATCGTTTAGAAGAGGACATTGCGCTTCTTGAAAATAAAATGACTGAGCCAGATTTTTGGAATGATAACATTGCAGCTCAGAAAACGTCTCAAGAGTTAAATGGTTTGAAACAAACCTATGAAACCTTTAATGAAATGCAAGAGTTGTCTGACGAAACTGAACTTTATTTGGAAATGTTGGACGAAGATGATTCTGTTCAAGCTGAATTAGAGGAAAGTCTTGAAAAGCTTGATAAAATCATGACAAGTTATGAAATGACCTTGCTTTTATCAGAGCCTTATGACCGCAACAACGCTATTTTGGAAATTCATCCAGGGTCAGGTGGTACCGAAGCTCAAGACTGGGCTGATATGCTTTTTCGTATGTACACACGCTACGGCAACGCCAAAGGTTTTAAAGTTGAAACCCTTGATTATCAAGCAGGGGACGAAGCTGGTATCAAATCTGTTACTCTTTCATTTGAAGGTCCAAATGCTTATGGGCTTTTGAAATCTGAAATGGGAGTTCATCGTCTAGTGCGTATCTCACCGTTTGATTCAGCCAAACGTCGTCATACATCGTTTTCTTCTGTCGAAGTTATGCCAGAATTAGATGATACAATTGAAGTTGACATTCGTGATGATGATATTAAAATGGATACTTTCCGTTCAGGTGGTGCTGGGGGACAAAACGTCAATAAGGTATCAACTGGTGTTCGTTTGACCCACATTCCAACAGGAATTGTTGTAGCATCAACGGTTGATCGTACTCAGTACGGAAACCGTGACCGTGCGATGAAAATGTTACAAGCCAAACTCTATCAATTAGAGCAAGAGAAAAAAGCGCAAGAAGTGGATGCCCTTAAAGGTGATAAAAAAGAAATCACATGGGGAAGTCAAATTCGATCTTACGTCTTTACGCCCTATACAATGGTTAAAGACCATCGTACAGGCTATGAAATTGCTCAAGTTGATAAAGTTATGGATGGTGACATTGATGGCTTCATCGACGCTTATCTAAAATGGCGTATTGATTAATTCGAAAGTAAAATTTTAGGATAACAAAATCGTAAAGGAAAATACAAATGGCATTAATTGAAATGAATGGTGTAACCAAGAAGTATCACCGCTCAACGACTGCTTTGAGAGATATTAACGTATCTGTCAATTCAGGTGAATTTGTTTATATTGTTGGTCCTTCTGGTGCCGGTAAATCTAGCTTTATTAAACTATTGTACCGTGAGGAAAAAGTATCTGCTGGAACTCTTAAAGTTGGGGAATTTAACCTAACAAAATTGAAAAAACGGGATGTTCCAATCTTGCGTCGTAGCATTGGAGTTGTTTTCCAAGACTATAAACTTCTTCCTAAAAAAACTGTTTTTGAAAATGTTGCTTATGCAATGCAAGTTATCGGTGAAAAACCACGTGAAATTAAAAAACGTGTGCCAGAAGTTCTTGATTTGGTTGGGCTTAAGCATAAAATGCGTTCATTCCCAGAGCAATTATCTGGTGGTGAACAACAACGTGTTGCAATTGCACGTGCGATTGTTAATAATCCTAAAGTTTTGATTGCTGACGAACCAACAGGTAACCTTGACCCAGAAATTTCATGGGAAATCATGCAATTATTAGAACGCATCAATCTTCAAGGAACAACTGTTTTGATGGCAACACACAACAAACAAATTGTCGATAATCTTCGTCATCGGGTTATCGCTATTGAAGACGGTCGCATTGTACGTGACGAGGAGGAAGGAGAATACGGATATAATGATTAGAAATTTTTTCCGCCATTTATGGGAATCCATTAAAAGTTTGAAACGTAATGTTTGGATGACCGTCGCTTCAGTCAGTTCTGTTACCATTACATTGACACTTGTTGGTGTGTTTGCTGCTGTTCTATTGAACGTTGAGCGTATCGCAACAGGTATTGAAAATAACATTCAAATTAATGTTTATTTGGATGTTGACTCAACAGATAGCTCTGAAACAACAACTAACGAAGTTGGTGAAACAGTCACTAATGATTCGTATCACCAAGTTTATGACCAAATTTCAAAAGTTTCAGGTGTTGAATCAGTTACTTATTCAAGTAAAGATGAACAACTTGAAAAATTACAAGAAGCCTACGGAGATGATTGGACGCTTTTTGATGGTGACTCAAATCCATTGCAAGACGTTTACATTGTTGAGGCAGACTCACCATCAGATGTGAAGAAAGTGGCTAATAAAATTACTAAAATTGAAGGTGTTGAGTCAGTGGATTATGGTGGCTCAAATTCAGACCAACTTTTCAGTATTGCTAAATTTATTCGTACATGGGGATTTGCAGGAACAGTGCTTTTGATTTTTGTAGCGATTTTCTTAATTTCCAATACGATTCGCATGACAATCATGTCTCGTCAACGTGACATTGAAATCATGCGTTTGGTAGGTGCTAAAAATTCTTATATCCGTGGACCATTCTTCTTTGAAGGTGCTTGGGTAGGGCTTCTTGGAGCGATTGTTCCATCAATTATCATTTACTTTGCGTACAAGACTGTTTACTCATCGGTTAACCCACAATTTGAAGTCCAAGGCTTGTCATTATATCCAGTCGACACATTTCTGCCACTTGTCATTGGAGGTATGTTCTTAGTCGGAATTATTATCGGAGCACTTGGTTCAGTTATCTCAATGAGACGTTATCTTAAAATTTAATCTAAAAAATGACCTTCTGATATTTCAGAAAGTCATTTTTTTAATCAATAAAATCAGTAATGCCTAAAGTAATTTGGCTTTCTTGTTCTGTTTGGGAAATGGTTGCTTTACCGTCTTTGGTTTGTTTGCCGTAATCGCCAAAACCACTATGATTACCACCGACGATAGTCAAGTATTCGGTATCGTCAGGGAGGCGCTTTTTAGCTTTTTCGTAATTGTCCCATTGCAGTACCTTATCATTGCTAGCAGTGATTGATAGAACTTTTAAATTACTATCAGATAAGTTAGTTTTTTCAGATGGATAGCTCGCAAGTAGAATAAGCCCAGAAATGGCTTGAGAGTCAGAATCAGCGGCATTTAAGCAGGCAACAACGCCACCTAGTGAATGTCCAGCTAGGTAAACATTGGAGAGATTGTTTTTCGCAGTCACTTTTAAGGCTTTGTTGCTTGATAAAACTGGCAGATTCAAAGGTGTTTTTAAGAGATAAACGTCAAAACCTTCTTGCGCTAAGTTTTTTGCCAAACTTGCGTAGGCTGTTTCCTCGACGAGAGCACCTTGGTAAAAAACAATACTAGCTTTAGCGGTGCCAGAACTTTGAAAAAACAGATAATCTTTTGTGCTTTCGGCAGTTTTAGCAGCTGTCTGTGCTTCTGAACTTGCTTGGTAAGTTTTTTGATGAAGTACCACTCCACTAATGGTAATTAGAATAGCAATAATCAGAAGGAAACTTAAAGTAAATTTTTTGATTTTTTTCATGGCTAATTGAAATATGGGTTAAAATTCTTCTCGTGGGCAATAGTCGTTTCACGAGCGTGACCAGGGTAAACCATGAAATGATTTGGCAAGCTGAAAAGTTCAGCTTTTATACTATTTAGTAATTGTTCAGAATTTCCCGTTGGTAAATCTGTGCGTCCGATTGTTTCACGAAAAAGAGCATCGCCAGTTAAAACCAATTCATCATCTGGAAATACTAAGGAAACACTACCGCAAGAATGTCCAGGCGTTTGACGAACATGAAAACGAAAACCAGCGATTTGATAATCATCATCATACTGATAATGATGTTCGGCAGGCGCTAAGACAACATCTGGCAAATCCGCATGGCGCTCCAAACCTGAAAAATTATCTTTCGGCGAATAAAGCCAAGACGCTTCTTTATCAGAAATGTAAACAGGTGGGTGTCCAAAAGCGTCACGAATGACATCAAGTCCCATAATATGGTCATAATGAGCATGTGTGATTAAAATTGCCACAACTGGTTTATCAAATGAGGCAATCTTTTCTTGAATATGGTCAACATCACTACCTGGATCAACAACAATAATGCCTTGGTCATTGACCAATAAATAAGTATTTTCACGTGCAACGTGATTTAATAATCTAAAAATCTTCATAAAAAAAGTGTATCAAAAATTTGGCTAAAAGTCATATTTGTGAGATTTGGAGATATGTGAGATTAAAAATAATGTTGAGATTAGATGAATGTACCTAGCAAAAATGGTATAATCTATGTGTTATGATGCAAGTGAATTCTCAAAAATATGCTATTGTGGATTTGGAGGCAACGGGTGCCCATGCAATGGCAGAAATTATTCAAGTTGGGATTGTGATTATTGAAAATGATGAAATCGTCAAGACCTATCAAACGGATGTCAATCCCCACGAGGCTTTGTCTGAACATATTATTAATTTGACTGGTATTACAGATGAGCAATTGGCAAAAGCGCCAGATTTTTCACAAGTTGCGCAGGAGATTTTTAACCTAATTGAGGATTGTGTTTTTGTGGCTCACAATGTCAAATTTGATGCCAATCTGTTAGCAGAACAATTATTCATGGAAGGCTATGAATTACGAACACCTCGCGTTGATACGGTTGAATTGGCGCAGGTTTTTTATCCAACTTTTGAGAAATACAGTTTGGGAAATTTAGCTGATGTTTTAGCTTTAGATTTGGCAGATGCTCACACGGCAATTTCAGATGCCTATGCGACTGCGCAGCTATTTTTAAAATTGAAAGCAAAAATGAAAAGCCTGCCCAAGGAAGTCTTGGAAAGCCTTTTGCCTTTAGCTGATAACCTTTTGTTTGAAACAGGGATGTTAATTGAGGAAAGCTTCAAACAGGCTAAGGTTTTATCGCCAAAAGATTTTCAAGAAGTTGGTGGCTTAGTGCTACGACAACCAAAAACGATTGGTGAAGCGCGTCAATTATCAGAAGCATTTGATGTCAATTTGGCGCTTCTGGGCTTGGATGCGCGTGAAAAGCAAAGTCAGTTTGCACAGTTGGTTAAAGATGATTTTCAATCGTCACAGGTCTCATTTTTAGAAGCGCAAGCAGGACTTGGAAAAACCTATGGTTATCTTTTACCTTTGCTCCAGTTAGCTCAAGATGAGCAGGTCATTGTTTCCGTACCAACTAAGGTTCTTCAAGACCAAATCATGGCAAATGAAGTCAGAAAGATTCAAGACGTTTTTCACATACCGTGTCAATCAATTAAAGGTCCTGGTAACTATATTAAATTAGATGCCTTCGCGGATAGTTTGCGACGTGAAGGGGATAATCGTTTGGTAAATCGTTATAAAATGCAGCTTTTGGTTTGGCTGACTGAAACGGAGACTGGCGATTTAGATGAAATCAAACAAAAACAGCGATTTGAAGCTTATTTTGACCAGATTAAACATGATGGAAATTTAAGCGAAAAATCCCTTTATAAGGATGTTGATTTTTGGAATCGTACTTATGAAAATGCGAAACATAGCAAACTATTGATTATTAATCATGCTTATTTTTTAGAACGTGTGCAAGATGATAAGGCGTTTGCGGCTAAGAAAGTGCTTGTTTTTGATGAAGCCCAAAAATTGATTTTAAATTTGGAGCAATTTTCACGTCGTCGTGTTAACGTAACGCAATTGGTGCAAAAACTTGAAAAGCACTTAGATGCAGCTTTATCGACATTGGAAAAACGATTGATAGAAAGCCTTTCTTTCCAATTGAGCCATTTGGCAACACGCTTTTACCAAAATCAAGAGGTCTATGTGACAACAGAGGACGCTCGTCGTTTAGAACAAGCAACCAATGAATTGCTGGCTTTCAATCCTGATTGGCGATATATTTGTTTGGAGGATTTGTTAGCCTTATTTGCGCAGCCTTTTACTGATTTTTGGTTTGAGACAATTGTTGAAAATGAAAAACGTCAAACTTACCTAAATGCTAGTAGTGAAGAATTGTTGAATTTTCAAGAATTTCTACCCGAAACACGCAAGACTTATATGATTTCGGCAACCTTGCATATCAGTCCGCAGGTTAGTTTAGCTGATTTGCTAGGCTTTGAACACTATCATTTCATGAGCATTGCGCATGATAAGCAGAATGCCCAACATATTTGGATTGATGAGGAAATGCCAAATGTCGCTGATATTTCTGAGGAAGAATATGCTTCAGCCATTGCAGAGCGTATTTATCAGTTAAAACAATTGGATGAGCCGATTTTGGTGTTATTTAATGCCAAGAAAACAATGCTTGATGTTTCTGATTTGCTAGATGATATGGCACTTCATCATTTGACGCAGGAGAAAAATGGTACGGCTTATAATGTCAAACGTCGTTTTGAACGTGGTGAAAGTCGTATTCTTCTTGGAACAGGCGCTTTCTGGGAAGGTGTGGATTTTGTTCAAGCAGATAAAATAATTGAGGTCATCACACGATTGCCGTTTGAAAATCCTAAGGATTTATTTGTGCAAAAAATCAGCAATTATTTGCTAGCGCAAGCCAAATCACCGTTTTATGATTATTCATTACCATTAGCAATCTTGAAATTAAAACAAGCGATTGGACGTACGATGAGACGTGACAATCAACGCTCAGCTGTGCTCATTTTAGACAATCGGATATTGACAAAATCATACGGAAAAATGATAAATGATGCTTTGACAGAAGAATTTTACCTTTCTTCTCAAAAATTTTCAAAGAGTCTAACAGAAATAAAGAATTTTTTGCTATAATAAAGGGGATAAACTAAAAGGGAGAAGTAAATGAAAAAATTAACACCAGTAAAACAGTATTTACTTGGTTTTAGCTTGATTTTCTTAGTTCTCTTGATTTCTGTGGTGACGGTTTTGTATCTATCAGTGAAACCGAGACTGGACGCAGAAAAATTGGCTACCCAAGTTGCCGTTGAAAAAGCTGATTTGACAGAAACATCTTCAGTTGACCTTTATAATGGTTCAGAGACTTATTATAGCGTTTATGGGACAACATCATCTGGAGAGCAAAAGATTGTGTCTGTTGGCGAGGACAATGGTGAAGTTTATGTCTACTCTGTAAATGATGGTATTAGTCGTAAAGAAGCTAAGCAAGTTGCGACAGCAAATGGAGCGACTGGTATTTCTAAGGTTGTTTATGGTATTTATGACGAAACGCCTATTTGGGAAGTAACAGCTACTAATGGTTATTATCTTGTGAATTTTGAAACAAGTGAGCTCGTGAAGAAGGAGGGCATATGACAAACTTATCAAATCGCGTGTTGAACATGGAAGAAAGTGTGACATTAGCAGCAAGTGCGCGTGCTAAAGCCTTAAAAGCAGAAGGTCGTGATATTTCATCACTTACTTTGGGAGAACCTGATTTTGTAACTCCTAAAAATATCCAAGATGCAGCTATTGAGGCAATTCAAAATGGTAAAGCAAGCTTTTACACAGTTGCTTCAGGACTACCTGAATTAAAAGATGCTATTAATAGCTACATGGAAAAATTCTATGGCTATTCAATCAATCGTAATCAAGTGGTTGTGGCAACAGGTGCAAAATTTATCCTTTATACTTTCTTTACAACTGTTCTTAATCCAGGCGATGAAGTCATTATCCCAACACCATGCTGGGTGTCTTATGTTGACCAAGTCAAAATGGTTGATGGTGTGCCAGTAACTGTTGCGACAACTGAAAGCAATCATTTCAAAGCGACCGTTGAACAACTTGAAGCAGCTCGTACAGAAAAAACAAAAGTTCTCTTGTTAAATTCGCCGTCTAACCCAACAGGTATGATTTACACACGTGATGAATTGGAAGCTATCGGAAATTGGGCAGTAGAACACAACATTATAATTCTTGCTGACGATATTTATGGACGGTTGGTTTATAATGGTAATGAGTTTACACCAATCTCAAGTATTTCAGAAGCTATCAGAAAACAAACTGTTGTGGTTAACGGTGTTTCAAAAACTTATGCCATGACAGGTTGGCGTGTCGGTTTTGCGGTTGCTGAAGAAGAAATTATTTCAGGAATGGCAAAAGTTATTAGCCAAACAACCTCAAATTTGACAGCCGTTTCTCAATATGCAGCCATTGAAGCTCTTACTGGTCCACAAGATTCTATTGAGACAATGCGTCAAGCTTTCGAAGAACGCCTTAATACTATCTATCCATTGCTTAATGCAGTTCCTGGATTTGAAGTGATTAAACCACAAGGGGCATTCTACCTTTTCCCTAACGTGAAAAAAGCGATGGAAATGAAAGGCTATACAGATGTCACAGCATTTACAACAGCTATTCTCGAAGAAGCTGGTGTTGCTCTTGTCACTGGTGCAGGTTTTGGTGCTCCTGAAAATGTTCGTTTGAGCTATGCCACTGACTTGGACACTTTGAAAGACGCTGTTAATCGTTTGAAAGCCTTTATGGAAAAATAAGCTATGTCTAAAAGACGAAAAATCATTATTGTATTAGTCGCCTTTTTAGGAATTGTATTAGTCGGATTGGGAATTCATTTCAAACCGAGCTCTCCCAAGCTAACAGAACTTGGAGATTATCGTGTTAGTACAGATGAAAAGACCTTTGAAATTGATTTGGCTAGTAACAGCAGCACGGGATATTCTTGGGTAGCTAGTGATGTTAATAGCGAAGCTATTACTTTAGAGGGTGTAACTTATCACACTTATCCAAGTAAATCAGATACCGTAGGTTCTGGCGGTTATAGTCAATTGACAGGAAAGGTGACAAAATCTGGAAAGCAATCTTTCAAGTTAACCTATTGTCAAGACTGGGACGGCGGCGAAAAAGAAATGACCTACCAAGTCACAATCAATAGCACAAAAAATAAAATAAGTAAGATTAAACTGACAGAAGTGTCAGAGTAATAGTTGAAAAGAGGAAATATGTCTAAAGATTACGTATCTATTATTGATGTTAAAGACCATGTTGGTGAAGAAGTCACAATCGGTGCTTGGGTTGCCAACAAATCAGGAAAAGGAAAAATTGCCTTCCTACAACTTCGTGACGGAACAGCATTCTTCCAAGCTGTTGCTTTCAAACCAAACTTCATCGAAAAATTTGGTGAAGAAGAAGGAACTGAAAAATTCAATACTATCAAACACCTTAACCAAGAAACTTCTATCCTTATCACAGGTATTGTCAAAGAAGATTCTCGTTCAAAATTTGGTTATGAGCTTGATGTGACAGACCTTGAAATTGTTGGTCACTCAGAAGATTACCCAATCACTCCAAAAGAACATGGTACAGATTTCCTAATGGATCACCGTCACTTGTGGTTGCGTTCACGCAAACAAATGGCTATCATGCAAGTTCGTAATGCAATTATCTATGCAACTTATGAATTCTTTGATAAAAATGGCTTCATCAAATTTGATAGCCCAATCTTATCAGGAAATGCGGCTGAAGATTCAACAGAATTGTTTGAAACAGACTATTTTGGTACACCTGCTTACTTGAGCCAATCAGGTCAATTGTACCTTGAAGCTGGTGCTATGGCGCTTGGTCGTGTCTTTGACTTCGGTCCTGTTTTCCGTGCTGAAAAATCAAAAACTCGCCGTCACTTGACTGAGTTCTGGATGATGGATGCTGAATATTCATTCCTTTCACACGAAGAATCTCTTGATCTTCAAGAAGCTTATGTTAAAGCTCTTATCCAAGGTGTTCTTGACCGTGCTCCACAAGCCCTTGAAATCTTGGAACGTGACGTTGATTTGCTTAAAAAATACATTGCAGAACCATTCAAACGTGTTTCTTACGATGATGCTATCTCGCTTCTTCAAGAACATGAAAATGACGAAGATGCTGATTACGAACATCTAGAACACGGTGATGACTTCGGTTCACCACATGAAACTTGGATTTCAAACTATTTTGGTGTTCCAACATTCGTTATCAATTATCCTGCAAGCTTCAAAGCTTTCTATATGAAGCCAGTTCCTGATAATCCGGAACGCGTTTTGTGTGCTGACCTTCTTGCACCAGAAGGTTACGGAGAAATCATCGGTGGTTCAGTCCGTGAAGATGATTACGATGCTCTTGTGGCTAAAATGGATGCCCTTGAAATGGATAAATCGGAATACGAATTCTACCTTGACCTTCGTAAATACGGTTCAGTACCACACGCTGGATTTGGTATCGGTATCGAACGTATGGTAACATTCGTGGCTGGAACAAAACACATCCGTGAAGCCATTCCATTCCCACGTATGCTACATCGTATTAAACCTTAGTATATACAAAAAAGACGCTAATAGGCGTCTTTTTTGTATGCAGGATAACGAGTACGACTATTTGAAGCGCTTTTAAAATTTGGTTTCTTTTAAGTTTTCTTTGTTATGTTTTTAGTGGAGGTGATAAACATGATAACTTATATCACGGAGATTACCTTTTTTGATTCAATTTTTCGTGTTGCTCTAAAACTTCAACGAGTACCAGAAAAACTTTTACTGGAAATAAAACGACAACTCAATCAAGTCGAATACGACTTGAAATCTTGGGAAGAAAAATTTTCCCAAAGCGATAACTTTTTTTCTGACTTAGAACGATTTTATAGGGCATTTTTTATGTGGATTCTACAAAATAATTTCTCAAAACTTGGGCAACACGAAGCAATTGTTTCAATCACTTGTAAGAAACTTTAATAAGGGGTTAGATTACAAAAGCCAGCTGATTTCAGCTGGTATTTTTTGTGCATAGTAATCAAAAAAATCCTCAAAACATCTTTGCAAAAATGCAATAATGTGTTTAGATAGTAGCTAAAAAATTTATTAAGGAGGCTAACTTGGATAAAACAACATTAAAGGATTTAGCAAAAGCAGAATTACATTGTCATTTGGAGGTTTCTATCTCACTGGGGGTCATTCATCAATTGGCAGAAATGGCAAATATAACAGTGTCAGATAAAGAGCTGAAACAATTGGTGGTTGCGCCAGAAAATGCAGAATCTTTAATGGATTATTTCAAAACTTTTGATTTTGTTCGTCTACTTTTACAGACCAAAGAAGCGCTACATTTGGCAGCTTATGACGTTGCAAGACAAGCAGCACAAGAAAACGTGATTTATACTGAAATTCGTTTTGCGCCTGAAGTGTCAATGGATGAGGGCTTGAGTGCTTCTGAGACGGTAGAAGTAGTGCTTGCTGGGCTCAAGCAAGCTGAAGAAGACTTTGGCATTGTCGCTAAAGTGCTCGTCTGTGGCATGAAGCAGTCGCCAAAAGAAGTGACGCGAGATATTTTTGAACATGTTGTTGAGTTAGCTGAAAAAGGTTTGTTTGGTTTTGATTTCGCGGGAAATGAATTGGACTTTCCACCTGCTCAATTGGCCGATTTGATTAAAGAAACACAAGCGCTAGGACTTCCAATGACTTTTCATGCTGGAGAATGTGGCTGTGCGCATTATATTGCAGACTCTATCACCCATGATATTAAGCGCATCGGGCATAGTACAGCTATTTACAATCAGCCTGAATTAATTCAAGAGTTCATCGAAAAAGGTGTTACAGCAGAGCTAGAGCTATGTTTAACAAGTAATTTACAGACAAAAGCCGCTAAATCATTGGATGAATTTCCATTTCTAGCTTTAAAAAATGCTGGTGCTAAAATTACGATTAATACGGATACCCGAACAGTTTCTGATACCAATTTAACCAAAGAATATACTCTTTTTGTCAAACACTTTGGGGTAAGTGTAGCTGATTTTCTAGCCTTTAATAAAAATGCTATCCAAGCTTCTTTCACAAATGAAGCCCAAAAAGCTGAATTATTATCAAAAATTGATAATTATATGAAACATTTCTGTAAAAATATGCTACAATAGTGGTAGTTTATGTTTGGAGGAAACTATGGCTTTAGTTAAGATTGTCTATGCCAGCATGACAGGAAACACTGAAGAAATTGCTGACATTGTAGGAAATAAATTTGAAGAACTTGGACACATTGTCGAAGTTGACGAATGCACAACTGTTGATGCAGCTGATTTTGAAGATGCTGATGTTGCTATCGTAGCATCATACACTTATGGCGATGGTGAATTGCCAGACGAAATCGTTGATTTCTACGAAGATCTTGCCGACGTTGATTTGTCAGATAAAATCTTTGGTGTTGTTGGTTCTGGTGATACTTTCTACGATTATTTCTGTAAAGCAGTTGATGAATTTGAAGCTCAATTTGCATTAACTGGTGCTACAAAAGGTGCTGATTCTATCAAGGTTGATTTGTCAGCTGATGATGAAGATATTCAAAAATTGGAAGCTTTTGCAGAAACAATTTCTGAAAAAGTAAATTAATCAAAAAAAGAGGTTGAACCTCTTTTTTTGTTGCCTAAATGCTGATAAAAGTTATTTTTATGTTAAAAAGCTGTATTTTAATACTTTTTATGTGAAAATCTTTGTCAAAGAAGGTATAATAATTAAATTAGCAGGGCTTTGATATTACTGAATTTTGAAGCTATTTAAGTAATTTTCTCTCTTTGCGGAGCCTGACTGATAAAGAAAGTTTTAGCTGGTCATATAAGGATGAAGTCTTGTTTAGAAATGAGGTTTTATATGGCAAAAAATAGAGAATACGATTATGGTTTTCACGATGATGTCAATCCGACCTATTCCACAGGTAAGGGGATGACAGAGGAAATTGTACGCAATATATCAAAGGTGAAAAATGAGCCTGATTGGATGCTTGAGTATCGCCTAAAAAGTTTGGAGTTGTTCCATAAACTCCCAATGCCTGATTGGGGGCCGGACCTTTCTGGAATTGATTTTGACGATGTTATTTATTTTCAAAAGTTATCCGACCGTCGTGCCAATAACTGGGATGATGTTCCTGACAAAATCAAGCAAACCTTTGAACGTCTTGGGATTCCAGAAGCGGAACGCCAATTTTTGTCAGGTGCAGTGGCACAGTATGAGTCTGAAGTGGTTTACCACAATATGAAAGATGAATTCAAGAAGCAAGGCATTATCTTTACAGATACAGACACAGCCTTGCAAGAATACCCTGACCTTTTCAAAAAATATTTTGGAAAAATCGTTTCTAATAGCGAGCATAAATTCGCTGCTTTAAACGGTGCTGTTTGGTCAGGTGGAACCTTTATTTACGTTCCTAAGGGCGTGCAATGTGACATTCCTGTTCAAACCTATTTCCGCATTAATGGTGAAAACGCTGGGCAATTCGAACGTAGTTTGATTATCGTAGATGAAGGTGCTTCCATTCAATACATCGAAGGCTGTACTGCGCCAAATTACACAACCAATAGTCTGCATGCGGCAACGGTTGAAATTATCGTTAAACGTGATGCAAGTTTCCGCTACACAACCATCCAAAACTGGTCTGACAATGTCTATAATCTTGTTACCGAACGTGGAACAGTTGAGGAAAACGGTATGTTAGAATGGATTGACGGTAACCTCGGAAGTAAGGTAAACATGAAATACCCATGTTCCATCTTAAACGGACCACACGCCCGAACATCAGTTCTATCTATGGCATTTGCAAATTATGGACAACATCTGGATGCGGGTTGTAAGGTATATCACAATGCTCCACACACTTCTTCAACCTTGATTTCTAAATCAGTTGCCAAAGACGGTGGTAAGACAGACTATCGTGGTTCTGTTTATTTTGGCAAAAATAGCGGTGGCTCAAAATCCCACATTGAATGTGATACGATTCTCATGGATGATTTATCAAGTTCAGATACAATTCCATTCAATGAAATTCACAATTCAAACGTGGCTTTGGAACATGAAGCTAAAGTTTCCAAAGTATCTGAGGATCAGTTGTACTACATGATGAGCCGAGGTATTTCAGAAGAAGAAGCAACAGCAATGATTGTCAACGGCTTTATGGAGCCAATTACGAAAGAATTACGAATGGAATACGCTGTTGAATTAAACAGTCTGATTACCATGAGCATGGAAGGTTCAGTTGGTTAATCAAATAAGATGCCTTAATCATTTTAGCTAACATGTTCAAAAAGCCTTCTACACATCATCTTGTCAAGTGAAAAAGTTTTCTTTATAATGGTAGCGGTATGAAAAAATTTAAGTACGGGTACGATGACCTACGCAAGATTTTAATAACGATTGGTGTTATTGCGGTAGTTAGCTATTTTGTGATTTACGTGATTGGGCATTGGGACATTATTGTCACTTTTTTGCAATCACGTTCTCAAGCTGAAATGAAAGCTATTCTGTCGCAATTGCGCTCAAAAACAATCCTCAATTTTGTTATTTTAATTTTGTTAACGGCGGTTACGGCTGCTATTCCATTTATGTCTAATGCTATCTTTGCGATATTTAACGGTGTTGTTTATGGTCCTGGTATCGGATTTTTGATGAACGTTTTTAGCAATATTGTGGGAAATTTTGTTTTTATCAAGATTCTTAAAATGATTGACATCACAGATAGTGAGAAAAAATTGAAAAATCGATTTGCTGGCATTGACGTACTTGAAAATACAGATTTTGGAATTATTTTAGGCTATATGATACCGATTATGCCAACGATTCTTGTCAATTATCATGTCGCTGAAACCAAGCTTTCTTGGCGTAAATGGCTTCTCTATATAACCATTGGAGTGGCTCCGAGCAGTTTCGTTTACGCGCTTGGTGGTGATGCGGTTGTTGCAGGTAATCTTAAACGTATCGTAGTGCTTTTGGTTATTGTTGCTGTTGTTTATTTAGTCGTTACTTATTTGAAGCGAAGAGGTAAAAAGAAAGCATAATATAAAAATGAGCTATTAGTTTAGAAAGGGCATCTTATTGATGAATTTAGATACTATCCGTCAGGAAATTGATCACGTTGATCAGGAGTTGGTCGCTTTATTGGAAAAACGCATGCAGTTGGTTAATCAAGTTGTTGCTTACAAGAAGTCTACAGGAAGACCTATTTTAGATACTAGCCGTGAAGACGCAGTGCTTCAAAAAGCAGCAAGTTGTGTCGAAGATAAAGCGTTTGAACAAACGATTGTTAACACATTTGCAGATATCATGAAAAATTCACGTGACTACCAAGCAAAACAACTTGACAATGATTGAGCTTGAGAGGTGTGAGAAGATGATAAAGAAACTGAAAGACAATGAAGATTATTCTTATCTGCTCTTGCTAAAATTAATGCTAGTTAGCATTGTTATCGGGCTTTTGGTTGGTTTTGTTGATACCGTATTTGGTCGCGTGTTACTTTTTCTTAGCGATTTTCGAACAGAACATTTCAACTATCTTATCCCATTTTTAGGAATTATTGGGCTTTTAATTGTTTTTCTTTATCAAAAGGCAGATGAGCGAGTAAGTAAAGGAATGGGCTTAGTTTTTGCGATTGGTCAAAGCCAAGAAAAGGAAATTCCGCTTATTTTGGTTCCTCTAGTCACTTTGGCAACATGGTTGACACACCTTTTTGGAGGTAGTGCTGGACGAGAAGGCGTAGCGGTTCAACTAGGGGCGGCGATTGCTCATGGTTTTAGCCGTTTCTTTGATTTTGAAAATAACTCGCGCCTTTTTCTGGTTACAGGTATGGCAGCTGGTTTTGCAGGGCTTTTCCAAACGCCCATAGCAGCCGTGTTCTTTGCATTAGAGATTTTGGTGCTTGGCAAGTTGCAATTACAAGCTTTACTTCCAATGACTGTCGCTTCTTTTGTAGCAAGTGCGACTTCACATTCATTAGGATTGGAAAAATTTTCTCATCTAGTGAGTGCAGATTTGACACTTGATGTGATGACTTTTTGCAAATTAGCTGTACTAGGCATTATCTTTGGCTTGGTTGGAAATCTTTTCGCAAAATTGTTGGCTATTGCTAAAGAAAAGGCTAAAGATGTCATGGATAATCCTTATTACCGTATCCTATTTGGGGGTATCTTATTAAGTCTGATTTTTTTGATATGCTATCATGGACGTTATTCAGGTTTGGGAACAAATTTGATTGAAGCAAGCTTTGCAGGTAAAGAAATTTATTTCTACGATTGGTTGCTCAAATTGCTTTTAACGGTAGCGACTTTGGCTATCGGTTTTCAAGGTGGCGAAGTGACACCACTCTTTGCGATTGGTGCATCTCTTGGAGTTGTTTTGGCAAATCTTTTTGGCTTACCTATTGAATTTGTCGCCGCAGCTGGTTATATCAGCGTATTTGGTAGTGCAACCAATACACTTATAGCCCCTATTTTTATTGGTGGTGAAGTATTTGGCTTTGCTAATTTACCATATTTTGTTGTGGTTATGATTTTTGCTTACAGCGTTAATCGAAAACATTCTATCTACGGCGGACAAGAAGTTCTGACATTTTAAATGATTTATCAACAGCGTTTAGGTAATGACTAAACTATGCTTTTAAAATTAAGTGTTTTTTATTAAAAATTCATCAAAAAAGTTGCGAGATATGGCTTTACACCACCAATGTTTTTTGTTAAAATATAAAAAGTGTGTAATGGACACACAAAAATACGGCTAATCCGCTGGGACAAGCACCTAATGATTAGTAAGATAGGAGAAAAAATAATGAATCCATTAATCCAAAGTTTGACTGAAAGTCAATTACGTACTGACATCCCTACATTCCACCCTGGTGATACTGTTCGTGTTCACGCGAAAGTTGTTGAAGGAAGCCGCGAACGTGTCCAAATTTTCGAAGGTGTGGTTATTTCACGTAAAGGTCAAGGGATCTCAGAAATGTACACAGTTCGTAAAATTTCAAGTGGTATCGGTGTTGAACGTACATTCCCACTTCACACTCCACGTGTAGAAAAAATCGAAGTTGTTCGTCATGGTAAAGTACGTCGTGCTAAACTTTACTACTTGCGTGCATTACAAGGTAAAGCTGCTCGTATTAAAGAAATCCGTCGTTAATTTTGACGATAACTATTCGTCGATAAAAATCTGTCCTTGTGACAGATTTTTTCATAGCTCCCCTTAGTTCAATGGATATAACAACTCCCTCCTAAGGAGTAGTTGCTGGTTCGATTCCGGCAGGGGAGATAGAAACTAGCTAAAAAGCTCTTGATTTCAGGGACTTTTTTGGTTTACAGATCAGATAACCCCTGAATTATTTCGTCTTTTTTTCAAATCTTTTTTACAAAAATCAGTTGCTAATTTATTGAAAATAGGAAGTATAGCTTTTTAGTTTTTGCTGAAAATTTATTTTATTTTCACAAGCTTTTTTCCTCAATTTTGATTAAAAAATGATATAATTATTTTTGATCAGAAACGAAGGAAGTACAATGGCGAGAAAAAAATATTCTATTGATAGTCGGATTGATTATTCTGTAATTTTACCTGTCTTTTTCCTTTTGTTAATTGGCTTGGTGGCAATCTATATCGCAACCATAAATGATTACCCAAGCACGATTGCAAAAGTGATGACACAACAAGTGATTTGGATACTTTTAGGGTGCGGTGTGGCGTTCGTTGTCATGCTGTTTAGCACCGAATTTTTATGGAAAATAACGCCGTTCTTATACGGTCTTGGATTGATATTAATGGTGCTGCCGCTCATCTTTTATAGTCCAGAGTTGGTTGAGTCAACAGGGGCGAAAAACTGGGTTACAATCGGTTCGGTAACGTTATTTCAGCCCTCCGAATTTATGAAAGTGTCCTATATTTTGATGCTTGCCAGATGTTCCATTTGGTTTCGCCAAAAGTTCAAGGAAGATTCTTTGAAAAATGACTGGAAACTCCTTGGAATTTTTGCACTTATTACCTTACCTGTGATGGTGCTACTAGGGCTTCAAAAAGACTTAGGAACAGCAATGGTTTTCTCAGCGATTTTAGCTGGTTTGATTTTATTATCAGGGATTTCGTGGTGGATTATCCTTCCAGTTGTTATTATCGTTGCTCTTGCATTTGGGGGGTTCATTTTAATTTTCCTTTTGCCAAATGGGAAAGAATTCCTTTATGGTTTGGGAATGGATACTTACCAAATTAATCGTATTTCAGCTTGGCTAGACCCGTTTTCATATGCTAAAACGATTGCCTACCAACAAACACAAGGAATGGTTTCTATTGGTAGTGGTGGTCTTACTGGTAAAGGGTTCAATGTTGTTGATTTATCAGTGCCAGTTCGTGAGAGTGATATGATTTTCACCGTTATTGCTGAAGATTTTGGTTTTATTGGTAGTGCTGTTGTCATGGGATTGTATCTTTTGCTGATTTATCGTATGATTCGTGTAACTTTTGAATCAAATAACCGTTTCTATACTTACATTTCAACTGGTTTCATCATGATGATTTTGTTCCATATTTTTGAAAATATCGGAGCAGCAATTGGTATTTTGCCGTTAACAGGTATTCCTTTACCATTTATCTCACAAGGTGGCTCATCATTGATTACCAATTTGATTTGTGTCGGTCTGATTTTATCAATGAGTTATCAAAACAACCTACACCGTGAACAAGAAATTACAGAACATTTTAAAAGAAGTGACCGTTATTAATAAAAGTTGAGCGTTAGCTCGACTTTTTTCTTATATACTAACCTGTAAATTGATGCAGTATAGACTATAAAAAAACTTAAAAATATGATATAATAGAGCGTATGAATTACCATGATTATATGTGGGATTTGGGTGGAACGTTGCTTGATAATTATGAAATGTCTGCTCAAGCTTTCGTGAAAACTTTAGCGGAATTTGGACAATCTGCCTCGCATGATGAGGTTTATAACAAGCTAAAAGAGTCCACGGATGCTGCTATTGCACAATTTATCCCAAACGAACCTCAATTTTTAAAGGCGTACAAAAAATTGGAAGCCGAATATTTAAAAACGCCAGTTTTATTTGCAGGAGCACATGACGTTTTGCAGGCAATTGTTGCAAGTGGTGGACGAAATTTTTTAGTATCGCATCGTAACAAACAAGTCCTTGATATTTTAGAAAAAACTAATTTATTGTCTTATTTTACGGAAGTAGTCACTTCAGAAAATGGCTTTTCTCGTAAACCGAGTCCAGAATCGATGTTGTATTTGAAAGAAAAATATGATATTAAAGAAGCACTGGTAATTGGAGATCGTGAGATTGATAGGAAGGCAGGTCAAGCTGCTGGCTTTGATACGTTATTAGTTGATGGAAAAAAATCCTTAATGGAGATAGTGAAGTAAATGACGGAAGAAAATAAAAATTTAGCAGAATTAGCGAAAGAGTATGACGCCAGTCAAATTCAAGTCTTAGAAGGGCTTGAAGCTGTTCGAATGCGTCCAGGTATGTACATTGGTTCAACGTCAAAAGAAGGCTTACACCATTTGGTATGGGAAATTGTCGATAACTCTATTGACGAAGCATTAGCTGGTTTTGCAACTCATATTGAAGTTTTTATTGAAAAAGATGATTCGATTACAGTTGTTGATGATGGGCGTGGTATTCCTGTTGATATTCAAGAAAAAACAGGTCGTCCCGCCGTTGAAACAGTCTTTACGATTTTGCACGCTGGAGGTAAATTCGGCGGTGGCGGCTACAAGGTTTCAGGTGGTTTACATGGTGTAGGGTCGTCTGTTGTTAACGCACTTTCAACACAATTAGATGTCTCTGTTCATCGTAACGGTAAAATTCATTATCAAGAATACCGTCGTGGACACGTTGTTAGTGATTTAGCTGTAATTGGTGATACCGACCGTCATGGAACGACTGTTCACTTTACTCCAGACCCAGAAATTTTCACTGAAACAACGGTTTTTGATTTTGATAAATTAGCCAAACGTATCCAAGAATTAGCCTTTTTGAACCGTGGCTTACGTATTTCAATTACTGATAAACGTGAAGGAATTGAGCAAGAAAAACATTACCATTACGAAGGTGGTATTTCAAGCTACGTTGAATTTATCAACGAAAATAAAGAAGCTATTTTTGAAAATCCAATCTATACTGATGGTGAATTAGACGGTGTTTCTGTTGAAGTAGCCATGCAATATACAACTAGTTATCATGAAACAGTGATGAGTTTCGCAAATAATATTCACACGCATGAAGGTGGTACGCATGAACAAGGTTTCCGTACAGCTCTAACACGTGTGATTAATGACTATGCTCGTCAGAATAAATTGCTAAAAGAAAAAGATGACAATTTAACTGGTGAGGATGTTCGTGAAGGGTTGACGGCAGTTATTTCTGTTAAACATCCAAATCCTCAATTTGAAGGACAAACGAAGACGAAACTTGGAAATTCCGAAGTTGTTAAAATTACAAATCGTTTATTTAGCGAAGCTTTCAGCCGTTTCTTATTAGAAAATCCACAGATTGCTAAGAAAATCGTTGAAAAAGGTATTCTGGCATCTAAAGCTCGTATCGCTGCTAAACGTGCACGCGAGGTAACACGTAAAAAATCAGGACTTGAAATTTCAAATCTTCCTGGTAAATTAGCTGACTGTTCTTCAAATGATGCAACTATGAATGAATTGTTCATCGTCGAAGGGGACTCTGCGGGTGGTTCTGCTAAATCAGGACGTGATCGTGAGCACCAAGCAATCTTACCAATTCGTGGTAAAATCTTGAACGTTGAAAAAGCTAGCATGGATAAAATTCTTGCTAACGAAGAAATTCGTAGTTTATTTACAGCTATGGGAACAGGTTTTGGTGCTGAATTTGATGTCTCAAAAGCGCGTTATCATAAGCTTGTTATCATGACTGATGCCGATGTTGACGGAGCCCATATTCGTACCTTGTTGTTAACGCTGATTTACCGTTTCATGCGTCCTGTTTTGGAAGCAGGGTATGTTTACATTGCTCAACCACCGATTTACGGTGTCAAAGTTGGTAGTGAAATTAAAGAGTACATTCAACCAGGTGCCAATCAAGAAATTGAATTGCAAGAAGCTATGGCACGTCATAGTGTTGGACGTTCAAAACCAACGGTTCAACGTTACAAAGGTCTTGGAGAAATGGACGATCACCAACTTTGGGAAACAACAATGGATCCAGAGAATCGCTTAATGGCGAGAGTTTCTGTTGATGATGCCGCTGAAGCAGATAAGATTTTTGATATGCTTATGGGAGATAGGGTAGAGCCGCGTCGTGAGTTCATCGAAGAAAATGCGGTTTACAGTACGCTTGATATTTAATAAGAATATTGACGAAAAATTACTGCATACAATCTCTAAGTATGTTATAATCGTAATGTTATAGCTATTTTTTACGATAAAAAGACAATTTATAAGGAGTTTTAAATGTCGAGCGGAATTATATTACTGCTTGTAGCAATAGTTTTATTAGTAATTGTTGCTTACCTAGTTGGCGTTATTGTACGCAAGCGAAACGATTCATTGATTGCAAGTTTAGAAGAAAGAAAACAATCATTATTTGGCTTACCTGTGAATGAAGAAGTTGAGGCTGTTAAAAATCTTCATCTTATTGGACAAAGTCAGACAACATTTCGTGAATGGAATCAAAAATGGGTTGACCTTTCTTTAAATTCTTTTTCGGATATTGAAAATCATATTTTTGAAGCTGAAAATCTAAATGATAGTTTTAAATTCATTAGAGCAAAACACGAAATTGATAATGTCGAAAGCCAATTAAATTTAGTTGAAGAGGACATTAATTCGATTCGTGAAGCACTTGCTGTCTTGAAAGAACAAGAAGAAAAAAATAGTGCTCGTGTTAAACACGCTTTAGATTTGTACGAAACATTGCAAGCTTCTATTTCAGAAAAAGAGGATAATTTTGGCTCTACAATGTCTGAGATTGAAAAACAATTAAAAAACATTGAAGCTGAGTTTTCTCAATTTGTAACGCTTAATTCAACTGGTGACCCTGTTGAAGCGTCTGAAGTGCTTGATCGTGCAGAAGAACACACTATCGCACTTGGTCAGATTTCAGAACAAATTCCAGCGATTGTTGCAAAATTAGAGGATGATTTCCCAGACCAACTTGATGATTTAGAGCAAGGTTATCGTCGTCTGCTTGAGCAGAATTATCATTTTGCTGAAAAGAATATTGAAACACGTTTCCAAGAAGTTCGCGACTCTATTCGTGCCAATTCTTCTGAACTTGTTACGTTGGATTTAGACCGTGCCCGTGATGAAAATGAGCACATTCAAGAGAAAATCGATTCATTGTATGAATTGTTTGAACGCGAAATTGCTGCTCATAAGGCTGCGCTTAAAGATAGCAAGATTATTCCTGACTATTTGGTTCATGCTAAGGCAAATAATGAACAACTTGCTCATGAAATTAAACGTCTATCTCACAAGTACATTTTAAATGACAGTGAAAGTCTTAGCCTTCGTTCATTTACTAAAAATTTGGAAGAGATTGAAACGGAAGTGTTGCCAATCGTTGTTGCTTTTGAGACACAAGACAAGCCATTCTCTGAATTGCAAGTGACTTTTGACAGAACTTTAAAAACATTGGCTGCTGTCGAAGAAGGGCAAATGGAAGTCTTTGAACAAGTTAAGAATATTGAAGAAATCGAGACGATTGCTCGTCAAAGTTTGGAACAATATATTAATCGTTTACATATGATTAAACGTTATATGGAAAAACGTAATTTACCAGGTATTCCACAAGATTTTTTGAGCGCCTTCTTCACAACAAGTTCACAATTGGAAGTGTTAGTTGATGAACTTAGTCGCGGTCGTATCGATATTGAAGCTGTATCTCGTTTAACAGATGTTGCGACATCAGCTATTGCAAATCTTGAAAATGCTACTTATCAAGTGGTTCAAAATGCGACATTGACAGAACAATTATTGCAATACTCAAATCGTTACCGTAGTTTTGAACCAAGTGTGCAAAGTAGTTTTGAACACGCTTTGAAATTATTTGAAGTTGATAATGACTATCAAGCATCATTTGATGAAATTTCATACGCACTTGAAACGGTTGAACCAGGTGTCACAGATCGTTTCGTATCATCGTACGAAAAAACACGTGAACAAATTCGTTTTTAAGGCGACTGTGTTGACTGATACAATATAAAGGTTTGGAAAAATTGCCAAACCTTTTTTGATAACTAAAATGAGGCGTGACAATGAAAAAGATTGGTATGGTGGTGGCTGTTGAAATACAGTCAGTCGTGAGAAAATAGGCTGATAAGCTCAAAAGAGAAGATATCAGAGGGGCTAAAGTTTATTCGGTTACATTTGATGATAAAATTTTATATATTACACAGTCAGGTGCAGGAGAAATCAGAGCTGCTGCCTGTACGCAATTATTAATTAGCCTTTTTGATGTCGATTTAATTGTTAATTATGGTGTGGTCGGTGCTCTTACGGAAGAATTAAAGGTAACCAATATTTGTTTAGTTGAAAAGGTGATCCATTATGATATGGATACCTCAGCCGCTGACCATTGCGAAGTTGGGCGTTATTTGGAATATCAAGATATCTATTTGCCAACAACGAAGAAGTATGTGCAGTTGGTAAAAAATCATTACCCTTTTATTCGTCCAGTTATCTGCGCTTCTGGTGATAAATTTATTGCTGATGAGACAAAGAAACGTGTCTTAAATCATGACTTTAAGGCTGATATTTGTGATATGGAAAGTGCAGCAATTGTCTTGATTTGTGACCAGAATAACATTCTAAATCTTATCCTTAAAACGGTTTCGGACAGTATAACGGGTGGTGCGGCAGAATTTCGTTCATCTATTGAAAAAGCTGCAGATATTTGTCTAGAAATTTTAGACGATATTCTGAAAGAACTATAATTAATCAGAGATTCTTTGAAATTAGCCGGCGGCATAAAGCAAGTTTGAACTTAAAAATGCAAATTGAGGAACTTAAAAGAAGCATCAAAAAAGACTTTTTCAAACTAAACCAGCTAAAGTTGGCAGATTTTTTTGTATAAATATAAAAATCTTGATTTTAAGCTTGCTATTTTCAGAATTTTCTTGTAGAATATTTTTAAATATAAAAGTGTTGATAGAAAAAGCCTGAGACAACAGACAGAGAGTGCTTGGTGGTGAGAAAGGCGTGCAATCCTTGGGCGACACATTCTTGAGCGCGTGTGCGAACTCAGCTGATAGAGCTGACAGTAGTGCACGACGGGTGGTCCCACGTTACGGAGCAGAAGTCATGTACTTCATGAGAACAGTCTAGGCGACTGGCTGTTGAATCAGAGGTGGAACCACGTTTTTAACGTCCTTGCATTTTTTTTGCGAGGGCGTTTTTTGAATATCAGAAATAGAAAGGGCGTTATTATGACAACTATTAAAGGATTGAGAGATATTGAACCTTATGTAGCTGGTAGCCAGCCAAGCGGTGAAAATTTAATAAAATTGAATACAAATGAAAATGCTTATGGACCAAGTCCAAAAGTAGCAGAAGTGTTTTCACATTTTAACGTTCATCAATTGCGGAAATATTCAACTTTGGATCAAGAATCACTACGTGTTGTGCTTGCTAAGCAACATGGTCTTGATCCAAGTCAAATCATTGTTGGTAATGGATCAGATGATGTTTTGTCTATGGCATTTCTTGCATTTTTTAATAGTGATGAGCCTGTTCTATTTCCTGATTTGACTTATGGTTTTTACAAAGTTTGGGCTGATTTGTACCGCATTAATTACCATGAAGTGCCGTTAACTAGCGATTTTGAGATTAATGGTAATGATTATATTGCTGATAATGGTGGTGTTGTTCTGACGAATCCAAATGCACCGACTGGCATTTACAAATCTTTAGAGGCTATTGAGGCGATTATAAAGACTAATCAAGATGTGGTGGTTATTATTGACGAAGCTTATATTAACTTTGGTGGTGAAACAGCTCTGCCATTGCTCAAAAAATATGATAATGTCTTTATTACACGAACATTTTCAAAAGATGCTTCGCTTGCTGGTTTGCGAGTTGGCTATGGTATGGGAAGTCCAAAATTAATGTCGGTTATTAATGCCGTTAAAAATTCGGTCAATCCTTACAATGTTGATTTAATTGCTGAGAAATTAGCTGTGGCGGCTGTTGAATCATGGGATTATTACGAAGATACGTGTCAAAAAATTATAGCGACAAGAGATTGGTTTACTAAGGAATTACGAGACCTTGACTTCCCAGTTTTAGAATCAAAGACCAACTTTGTCTTAGCGGAATGTCCTCAAAATGATGCAGCGAATTTATTTGATTATTTGCAAGCTAAGAATATCTATGTTCGTTATTTTCCGAAAGTTGAACGTATCAAAAATCATTTGCGAATTTCAATCGGAACGCAGGCTGAAATGGAACGAGTGATTGAAGCGATTAAAGACTATCAGAAAGCCTAATTTTAATGATGTTAGGAGTTGACAAGATGAAAAAAACAACATTACCTGTGGGAATGCATGATAAGTTATTTAAACGTGCGCGTGTTACCTACAAAATAGAACGTGATATCAGTGATTTCTTGATGAGTCAGGGATTCAATCGAATTGAAACACCGACCTTGGAACATTTTGAAGTCTTTAGTGATACGATTACGAAAAATAATTACAATTTCTTTGATAAAAGTGGTGAATTGCTGACGCTTCGTCCTGATATTACCAGTCAGATTGGACGTGTCATTGCTTCGACGCAAGTTGAAACGCCGATTAAATTCTCCTATTCGGGCAAGGTTTTCAAATACAACGAAGAAATGCGTGGTTTGATGAATGAGCACACGCAAGCTGGTGTTGAGATTGTTGGTTTTCCAGCTAAGGAAGCTGTTTTTGAGGCAATCCAATCAGCCAAGGAAGCTCTTGATAGAGCGGATATTCCGTCTTATCAATTTGAATTTTCACATGCTGCGATTTTACAAACCATTTTTGAAACTTTGGCTTTGCCACAAGCAGTTGAAGAAACTTTGGCACAAGCGATTAAAGATAAAAATATCACTCAGTTAAATGAATTTACCCAAAAATATCCAAGTGAATTTGATGAGTTTTTGAAAAATTTGCCTTATCTTTTTGGAGAAAGTCATCAAGTTTTAGAAAGTGCGCGTGTACTTGTCAAGAATCAAGCGATTTTGGCTGCTTTAACAGATTTGGAAAACTTGCTCAATCAAGTATCTGAAATTTTACCAAAGAGCAACATTGATTTGGCACAAATTCCGACAATGCCGTATTATACTGGCGTGATGTTCAAAGTCTTTGGAGATAAGGTGCCAGACGCTTTTGCCTCAGGTGGGCGTTACGATAAACTTTTTGAACGTTTTGGGGCTAAAAAATTGACTGCGGTCGGTTGGGCAGTAGATATTGATGCCGTTTACCAAGCTGTACATGATAATTTAGAAGGAGGTGCCTAATGGAAAATCAAATTACGATTGCTTTAACCAAGGGACGTATTGAAAAAGATACGGTAAAACTTCTGGAAAAAGCGGGTTTTGACATGACGTTTATGGAAAATAAGGGACGTAATCTTATTTTTGAAAGCCCAGATAAAAAATTCCGTTTTTTGCTTGTCAAGGCACCTGATGTGACAACGTATGTGCGCCATGGTGTGGCTGACCTTGGTGTGGTCGGAAAGGACTTGTTGATTGAGCACCCAACAGGTTATCTTGAAATGCTTGATTTGAATTTTGGTTTATGTAAATTCTCAGTAGCTTCAACGGATTCTTATGACCCACATGACCATAAACGAAAACGAATTGCCACAAAATACCCAACCATTGCGACCGATTATTTCAATAAAAAAGGAGAAGATGTCGAAATCATTTCAATTCAAGGAAGTGTTGAGATTGCTCCTGTTATTGGTTTAGCGGACGCTATTGTTGATATTGTTGAGACTGGAAATACGCTAGTTGCTAACGGTCTTAAAGTTTATGAAGATATTTGCCGCATTTCAGCACGATTGATTGTGAACAAAGCGGCTTTGAAAAATAATCCTGAAATCATGCCATTTATCCAAAAATTAGAAAGTATCGTTGGAAATGAGGAGGTAGCTTTTAAATGAAACGTTTAACAGGAACGACAGAAGAAATTTCAAAAATTCTCTACCAAGAACAATTAGAATTAAGCAAAGAAAATCTTGATGTTGATGATGCGGTTCGTCAAATTTTAGAAGATGTCAAAGAAAATGGTGATAACGCACTTAAAGCCTATTCCGAAAAATTTGACAAGATTACGCTTGATAATTTTGAAGTTGGTAAGGAGTTGGTTGACCAAGCGTTTGAGGAAATTGATGCCGAGGTTTTGGAAGCTCTCAAAAATGCCAAAGCGAATATTGAAAGTTATCACAAGCAACAGTTGGAAAAAGGATTTGAGGACCAACCAACTGAAGGCGTTGTTCGTGGGCAATTGATTCGTCCGATTGAGCGTGTTGGGGTTTATGTCCCAGGTGGAACTGCTGCTTATCCGTCATCTGTTTTGATGAATGTCATTCCAGCTAAGATTGCTGGTGTTAAAGAAATTATCATGATTACACCGCCACAAGTGCATTTCGAACCTGCGATTTTGGTGGCTGCTTCGTTAGCTGGTGTTGATAAGATTTATCAAATTGGTGGGGCTCAGGGTGTTGCTGCTTTGGCATATGGTACAGAAACAATTCCTCGTGTTGATAAGATTACTGGACCAGGAAATATTTTTGTTGCGACAGCTAAAAAACTCGTTTACGGTATTGTTGGTATTGACATGATTGCAGGTCCGTCTGAAATTGGTGTGATCGCAGATGACACAGCCAATCCAAAATACGTTGCAGCAGATTTGCTCTCACAAGCTGAGCATGATGTGCGTGCGCGTGCGATTTTGGTGACAAATTCAGCAGCGTTAGCGGATGCGGTTGAAAAGGAAATCGAAGAACAACTTAAAACCTTGCCACGTGAAGAAATTGCACGTGCTTCTGTTGAAAATAATGGTCGTATCATCATTGCAGATTCTGTTGAGGCAATGTTTGAATTGATGAACCAAGTGGCGCCAGAACATTTGGAAATTGCTATGGATAATGCTTATGATTATCTTGATGCGATTGAAAATGCGGGTTCTGTTTTCCTTGGGCATTTCACGAGTGAACCAATCGGTGATTATTACGCAGGGGCAAATCATATTTTGCCAACAACTAGCACAAGCCGTTTCTCATCAGCGCTAGGTGTGCATGATTTTGTCAAACGTATCCAGTATATGCAATATTCAAAAATTGCTGTGAATGCAGCTAGTCACGATATTACAACACTTGCTTATGCTGAAGGATTACAAGCTCATGCTAGAGCTATTGAGGTGCGTCATGACTAAGGTAAATGGATTATTGGTAATGGATGTTGACTCTACCCTCATTCAAGAAGAAGGAATTGATTTATTGGGTGAAGAAGCGGGTGTTGGTGAGAAGATTGCTGACATTACTGCGCGTGCCATGAATGGTGAACTTGATTTTAAACAAGCGTTAGATGAACGTGTCGGTTTATTGAAGGGCTTGCCAGAAAGCATTTTTGATAAGGTGCTTGCGCGCATGCATTTTACAAATGGTGCTGAAAAATTAGTGGCAGAATTGCATCGTCGTGGTTATAAAGTGGCTGTCGTGTCAGGCGGTTTCCATGAAACGGTTGATGTGTTGGCAAAACGTATCGGACTTGATTATGTCAAGGCTAACCGCTTAGAAGTTAAAGACGGTGTTTTGACAGGCAAGGTTCTTGGCGAGGTCGTCACTAAAGATGTCAAGAAAGCTAGCTTGATTGAGTGGGCAGCTGAAAATGGCTTAGAATTAAGTCAAACCATTGCTATGGGAGATGGTGCTAATGATTTGCCAATGATTAAAACAGCTGGTATTGGTATCGCTTTTTGTGCTAAGCCAGTTGTACGAAAAGAAGCGCCTTACCAAATCAACGAAGCAGATTTGTACAAAGTCATTGATATTTTAGATGGTAAAAACTAGTGACGTTACTTGCACAGAAAGAAAAGGATATTTTATGAGACAAGCAGAGATTGAACGTAATACCTTTGAAACAAAGATTAAGTTGAGCCTTAATTTAGATGCTCAAGAACCAGTAGAGATTGATACTGGTGTTGGTTTTTTTGACCATATGTTGACCCTTTTTGCAAGACATAGCCGTATTTCCCTTGTAGTAAAAGCAGATGGTGATTTGCATGTTGATAGTCACCATACGGTTGAAGATGTGGGAATTGTTTTAGGACAAGCTTTGAAAGAAGCCCTTGATGATAAGGCTGGCATCAATCGTTATGGTACAGCTTTCGTTCCTATGGATGAAACGCTTGGTATGGCAAGTCTTGATTTATCAGGGCGTAGCTACCTTGTTTTTGATTGTGAGTTTGATAATCCAAAACTTGGCAATTTTGATACAGAATTGGTTGAAGAATTTTTTCAAGCCTTGGCATTTAATGTTCAGATGAATTTGCATTTGAAGATTTTACACGGAAAAAATAATCACCATAAATCAGAAAGTCTTTTTAAGGCAACTGGTCGTGCTCTTCGCGAAGCAATTACCATTAACCCTGAAATCCATGGTGTTAATTCAACAAAAGGATTGCTTTAAAATACAGAGAAAGGAAATCAGCCATGACACGTCTCATTTAGTAGTGTGTGGAAGGCTTGAGAGCTGAGATATGATAATTGTGATTGATTATGATGCAGGTAATACTGCTAATGTGTTAAGAGCTTTACAGAAAATCGGTGTTCAGGCTGAATTGTCTAGTAATCGAGACAAGATTTTAGCTGCGGACGGTCTGATTTTGCCAGGGGTTGGTGCTTATCCTGCTGCCATGGCTGAGTTACAACAGCGTGGCCTGGTTTCTGCTATCAAGGAAGCAGTAGCTAAGGGAACGCCGTTACTGGGCATTTGTTTAGGAATGCAGGTCTTGACAGAGATTGGCTTGGAACACCAAGAAACACAAGGACTTGGCTTTATCCCAGGTGTTTGTCGTGAAATTCAAGCAACTAAGACTATGCCTGTTCCGCATATGGGATGGAATGATTTGACAGTGAAACAAGATAGTCCGTTAACAGCAGGGCTTGCTGGCAAATCCGTTTATTTTGTGCATAGCTATTTTACAGATGTTCCGAAAGAATACATTGATGTGACTGCTGATTATGGTATTGAAGTACCAGCCATGATTCACAAGGATAATGTTTACGGAGCGCAATTCCACCCTGAAAAATCAGGTGACGTCGGTTTAGGAATTCTTGAAAAATTTATTGCCCTTTGTGGTGACTAAGAATGATTTTAAGTTGCTTAGAGTAGCGTTTTATAAAGAAAAGGAGTTTATATGCAGATTCTTCCAGCGATTGATATTAAAGAAGAACAGGCAGTTCGTCTTTTTAAAGGTGATTTCAACCAAAAAACGGTTGTTAATCCAGATGTGCTTGGACAAGCAAAAATCTTTGCGCAAGCTGGTATTGAATTTATTCATGTTGTTGATTTGGACGGAGCGCTTGATGGGCGAGCAACGAATCGCGATTTAATTGCCAAGTTGAAGCAAGAATCAGGGCTTGGTGTCGAAGTTGGTGGTGGTATTCGTACCCTTGAGCAAATTGAAGATTACCTAGCGGTTGGCATTGACCGTGTGATTATCGGGTCTATGGCGGTGAAAAATCCAGATTTTGTCAAGGCAGCTTTAGATAAATTTGGCAGTGATAAAATTGTGGTTGGTATTGATGCTAAAAATGGTTTTGTGGCAACTGAAGGTTGGCTAGAAACGAGTAATGTTGACTACATCAGCTTAGCTAAAGCCATGGAGAAAATGGGGGTGACCCTATTTGTCTATACAGATGTTGACCGTGATGGTACGCTAACAGGACCAAATTTTGAACATTATGAACGTTTAGTGGCTGAGTTAACGACGGCTAAAGTTATTGCTTCTGGCGGCATTGCTGAGAAGAATGATTTGGTGAAATTGCAAGAAATTGGTGTTGCTGGGACAATCGTTGGTAAAGCTTATTATAACGGCAATATTAGCCTTGACGAATTGAAAGCTTTTGGAGGATAGCTTATGCTGAAAAAACGCATTATTCCTTGTCTTGATGTTAAAGATGGGCGCGTGGTTAAGGGGGTTAATTTTGTTAATTTAACAGATGTTGGTGATCCTGTTGATGCGGCGCGTGCTTATTATGAAGCTGGGTGTGATGAATTGGTGTTCTTGGACATTACCGCAACACATGAAAAACGTGATACAACTGTGGAAATGGTGAAGCGTGTGGCTGACCAAGTATTCATTCCTTTTACAGTTGGCGGTGGCATTCGCTCGGTTGAGGACATGAATAAAATGCTTAAAGCTGGTGCGGACAAGGTCGCGGTTAATTCTTCTGCGGTAGCCAATCCTCAACTCATCAAAGATTGTGCTGAAAAATTTGGCAATCAATGTGTGGTATCGGCTATTGATGCTCGTAAAGAAGCTGACGGCACTTGGCATGTTTATGTGGCAGGTGGGCGCAAGGATACTGGCATTGATTTGATTGAATGGGCAAAGGCTGTTGTCAGCCTTGGTGCAGGTGAGATTTTACTAACTAGCATGGATAAAGACGGCACGAAGTCAGGATTTGATTTGGATATGCTAAATGCTGTCGCTGATGTGGTTAATGTCCCAATCATTGCGTCTGGTGGTGCAGGAAATATTGACCATATGGTTGACGTTTTTGAAAAAACAACTGCAACAGGTGTGCTTGCCGCTTCCATTTTCCACTTTGGCGAAGTTTCAATTGCTGATACCAAAGCTGCCATGGCTACTGCAGGAATTGAGGTGAGACAATGAGTATGAGTGAAATAAAACTTGATTTTGCGAAACAAGATAGTCTTGTTCCTGTGATTGTGACGGATTACCAAACAGGACAAGTACTGATGTTAGCCTACATGAACGAAGAAGCGTATCACTTAACATTGGAAACCAAGCAAATGCACTACTGGAGCCGCTCACGTCAAGAGATCTGGCATAAAGGGGCAACTAGCGGTCATTATCAATACGTCAAATCAATCAAAACGGATTGCGACTGTGATACCTTATTGGTCGCTGTTAAGCAAGAGGGCGCTGCTTGTCATACGGGCGCTTACAGCTGTTTTTTCAATGACATTTTGTGATGATAGAAAGGATAAAGACATGCTAGAAACATTATATAAAGAAGCAATAGACCGTAAAGAAAATCCAAAGGAAGGCTCTTATACCAATTACCTTTTTGATAAAGGATTGGATAAAATTCTTAAAAAGGTTGGGGAAGAAGCGACAGAAGTTGTTATTGCAGCCAAAAATGCAGACAAAGATGAAATCGCCAATGAAACAGCAGATGTTCTGTACCATTTGGCAGTAATGTTGGTCGAAACTGGCGTTAGTGTTGAAGATGTTGATGCTGTTTTAAAAGCACGCCAAGGTAAGAAAAGTAATGTCCACGACCGACCAGAAATTACTAATTATTAAGCACTGCATTTGCATGTTTAACGATACAACCAAAGAAGCTGAGCCATGCTCGGTTTTTTTGTATTTTTCGAAGCAATCGATTGCATTTAAATTAAAACAACTTATATAATGTTTATTTTGAAGTCATGAATAATGCTAAAAAATATTTACGAAAACGATTGCGCAAATTAAAAATATTTTGTATACTGAAATCGTAAAAAATCATTATGTTGAAAGATACGGAGGTTCTGTATGGAAAGGGGAAGTCGGCTCTTTTTTGGAGTGCTAGTTTAGCAAATATGTCTCCACTGAAACGGCAACAGAATTGGTAACAAATCAATGGGAAATAGCAGAGCAAGCCAATGAAGTTGCACAAAGTAAGACTGATACCTTAGCTGACATGCAAGCTGAGGTTGAAAATACTGAATTAACCATTAGTGAAGATGATACCTAAACTGTTGTGACTGAAACTGATATGGATATTACTCTATCAGATTTCAATGAACTTGGATTTCTCTTACTAGATGAGTCTAAGGAGGGCGATGATGCCAAAATTCAGCCAGACAATTATAGCTTTAAAGATTTAGCTAATCACACACAAATTTTTTTGAAAGACGAGGATAAGACAATTTACACGAATCCATATTTTGTAAGCACTATTCGTTTGATATCAGTTCAGCAAACAAGTCCGACAGAGATTGTTGCTATCGTTAGCAATTTAGCTGACGCTGATAAGGATGAGTTATTTGAAAATGTTAAGGTAACTGATAAAGATGGTAATCTGATGACTATTTCTGACCTTGTATTGAATCCTGAAACTAATCAGTCAACGATTATTGGTGATTTTTCACAACTTTTAGCACCATACACGGTTAGTTATGCTGGTGATGACTATCAAGCTAAGACCAATTGGCAATATACAGATTCTCTTTATGCCTATGATGGTGAGTTAGGCGCGCGTGTGTCAGAAGAAGGAGTGCGTGTTGATTTGACTGTTTGGTCACCAAGTGCAGATAGTGTTTCGGTGGTTCTTTATGATAAAGATGACCAAACTAAGGTTGTTGGAAAGATTGCTATGGTTAAAGGTGATAAGGGCCAATGGTCAGCAGCTTTGACGCAAGAATCGGGTCTTGGTGTTTCTGATTATCGTGGTTATTATTATCATTATGAAATCACACGTGGAGATGAAACGGTTCTCGCACTTGACCCTTATGCCAAATCATTAGCGGAATGGAATAGTGATTTGATTGGAACTGACCCGTCATACAAGGTAGCAAAAGCTGCGATTGTGGATACTAGTACAATTGGCAATCAAGAATTGACCTACGCTGATATTAGCGGATACACGGATCGTGAAGATGCTATTATTTACGAAGCACACGTTCGTGATTTCACATCAGATATCGCTATTTCAGATGAACTTCAACATCAATTTGGGACTTTTGCAGCCTTTGTTGAAAAAATAGATTACCTTCAAGAGCTTGACGTGACGCATATTCAACTTTTGCCAGTGATGAGCTATTATTATGTCAATGAATTGGCGAATGCTGAGCGTTTGACGGACTATGCTTCTAGCAATACGAATTATAACTGGGGATATGACCCACAGAGCTACTTTGCTTTGACAGGAATGTATTCAGAAGACCCAACTAACCCAGCAAAACGCATTGAGGAATTCAAGAATTTGATTGCTGAAATCCATAAACGTGGGATGGGTGTTATTCTTGATGTGGTTTACAATCACACAGCTGACCTTGCTATTCTTGAAGCTTTGGAGCCAAATTATTATCATTTTATGGAAGCTGATGGAACAGTTAAAACAAGCTTTGGTGGCGGTCGCCCAGGAACAACGCATTATATGACAAGACGTTTGGTGCTTGATTCAATTGCTTATTGGGTTGATGAGTTCAAAGTTGACGGTTTCCGTTTTGATATGATGGGAGATTTGGATGCCGAAACGGTGCACATGGCATATGATACGGCTAAAGCACTGAATCCGAATATTATCATGCTTGGCGAGGGATGGATTTCTTATGCTGGAGATGCTAATGATAGCCGACAACCAGCAGACCAGACTTGGATGTCACAAACTGATAGCGTCGCTTCTTTCTCTGATGACATTCGTAACCTCCTCAAATCAGGTTATCCAAGTGAAGGAGCGGCAGCATTTATTACAGGTGGCGCAAAAGATTTGCAAACACTCTTTAATAATATTAAAGCTCAGCCAAGTAATTTCACCGCAGATGACCCAGGTGATGTGATTCAATACATTGCTGCTCATGACAATTTAACGCTTCATGATGTGATTGCAAAATCCATTCAAAAAGACCCAACTGTTGCTGAAAATGAAGCAGAAATCCAACGTCGTTTGCGTTTAGGAAACCTTATTGTCTTAACATCACAAGGAACTGCCTTTATTCATTCTGGGCAAGAGTACGGTCGTACGAAACAATTCCTTGACGAGGATTACAAGACACCAGTTTCAGCAGATAAAGTGCCAGCAAAATCTGATTTGTTGACTAATGCTGACGGCACACCGTTTGAATACCCATATTTCATCAGTGATTCTTATGATTCGACAGATGCGATTAATCATTTTGATTGGGCTAAAGCCACAGATAGCGAAGCTTACCCAGAAAATACGCAAAGCCAGACTTATACAAAAGGTTTGATTGCCATTCGCCGCTCAACAGATGCTTTTACGCTTAAAACCAAAGAAGAAGTTGACCGCAATGTGAGCTTGATAACCATTCCAAATGAAAATGGTGTTGGGCAAGAAGATTTGATTATTGCTTATCAAACAATTGCTAGCAATGGCGATATTTACGCTGTTTTTATCAATGCAGATACCGTGGCGCGTGATTTTGTATTGACAGATGATTACCGAAATCTCCTATCAGCTGAAATCATTGCAGATGGTAAGCAAGCAGGAGTAGAAGCGATAGAAAATCCAAGCGGTGTCACAATGACTGAAACAGGATTAACCCTCGAGCCACTAACAGCTACCATTTTACGTTTGAAAAAAGCTGGCGCTGAAACGGAACGCACGCTTTATGATGAAGCAAGTGGTGTTAGCGTTATTTTAGGAGCAGGTGAACGTGATGACATCAAGAAAATCAAGGTAAGTCACCAAGAAACAAATGATGTCAAAACACCAGAAGTTCTAAAAGGAACAGATTACGATTTGTTTGATATTCAGCCAACTGACGATTTTGGAAATGTCTTAGCCATTACAAAAACAGTGCGAGTTATTTTACCAATTGATGCTGGCAAGACTGTTGCTCAAGTCTTTTATCTCCCAGAAAATGGACAACCACAGTCACTAGTATTTGAAGAAATCAGCCGTACTGTGGCAGGGCAAACATTGAAATTTGTCATCTTTGATACGGAACATTTTAGTCAATACGGCATTATTTATGCTAAAGAAGCTGCTCAATCATCAGATATGGTAACACAAACCTCAGCTGAAACTGGCGTGACATCTGATGATCAAGCAAAAGCTTCTGTCGTGGAAACGACAACTACACCTATCACAGTAGATGCCAATCTTGAAACACTATCAACTACTGATACTGCTGAAACTTTACCAGCGACAGGTGAAAAAGATGGCACACTTCTTACCTTTGCAGGCGTTTTAAGCCTAGCAAGCATAGCTTTGCTCGAACTCAAACGCCACAAAAAATCAGAATAACTTACAGTAGGCACAAAAAGAGAGGTTAGGGATAAAATCCTAGCCTCTTAATCATCTAAAAATAATGTTTCTATCAGTAAGCGGTGTAGTGGAACGACTGGGTGTGTTTCTAAAAATGCTTTTAACTTTTCTTTTGCCACCCATTGGTACGAAATGGTTTCGCTATTTTGGAGAGTTATGGTATCTTTGGGAGAATTTACCAGAGCAAGGTAGCTATCCATGATACAATTGTCATCTTTGTAAACAGTCCTTTTTGAAAATGTTAATTCAACTGGTAGAAGCCCAGTTTCTTCCAGCAACTCACGTCGAACAGCTTGTTTAGAATCCTCACCATAAAGAGCAGAGCCACCTGCACTAGCTTCAAAAAATCCTGGAAAAGCCTCTTTTTCTAAATGTCTTTGCACAAACAAAATATCATTGTCAACATGTTGCACCAAACAATCTACTGCCAAGTGGTACAAATCATCAGGAATTGACTGACCACGCGTTAAGATACGACCTGTTTTTTGCCCATTTGCTAAATAAGCATCCCATTTTTCCATGTTTTTCTAACCTCTTTCGTTCAAAAAATTATATAATAGTATATATAGTAACATATGAAGGGGAGTTGGTACCATGCACATATTGATAGCACCCGATTCATTTAAGGAAAGTTTATCTGCCCTCGATGCGGCAAAAGCCATTCAAAGGGGATTAAAAAAAGCACTGCCAAATGCGACTTTTGACTTAATGCCGATTGGCGATGGTGGCGAAGGAACCTTGGAGACCTTAACTGATGGCTTGCACCTAAGGCGTGATAGCCATATTGTTACGGGAGCATTAGGTCAGCCTGTGGAAGCTCACTATGCGACCAATGGTCAATTAGCTGTTTTTGAAATGGCTGACATATGTGGCTTGGAAAAAGTTCCACTTGATAAGCGCAATCCGCTAACATTAACGACAAAAGGTGTCGGTGAAATGATTGGACATCTTGTTGACCTTGGTACCAAAGAAATCATGATTGGTGTTGGCGGCAGTTCCACTAATGATGGTGGTATTGGAATGGCAGCAGGATTAGGCTATCGTTTCTTTGACGAGTCTGGTCAAGAAGTTGCTGCAGTTGGTGATAATCTTGGAAACATCACAACGATTTCCTATGAAGATTACCATTGGGATTTATCACAAGTTGAGCTAACAATTATTACTGACGTTACCAATCCACTATGCGGTCCTAATGGCGCAACCTATGTTTTTGGTGGTCAAAAAGGACTTGCGAACGAAAAATTCGCAAGTGTTGATAAGGATATGGAGCAATTTTACCAAAGCTTCTTCCCAGTAATCCTCGATTTAGCGGGAGCAGGAGCAGGCGGCGGAATGGCAGCAGGGCTAGCTGCATTTACCGGTGGACGAATTATCTCTGGTATCGACGCAGTTCTTGATATGCTCAACTTTGACCGTCGAGTCCAAGTTGCGGATGTCGTCATTGTTGGTGAGGGACGCATGGATAAACAAAGTTTGTCTGGGAAAGCCCCTGTTGGCGTTGCTAGTCGTACGCCAAGAGGCAAATTAGTCATTGCCATTTGCGGTAGCTTAAAAGATGATTTGCCAGACTTTCCAGTTGCTAATATTCAAGCAGCTTTTCCGATTATATCAGACGTCGATTCTTTGGAAAATACGCTAGCGCAGGCTCCTCAAAATCTAGAACGCACCGCCCAAAATATTGGCAATCTACTAGCCTTTACCAAACGTTAATCTTTATTGAATAATTTTGACCAGAAGCCCTTTTTAGGGACTTCTTTTGGTTTGTCATGTGTTTGTGGAAAACGCACTGCTAACAGTGGATTGTCAACATTTTCAGCTTGATTCGAATGAACGATAATCCCATAAGGTGAATGCGCATTTTTTTCATCAACGATTGTTGCTTGAATTTCAAGATTTTGCGCTATTTTCATATAGTAACATTGGTCGGCGACCGCCAATTTTGGTGAAATTTTGACAAATAACATGTCATAATCACTCGCTAAATGTTTTAAAATGTCCTCGAAACGTGCTTTAGTATCTTCCAAACGACTGTCATCAAGCAGTATTGACAAGACCACGCGTTCAGCAAATGTTCCAAAATAGCGTCGTTGTTCATCAGGATTAAGTCGATTCTCCCCTGCAGCAGCATGTAAAACTTTACTTTCTAAATCACTCATACTATTTAACCTCGATTATTTCTTAACTTCATTATAAGTTAAATTTACTAAACTGTCATTTCTCAGCCGTAAGCGCATAAAGTATTTTGAAAAAAGGCATGAAAGTTAAATTGGTTTTTCAAAATTTCTCGTTTTTATTTGCCTAAGTGGCGATATTATGGTATTATTTTAGTGTAAAAATATTAAAAACTCATAAGGAGAGTAACATAATGTCAATTATTACTGATGTTTACGCTCGCGAAGTCCTTGACTCACGCGGTAACCCAACACTTGAAGTAGAAGTTTACACTGAATCAGGTGCATTCGGACGTGGTATGGTTCCTTCTGGAGCTTCTACTGGTGAACACGAAGCAGTTGAACTTCGTGACGGAGACAAATCTCGTTACAACGGTCTTGGTACTCAAAAAGCTGTTGACAACGTTAACAACATCATCGCTGAAGCAATCATCGGTTTCGATGTTCGTGACCAACAAGCTATTGACCGTGTAATGATCGCTCTTGATGGTACTCCAAACAAAGGTAAACTCGGTGCAAATGCTATCCTTGGTGTTTCTATTGCCGTAGCTCGTGCAGCAGCAGACTACCTTGAAGTTCCACTTTACAACTACCTTGGTGGTTTCAACACTAAAGTTCTTCCAACTCCAATGATGAACATCATCAATGGTGGTTCTCACTCAGACGCTCCAATCGCTTTCCAAGAATTCATGATCTTACCTGCTGGTGCACCTACATTCAAAGAAGCTCTTCGTTGGGGTGCTGAAATCTTCCACACTCTTAAGAAAATCCTTAAAGAACGTGGTCTTGAAACAGCTGTTGGTGACGAAGGTGGATTTGCTCCTAAATTTGACGGAACTGAAGATGCCGTAGAAACAATCATCAAAGCTATCGAAACTGCTGGTTACAAACCAGGTGAAGATGTATTCCTTGGATTTGACTGTGCTTCATCAGAATTCTACGATAACGGAATCTATGACTACACTAAATTCGAAGGTGAAGGCGCAGCTAAACGTACTGCTTCAGAACAAATCGATTACATTGAAGAATTGGTTAACAAATACCCAATCATCACAATCGAAGATGCAATGGACGAAAACGACTGGGACGGATGGAAAGAACTTACTAAACGTCTTGGTAAACGTGTTCAATTGGTCGGTGATGACTTCTTCGTAACTAACACTTCATACCTTGAACGTGGTATCAAAGAAGAAGCTGCTAACTCAATCCTTATCAAAGTTAACCAAATCGGTACTTTGACTGAAACATTCGAAGCTATCGAAATGGCTAAAGAAGCTGGTTACACTGCCGTTGTATCACACCGTTCAGGTGAAACTGAAGATTCAACAATCGCTGACATCGCAGTTGCAACTAACGCTGGTCAAATTAAAACTGGTTCACTTTCACGTACTGACCGTATCGCTAAATACAACCAATTGCTTCGTATCGAAGACCAACTTGGTGAAGTAGCTGAATACCGTGGATTGAAATCATTCTACAACTTGAAAAAATAATCGTTGATATATCAACGTTTTGAGAGCCTATCTATTTCAAATAGGCTCTTTTTTTGTGTTTAAGGGGCAAAAAAGGGGCAGTTAAGTCTTGTGCTAATTTTTAATATGGCTAGAAATGCTTAATAATCTCTATTTTAAAGTGCTTAATTTTTGATTAAAGTGACTTTGTTATGGTAATTAGGAAGCTTGGCTACAAAGAAAAAGGACTGCGATTGACCTGCACCCCAAAAGTTAGACAACAAATCTAACTTTTGGGGTGTTTTTCTATGAAATTAAGTTATGAAGATAAAATTGAAATCTATCGCTTACGACAATCTGGTTGGACATGGCCTAAAATCAGTCAAACATTTAATATTAGTAAGTATAACCTTCAATACATGGTCCGCCTCATTGATATACACGGATTGGAAAGTGTTTGTAAAAGGAAAAATAGGTATTATTCTCCTGAACTAAAGCAGGAAATCATAAACGAAGTTCTGATGAAAGGTAGGTCTCAGCTAGAGGTTTCTCTAGATTATGGATTACCAAATAAGGGAATGCTTCCTAATTGGATAGCGCAATACAAGAAAAACGGGTATACTATTCTTGAGAAATCAAGAGGGAGACCTGTAAAGATGGGACGCAAACCAAAGAAAAAACTTGAAGAAATGACTGAATTAGAGCGTCTTCAATATGAAAATGAGTACCTTAGAGCGGAGAATGCCGTACTAAAAAAGTTGAGAGAACTCCGATTGAGGGACGAAGCAAGGCTCAAAGAGCAACAGAAATCATTCAAGGACTAATCAATGTATTTGATTTAAGAATCCTACTTAATATTTTGAAGCTGTCTCGATCAACCTACTATTATCAGGTTAAACGTCTAACCCAGGTAGATAAAAACAAAGAATTAAAAGAAGCTATTCAAGATATTTATTCTGAGAACAAAGGGAGATATGGTTACCGTAGAATTCACCTCGAACTTAAAAATCGAGGCTATAAAGTTAACCATAAGAAAGTTCAACGTCTGATGACAGAACTTGGTTTGAAAGCTAGAATCCGTGCGAAACGTCGCTATAACTCTTATAAAGGTGAGGTGGGCAAGAAAGCTGATAATCTCATTAAGCGTCAATTTAAAGCTGCCCAACCACTTAAGAAGTGTTATACCGATGTAACAGAGTTTTCAATCCCTGCTAGTAATCAAAAATTGTATCTATCACCAGTTCTTGATGGCTTTAACAGTGAGATTATTGCATATAATTTATCTACCTCGCCAAACTTACAACAACTTAAAACGATGCTTTCCGAGGCTTTTCCTGAACAAACTTATCAGGGCACTATTTTACATAGTGACCAAGGATGGCAATATCAACACACTTACTACCATCATTTTCTTGAGGAGCATGGAATGAGACCGTCCATGTCGCGTAAAGGAAATAGCTTAGACAACGGCATGATGGAATCTTTCTTTGGAACATTGAAGACAGAAATGTTTTATGGGTTTGAGAAGGAATTTACTTCCCTCGAAACATTGAAAACAGCTATTTCAGAATATATCAACTACTACAACACTAAACGAATCAAACTTACATTAAAAGGACTAAGTCCTGTGCAATACAGAACTCAATCCTTAACTTAAATATTTAGTCTAACATTTGGGGGTCACTTCAATAAACTGCAATCCTTTTAAGGTTATTTTTCAAATTCAGCTTTACTTTTAGTATCGGCATACTCTTCGGTGACTTCTTTTGAAAGAATGTCATCGTAACTTGGTAGTGTAATACTAGAACCGTATTTATTTTTTAGAGCTGTTGTCACTAGGCGGTAAGCAAGGTTGGCATTACGTGAGAGGATAGGTCCGTGGAAGTAGCTGCCATAGACATTTTTATAATGAACACCTTCAGTGCCGTCCTCTTTGTTGTTACCATTTCCGTAAACGCAGATACCAAGTGGTTTTTCGTCATCAGACAAGAATGTTCGACCTTGGTGATTTTCAAAACCATAGTAAGTTTCGTTAAATTCATCGTTATGGATTTTTATATCTCCGATGAAACGATTATTTTCTTGGTTGAGGGTGTAATGTCCCATAACACCAATACCATTGATTTTTTCACCATTGGCTTGAACATAGTATTGACCAAGGAGTTGGAAACCACCACAGATAGCTAGAATGACTTTGTCTTTGTTGATGAAATCAGCAATGGCTTCTTTCTTACGTGGAAGGTCTTTGGCGACAATAGTTTGTTCATAGTCTTGACCACCACCAAAGAAAACCATATCGTAGTAGTCAGCATCAAAGGTATCTCCTAATGAAACAATGTCAAAGGTCATTTTAGCTCCAAGCTTTTCACCGACATATTTCATCATGAGGATATTACCATTGTCACCGTAGGTATTCATCAGATTGCCGTAAAGGTGGGCAACGTTTAACTCATAGTTGTAATCTTTTGTGTTAGGAGATTGTAGCGAAGTGTAAGTCATTTTAATTCATCTCCTTTCCAACGGCATGGCGACTAGCTAGAATTTCTCGGAATTGTAACATGGCGGTATAAGTTGCAAGGATATAGGCGTGCTCAGTTGTTTGTGATTCAATTAATGCCATAATATCCTCGAGACTTTCGGCTTCGGTGATGTTGTTTTCATCGTAGCCTGTCACACGCAAACGACGAGCAATTTCAGAATGACGAACACCGCCTGCAAATGCTTGAGGAATATCCATATCTAAAACAGCCTCGAAGTTAGCATCCCAAATCCAACTGGTATCAATTCCGTCAGCGTAATTGGCATTGAGTAGGACAGAAAGTGTAAATGGATAAGGGGCTAATTTAATCATATCAAGTGCTTGACTAGCGCCAACTGGGTTTTTAATGAGAACCAAAGTACAAGATTTATCACCGATTTTAAAGGTTTCTTGGCGTCCAAAGACGGCGCGACTCTTATCAAAACCAGCTTTAATTTTTTCAGGAGCAACTCCGAAAAATTCAGCAACAGACACCGCAGCAAGAGCGTTATAAATGTTATAGAGACCACCGACGTTGATTTTGTAATCTTGACCGTCAATGACAAATTCAGAAGTTGTATTGGTGATTTTCGTCAATTCTGTCAAGGCATAATCGAGTTTTGGACGGTGGAAACCACAATTGTCACAGACATAATCACCAAGGTTTGCATAGGTGTTCAATTTGTATTTTAGAATTTGCTGACATTGTGGACACAAAATTCCTTCGGTATTATAGTGTGCGAGTTCTGGAGTGTGTTTTTCAGTGTCAAAGCCATAATATTTAACAGGATTTACCACGTTTGTAGAATTGAAAAGTGGGCTGTCTCCGTTGGCTAAGATTGTTGCTGTTGGAGCTTTGGCAGCACCGTCTAAAATCATTTGGTAAGTGGTGTAAATTTCACCGTAACGGTCCATTTGGTCACGGAAAATATTGGTGAATACAAAGAGACTTGGTGTGATGTATTCTGTGATTTTTGGCAGACTAGCTTCGTCGATTTCAAGCACGGCAATTTTTTTACCAGATTTGGCTTTTTTGGCTGTCAAGAAAGTTGAAGTAATCCCAGTAATCATATTGGCACCGCTTGGATTTGTGACGATTTCACCAAAAGCTTCACGTAAAATCCCAACTGTAAGAGCAGTGGTCAAAGTTTTACCGTTTGTTCCTGTTACCACAACGATTTCATAATCTTTAGCGATAGTGTCTAAAATATCTTTGTCGAATTTGAGGGCGATTTTTCCAGGCAAGGTTGAGCCACGTCCCATTTTTGAAAGGACAAAGTGAGCTGACTTCCCAGCCGTGATTCCCATAAGTGTGTTTACTTTCATAGAAATATTGTACCACAAAAAGATATATTCTAATAAAGAAAATCTGTTTTAAACGTGGTATAATAGAAAGGTAGTTTTAATTAGTTAGAGAAAAGAGATGCATGTATGAGTAATTTTACGGCTATTGATGCTAAATTTTGGGCAACTTTAGTTGAAAACCCATGGACAATTGTCGTTCACATTTTGGATATTTTAATTGTTGCGTATTTTATTTATCGTTTAATCAAAGCCCTTGCGGGTACGAAAATCATGTCCTTGATTCAAGGGGTCGTGTTCTTCATTTTACTAAAGTTTGTAGCTGAATGGATTGGCTTTACGACGATTACTTACTTGATGAATCAAGTCATCACTTATGGTGTTATTGCGGGTGTGGTTATCTTTGCTCCTGAAATTCGTTCTGGTCTTGAGAAATTTGGCCGTTCAACACAAGTTTTCCTACAAACACAGCAAGTGAGTGACGAGGAAAAGTTGGTTGAAGCACTGGTGAAATCGGTGGCTTACATGAGTCCGCGTAAGATTGGGGCTTTAATCTCAATTGAACGCACGCAAACTTTGCAGGAATATATTTCAACAGGGATTCCTTTGGACGCGGATATTTCAAGTCAGTTATTGATTAATATTTTCATTCCAAATACGCCTTTGCATGACGGTGCTGTCATTATCAGAGGCAATAAAATTGCGACGGCTTGTTCTTATCTTCCTTTGTCAGAATCAATGGCGATTTCAAAAGAATTTGGGACACGTCACCGCGCAGCGATTGGTCTGTCAGAGAATTCTGATGCCTTAACGATTGTTGTTTCAGAAGAAACAGGTGGTATTTCAATTACGTCAAAAGGTGAATTCTTACACGATTTGACCAAAGAAAACTTTGAAGCTATTCTTCGAACACAATTAATCACAGAAGTAGAGGAAGAAGAACACTGGTATCATAAGATTTGGAGGAAGAAACAATGAAGAAATTTTTCAATAGTCAATTTTGGTTGGTTATTGTATCTATTGTCTTTTCCATTCTCTTATTTTTAACAGCCACATCAAGTAATTACACACGGACAGGCTCGCAAGTATCGGGGGCAACAGAAACTTATACCCATACTTTGGAGAATGTTCCCATTGATATTAAATATGATACTGATAAGTATTTTATTAGTGGTTATTCTTATGAAACAGAGGTTTATCTGACATCGATTAATCGTGTCAAACTGGATTCTGAGATTAATAATGATACAAGAAGTTTTAAGGTAGTAGCTGATTTGACAAACTTGGGTGAGGGGACACAGACGGTTCCTTTGCAAGTGACGGATTTGCCATCAGGAGTTACGGCGACAACCTCACCAAGTAGTATTTCAGTAACAATCGGTAAAAAGAAAACAAAGACATTTGAAGTTCAAGGTGAAGTAGATTCCAGTCAATTGGCTACTGGCTATGAGTTGAAAAAAGTTTCAACAAATATTTCTGAAGTTGAAGTCACGAGTTCGGAATCAATTATTGACCAAATTGACCATGTGGTTGCTAAATTGCCAGAAACAGAAGTGTTGGACAGTAATTACAGTGGACGCGTAGCCTTGCAGGCTGTGGCAGCAGACGGCACAATCTTAGCTAGTGCTATTAACCCTTCGAAAGCCAAATTAGAAGTGACCGTGAAAAAATTGACAAAAACAGTTCCAGTAACTGTGAAAACAACAGGAGAGATGAGTGATAAAATCTCTGACATTTCATACAAATTAAGCCAAAGCCAAGTAACGATTTCTGGTAGTCAGGATGCTTTGGATGCGGTGGATGAAGTTGTTGCTAATGTTGATATTGCTAATGTTACAAAAGACACAAGTGTCAGCGTGAATTTATCAGCAAATAATGTGACTGTTGACCCTTCTGTTGTGACTGTTCAGTTGACAGTAACGAAAAAATAATAGATAATAGCAAAGACTATATATTAATGAATTAATGATAATTTAAGATGAAAATGTGGTTTTTATAATGCAACTATTATTTTAGATTATCTTAGGAAATGAATTTAGTAATGGAGGAAGCGATTTTTCGCTAGTAGAATAATGGGAAAATATTTTGGTACAGATGGTGTTCGTGGAGAAGCAAATGTCGAATTGACACCTGAATTGGCGTTTAAATTGGGACGTTTTGGTGGCTATGTTCTTAGTCAGCATGAAACAGGACGTCCAAAAGTATTTGTGGCACGTGACACACGTATTTCAGGAGAATTGTTAGAATCTGCCTTGGTTGCTGGGCTTCTTTCTGTTGGGATTGAAGTTTACAAACTTGGTGTTTTAGCAACTCCAGGGGTATCTTACCTAGTTCGTACAGAAAAAGCGAGCGCCGGTGTCATGATTTCAGCTAGTCACAATCCTGCATTGGATAATGGGATTAAATTCTTCGGTGGCGATGGTTTTAAATTGGCTGATGACCAAGAAGACGAAATCGAAGCATTACTTGACGCTCCAGAAGATACGCTTCCACGTCCTTCAGCTGAAGGTTTAGGAACATTAGTTGACTATCCAGAAGGACTTCGTAAATACGAAAAATTTCTTGTTTCAACAGGTGTTAGCTTGGAAGGGATGAAAGTTGCCCTTGATACCGCTAACGGAGCTGCTTCTGTATCAGCGCGTGATGTTTTCTTGGATTTGGATGCTGATATTACTGTTATCGGTGAAAAGCCAGACGGTCTTAACATCAATGATGGCGTTGGGTCAACTCATCCAGAACAATTGCAAGAATTGGTTAAAGAATCTGGCGCAGCAGTTGGTTTGGCATTCGACGGTGATAGCGACCGTTTGATTGCTGTTGATGAAAATGGCGACATTGTTGACGGTGATAAAGTCATGTACATTATCGGCAAATATTTATCAGAACGTGGACAATTAGCTCACAACACTATCGTTACAACGGTTATGTCAAACCTTGGTTTCCACAAGGCGCTTGACCGTGAAGGGATTAACAAAGCGATTACAGCAGTTGGTGACCGTTACGTTGTTGAAGAAATGCGTAAATCTGGTTACAACCTTGGTGGTGAACAATCAGGTCATGTTATCATCATGGACTATAACACAACAGGTGATGGTCAGTTAACGGCTATTCAATTGGCAAAAGTGATGAAAGAAACTGGCAAATCACTTTCTGAATTAGCTTCCGAAGTTACTATTTACCCACAAAAATTAGTGAATATTCGTGTTGAAAATAGCATGAAGAGCAAAGCCATGGAAGTACCAGCTATCGCTGATATTATCAGCAAAATGGAAGCTGAAATGAATGGCAATGGTCGTATTTTAGTGCGTCCAAGTGGTACTGAACCGCTTCTTCGTGTCATGGCAGAAGCACCAACGGATGAAGAAGTAAGCTATTACGTGGATACCATTGCTGACGTTGTTCGTAAAGAAATCGGTATTGACTAAAATCATTTTCATAAAAAGAGGAGTATGGGAAATGCGTTTTGCCTGCTCCTTTTCTTTCGTAATAAAGTCATTGGTTATCCTTCGTAAAAATGTTATAATAGCGTCATGTTAACAAAACCAACATCAGCTTATGTTCATATACCATTTTGTACGCAGATTTGTTATTATTGTGATTTTTCAAAAGTATTTATCAAAAATCAGCCTGTTGACGATTATTTGCAGGCTCTTATTCGTGAATTTGAGAGTTATGATATTGAACAATTGCGGACCTTATATATCGGAGGTGGAACGCCAACCTCAATTACCGCGCAGCAATTGGATTATTTGCTGACGGATTTGACAAAGCATTTAGATTTGAGCGTATTAGAAGAATTTACCATTGAAGCAAATCCTGGGGATTTGACGGATGACAAGATTGAAGTGTTGAAAAAATCTGCTGTTAATCGTGTGTCGCTTGGTGTTCAGACTTTTAATGATAAGCAATTAAAGAGAATTGGGCGTAGCCACAATGAATCGCAAATTTATTCGACGATTGACCATTTGAAAACAGCAGGCTTTGACAATATTTCGATTGATTTAATTTATGCGCTTCCTGGTCAGACAATGGAAGATGTTAAGGAAAATGTTGCTAAGGCGATAGCGCTGGATATTCCTCATTTGAGTTTGTATAGTTTGATTTTAGAACATCACACGGTTTTCATGAATAAAATGCGTCGTGGAAAATTGAATTTGCCCCAAGAAGACCTTGAGGCGGAAATGTTTGAGTACATTATTGCTGAATTGGAAGCTAATGGCTTTGAGCATTATGAAATTTCTAATTTTACCAAGCCAGGTTTTGAAAGTCGTCATAATTTGATGTACTGGGATAATGCAGAATATTATGGTGTCGGTGCTGGGGCGTCTGGGTATTTAAACGGTGTTCGTTATCGTAACCGTGGGCCGATTCAACATTATTTAAAGGCTGTTTCTGAAGGAAATGCTAGGTTGTCAGAGGAGGTCTTGACTAAGGACGAAATGATGGAAGAAGAACTTTTCTTGGGCTTGCGTAAGAAATCTGGCGTTTCCATTGCAAAATTTGAAGAAAAGTTTGGCGTGTCTTTTGAAGAACGTTATGGTCAGATCGTGACAGAACTTTGTCAGCATGGGCTTTTGGTGCCAGATGATGAGGTGGTTCGAATGACTAAAAAAGGTCTCTTTTTAGGAGACACGGTAGCAGAGAGATTTATATTGGAGTAATGACATGGGATTAAGTTATCAAGAAAATTATCAAGTACCTTTTTACGAAAGTGACATTAATCACAACATGAAATTGCCGCAACTTTTATCGTTAGTGTTGCAAGTTTCAGGGAAACAGTCACTTAGTCTGGGGATGAGTGATGATTATATTTATCAAACGTACAATCTTGTTTGGATTATCACAGAGTATGCGATTGAAATCGAGCGTTTGCCAAAATATACTGAAAATATCGTGATTGAAACGGTACCTACGGCTTATAATAAGCTCTTTTGTTACCGTGATTTCAATGTTTATGGTGAATCTGGTGATAAAATCATGACGATTCATTCGACTTTTGTCCTCATGGATTATGATAGCAGAAAGGTTCACCCTGTTATTGATGAAATTGTTGACGTTTATGACGTTGAAAAGATTAAAAAAATCGATCGTGGTCCTCGTTACGAAAGCTTGGAAATTCCAGAAGAAACAACCTATCACGTTCGCTTTTTTGACCTTGATTTGAATGGTCATGTTAACAATAGCAAATACCTTGAATGGATGTATGATGTGTTGGACGTGGCGTTTTTAGAGGAACACATTCCGCACTGCATTAATCTCAAATACGTGAAAGAAGTCCATTATGGGCATGATATTAAATCACGTGTTGAAACAGATGGTTTGATAACAAAACATGAAATTGTTACCCAAGGTGTTGTTCATGCACAAGCTCGCATCGAGTGGAAGGAAAAATAATGACTGTTGATGATAAGAAATGGGTTGATTGGCTTGTTCGCTTGCAATCCTTAGCACAAGCAGGGCTAGCTTATGGTCGCGATAAGTATGATATTGAACGTTTTGAGGAAATTCGAGAGATTTCAGTTGCAATGATGGCTGAATTATCGCAGTTACCAGCTCAGAAAGTAGCTGATTTGTTTGCTAACGAAACGGGCTATCAAACACCAAAAATTGATACACGCGCAGCTATTTTTCAAGATGACAAGATTTTACTAGTGCAAGAAGCTAATGGAAAGTGGGCGCTGCCAGGTGGTTGGTGTGATGTTGACCAATCTGTGGCGGAAAACACGCTTAAAGAGGTGAAAGAAGAAGCTGGACTTGATGTGCAATTGGAGCGCGTGATTGCTATTCAAGACCGTGAAAAACACAATCAACCAGTTTCTGCTCACAAGATTTGTAAGATTTTTTCATTATGCCATGCCAAAGGTGGGCAGTTTACAAAAAATTTAGAAACGATAGCAAGTGGGTATTTTGCGTGTGACAACCTGCCTGATCTTGCTGAATCTAAGACAACGAAAGAGCAGATTGCGATGTGCTTTACTGCTTATCACGATGAGAATTGGAAAACACTAATTGACTAAGGATAGTCAGAGAATTTTTAGCTAGAAAGTCTTTTTGGTGTTGTAAAAATGGAGGAAAGAATGACTTATAAAGGCTATTTGATTGATTTAGATGGAACAATTTACAAAGGGAAAAATCGTATTCCTGCTGGGGAACGTTTTATTCAACGTCTGCAAGAACGCAATATTCCTTATGTTTTGGTGACGAATAATACGACACGCACACCAGAAAAAGTTCAAGAAATGCTTGCGACACAATTCAATGTGCATACACCGCTTGAAACGATTTATACAGCAACAATGGCGACGATTGATTACATGAATGACATGAATCGTGGAAAAACAGTTTATGTGATTGGTGAAACGGGTTTGAAAACAGCTATTGCTGAGGCTGGCTATGTTGAAGATACTGAAAATCCAGCATATGTGGTTGTCGGACTAGATACGCAACTAACTTATGAAATGCTTGCCATTGCAACGCTTGCCATTCAAAAAGGAGCAGTCTTTATTGGAACGAATCCTGATTTGAATATCCCAACGGAGCGTGGGTTAATGCCAGGGGCTGGTTCGATTAATAAACTCTTGGAGACTGCAACACGTGTGCAGCCAGTCTTTATTGGCAAACCAAATGCGATTATCATGAATAAAGCTTTGGATGTTCTGGGAGTTAAACGTGAAGAAGCTATCATGGTTGGTGATAATTATTTAACAGATATTATGGCAGGAATTCAAAATGATATTGCTACTTTGCTTGTGACGACTGGTTTCACCAAACCAGAAGAAGTGCCTACCCTTCCAGTGAAACCTGACCATGTCCTTGCTAGCTTAGATGAATGGAATTTTGATGAAAAATAAACTTTGGACGTTTAGTACTTGGCTCTGGCTCCTTGCTCTAGCTGTCTTGGTAGCTATTTATGGTGCTTGGCTGATTTACCCTTTGGAAGTTGATTGGCTCAAACTAACCCTTCAGGTCACGATTACCAAAGACGACCTCTTGAAAAACTTTAATATTCTGATGACCTATCTGACCAATCCACTTTCGAACACCCTTTCTATGCCAGATTTCCCGTCATCAACAGACGGGCTCAAGCATTTTCGTGACGTTAAGCATTTATTTCACTTAGCGCAAGCTGTTTTTGTGGTGCTGCTGTATCCGTCTTGGCGTTTTTGGAAAATTAGCAGAGCTGAAAAATCACTTTTTCTACATCGAAGAGCGTTTACTTTGGCAGCTATTTTGCCTGTGCTAATTGCAGTAGCAGGATTGCTGATTGGCTTTGACCAATTTTTTACGCTATTTCATGAAGTGCTTTTCCCTGGTGATTCAACATGGCTGTTCAACCCAGCCACAGACCCAATTATCTGGGTTTTACCAGAGGAATTTTTCTTGCATTGTTTTATCATTTTCTTTGTCACTTACGAAGTTAGTATGATTGGCTTGCTTGTCATTGCTCGCCGTCAATTGGCTAAACGTCTGCACGACCAACAGAAACATCCGAAAACCATTAAGGTAGAAAGGAACGATTAAGATGTCCCTTGCATGGTATTATTGGCTATTATTTGCAGTTTCGTGGCTGTTTGCCATTCTTCTTTGGATTAAATCAACGACTATCCCTCAAAAATGGTTGGAAGCCCTCTTTGTGATTTGTGGCTTAATTGCCTTTGCCCTCCCATTTTTCTGGGGTTGGTTGGTGAGCTAAATGAAATATAAAAACAGAAAAACAAGCGCCTTGAAAACGCTTGTTTTTTCATATTTTAAAGAGTAAAATAAAATTACTTAGTTTTGTTGAAATTATCTGTAAGGGCACAAAAAAACGCACCCGAATCGGGTGCCAAAATGTGTACGGACAAAGCCTTATTTTAACTTGCTGTGTTGTTTCGAATAGTTCCAACAAACATATTATATAATAATTACTTATTATTTACAAGTGATATTATATAGAAATTGTTAAAGCTATAAAACGCACAACTCTAAAACTAAAAACATAACCACTCTATATTCTAACAAATTTTAGTTAGTAATTATATTAATTTTTGCAATATCAAAATTAAAAATATATGCTATAATTTAAATATAAAAATATTATGTTTTTAAGGAGTTGCTTTTTTGGGGAAGTTTAAATTTGATAAAGAAAAATTGGTGATTTTAACGGAGTTATTGAAACTACTGAAAAGTTTTATTGATTTAATTAAAGCGTTGATTTTATAGTATTTTTCGTAAATTTAAACTTTATTATAAGAGGAGGAAAATTATGACTAAGAAAAATTACTCAATCGGGCTCGATATTGGTACGAACAGTGTAGGCTGGGCTGTGATTACTGATGATTACAAAGTTCCAGCTAAAAAGATGAAAGTTTTAGGAAATACTGATAAAAAGTACATAAAGAAAAATTTACTAGGTGCATTGTTATTTGACAGTGGCGAAACAGCTGAAGCGACTCGTTTGAAACGTACAGCTCGACGTCGTTATACGCGTCGTAAAAATCGTTTGCGTTACCTACAAGAAATTTTTGCGGAAGAAATGACTAAAGTTGATGAAAGTTTCTTTCAACGTTTGGATGAATCTTTCTTGAGATGGGATGATGATAATAAAAAATTGGGGCGTTATCCAATTTTTGGGAACAAAGCAGATGTGGTTAAGTATCATCAAGAGTTTCCTACAATCTATCATTTGCGAAAACATCTTGCAGATTCATCTGAAAAAGCAGATTTACGCTTGGTTTATCTTGCTTTAGCTCATATGATTAAATTCCGTGGACATTTCTTAATTGAGGGTGAATTGAACGCTGAAAATACAGATGTTCAAAAAATATTTGCTGATTTCGTAGGAGTGTATGATAGAACATTTGATGATAGTCACTTATCAGAAATTACGGTTGACGCTGCAAGTATTTTGACAGAAAAAATTAGCAAATCACGTCGTTTAGAGAATCTTATTAAATACTACCCAACAGAAAAGAAAAATACTTTATTTGGAAATCTTATTGCTTTGGCTTTAGGATTACAGCCTAATTTTAAAATGAATTTCAAATTATCTGAAGATGCTAAGTTGCAATTTTCTAAAGATTCCTATGAAGAAGATTTAGGAGAGTTACTTGGGAAAATTGGAGACGATTATGCAGATTTATTTACTTCAGCTAAAAATCTTTATGATGCAATCTTACTTTCAGGTATCTTAATTGTCGATGATAATTCAACTAAAGCTCCTTTATCAGCTTCGATGATTAAACGTTATGTTGAACACCAGGAAGATTTAGAAAAACTAAAAGAATTCATTAAGGCAAATAAATCTGAGTTGTATCACGATATTTTTAAAGATAAAAACAAAAATGGTTATGCGGGCTATATTGAAAATGGTGTTAAACAAGATGAATTCTATAAATATTTAAAAAATACTCTCTCTAAAATTGCTGGAAGTGATTATTTCCTAGATAAAATTGAACGTGAAGATTTCTTAAGAAAACAAAGAACATTTGATAATGGTTCGATTCCGCACCAAATTCATTTACAAGAAATGCATGCAATTTTGCGCCGTCAAGGTGATTATTACCCATTTCTAAAAGAGAACCAAGATAGAATTGAAAAAATCTTGACTTTTAGAATCCCTTACTATGTCGGTCCGTTAGCACGAAAAGATAGCCGATTTTCATGGGCAGAATATCATTCAGATGAGAAGATTACACCGTGGAATTTCGATAAGGTAATTGATAAAGAAAAGTCAGCTGAAAAATTTATTACACGCATGACTTTAAATGATTTGTATTTACCAGAGGAGAAAGTTCTACCAAAACACAGTCATGTATATGAAACATATGCGGTTTATAATGAATTAACCAAAATTAAGTATGTCAATGAGCAAGGAAAAGATTCTTTCTTTGATTCAAATATGAAACAAGAAATCTTTGACCATGTTTTTAAAGAAAATCGCAAAGTTACCAAGGAAAAACTTTTAAATTACCTTAATAAAGAATTTCCTGAATATCGTATTAAAGATTTAATTGGACTTGATAAAGAAAATAAATCTTTCAATGCTAGTCTTGGAACTTACCATGATTTGAAAAAGATTTTGGATAAAGCTTTCTTGGATGATAAAGTAAATGAAGAAGTCATTGAAGATATTATTAAAACGTTAACTTTGTTTGAAGATAAAGATATGATTCATGAACGTCTTCAAAAATATAGTGATATTTTTACAGCTGATCAATTGAAAAAACTTGAACGACGTCATTATACTGGTTGGGGACGTTTGTCATATAAATTAATTAACGGTATTCGTAATAAAGAAAATAATAAGACCATTCTTGATTATCTGATTGATGATGGTTCTGCTAATCGTAACTTTATGCAGTTAATTAACGATGATACATTACCATTTAAACAAATCATCCAAAAATCGCAAGTTGTTGGTGATGTCGATGATATTGAAGCTGTTGTTCATGATTTACCTGGAAGTCCTGCTATTAAAAAAGGTATTCTACAAAGTGTCAAAATCGTTGATGAGCTAGTTAAAGTGATGGGAGATAATCCTGATAATATTGTTATTGAAATGGCGCGTGAAAATCAAACAACTAATAGAGGAAGAAGCCAATCCCAACAACGTTTGAAAAAACTTCAGAACTCATTAAAAGAGTTAGGAAGTAATATTCTTAATGAGGAAAAACCATCATATATTGAAGATAAGGTTGAAAATAGTCATCTTCAAAATGATCAACTCTTCCTTTACTACATTCAAAATGGTAAAGATATGTACACTGGTGATGAGTTGGATATTGACCATCTAAGCGATTATGATATTGACCACATTATTCCTCAAGCCTTTATTAAGGATGACTCTATTGATAATCGAGTACTAACAAGTTCTGCTAAAAATCGAGGTAAATCAGATGATGTACCAAGTCTTGATATTGTTCGTGCTAGAAAGGCAGAATGGGTTCGATTGTATAAATCAGGACTAATCTCTAAACGTAAATTTGATAATTTAACGAAAGCCGAACGTGGTGGATTGACTGAAGCAGATAAGGCTGGCTTTATTAAACGTCAATTGGTTGAAACACGTCAAATCACAAAACATGTGGCACAAATTTTAGATGCTCGTTTCAATACAGAAAGTGATGAAAATGACAAGGTGATTCGTGATGTGAAAGTCATTACTTTAAAATCAAATCTGGTTTCACAATTCCGAAAAGATTTTGAATTTTACAAAGTTCGCGAGATCAATGATTATCATCATGCTCATGATGCTTATCTTAATGCAGTTGTTGGAACAGCATTATTGAAAAAATATCCTAAATTAGCTTCTGAATTTGTTTATGGTGAGTACAAGAAATATGATATTCGTAAATTTATCACTAATTCAAGCGATAAAGCAACAGCGAAATATTTCTTCTATTCAAATTTGATGAACTTCTTTAAACGTGTTATAAGATATTCAAATGGTAAAGTAATAGTTCGGCCAGTTGTTGAGTATAGTAAGGATACTGAAGACATCGCTTGGGATAAGAAGAGCAATTTCAGGACGATATGTAAAGTTCTTTCCTACCCACAAGTCAATATTGTTAAAAAGGTTGAGACTCAGACGGGAGGATTCTCAAAAGAATCAATTTTACCTAAAGGTGACTCTGATAAATTAATTCCACGAAAGACAAAAAAAGCTTATTGGGATACTAAAAAATATGGTGGTTTTGATAGTCCAACAGTAGCTTATTCTGTTTTTGTTGTAGCTGACGTCGAAAAAGGTAAAGCTAAGAAATTGAAAACTGTAAAAGAGCTAGTTGGTATTTCTATCATGGAACGTTCTTTCTTTGAAGAAAATCCAGTTGAATTCTTAGAAAATAAAGGATATCACAATATTCGAGAAGATAAATTAATAAAACTTCCAAAATACAGTCTTTTTGAATTTGAAGGTGGAAAAAGACGTTTATTAGCTAGCGCTTCCGAACTTCAAAAAGGAAATGAAATGGTGATTCCAGGATACTTAGTAAAATTGCTTTATCATGCTCAGCGAATCAATAGTTTTAATAGCACTAAATATTTAGATTATGTTAGTGCGCATAAGAAAGAATTTGAAAAAGTTTTATCTTGTGTGGAAGATTTTGCTAACTTATATGTTGATGTTGAAAAAAATTTAAGTAAAATTAGAGCAGTTGCAGATAGTATGGATAACTTCTCAATTGAGGAAATTTCAAATTCATTTATTAATTTATTAACATTGACTGCATTAGGTGCGCCAGCTGATTTCAATTTCCTTGGTGAAAAAATTCCACGTAAACGCTATACTTCGACTAAAGAATGTCTTAATGCCACCCTTATCCACCAATCTATCACTGGTCTTTATGAAACACGTATTGATTTGAGTAAAATAGGAGAAGAGTAATGGGATGGCGTACGGTTATTGTTAATGAGCATTCTAAATTGTCGTATAAGAATAATCATTTGATTTTTAAAGATGCTTATCATACTGAAATGATTCATCTGGAAGAGATTGATATTCTGTTGCTTGAAACGACGAATATTGTGTTGACGACGATGTTGATTGAACGCTTAGTCGAGAGAAATATTTTAATTATTTTTTGTGATGAAAAACGTTTGCCAACTGCAATGCTGACGCCTTACTATGGACGCCACGATTCTAGTTTACAGCTGACAAATCAAATTGCTTGGGACGATGATGTCAAATGTGATGTTTGGACAACAATTATTGCCCAGAAAATATTAAATCAAAGCATATATCTTGGTGAGTGTTCTTTCTTTGAAAAATCTCAATCTATTATGGAGTTATATCGCGGCTTAGAGTCTTTTGATCCCAGTAATCGTGAGGGACATTCTGCAAGAATTTATTTTAATACCTTGTTTGGAAATGATTTCTCGCGTGAACAGGATAATGACATTAATGCTGGATTAGACTATGGATATACTTTGTTGTTGAGCATGTTTGCGCGTGAATTAGTTGTTTGTGGTTGTATGACGCAATTTGGCTTAAAACATGCTAACCAATTCAACCAGTTTAATCTGGCTAGTGATATCATGGAGCCATTTCGTCCAATTGTTGATAGAATTGTGTATGAAAATCGTAACGCTTCTTTTGTTAAAATTAAACGCGAATTGTTTACGATGTTTGATGAAACCTATTCTTATAACCATAAAGAAATGTTCCTAAACAATATCGTTAGTGATTATACAAAGAAAGTGGTTAAAGCTCTAAATCATGGTGGGAAAGGGGTTCCTGAATTTAGGATATGAGTTATCGATATATGCGAATGATTTTAATGTTTGATATGCCAATCGAAACAGCAGAAGAACGAAAAGCCTATCGTAAATTTCGAAAGTTTTTATTGAGTGAAGGCTTTATCATGCACCAATTTTCGGTTTATAGCAAATTGTTATTAAATAATTCTGCCAATAAAGCCATGATTGATAGGTTGCAAGCCAATAATCCTAAAAAAGGAAGCATCACACTTTTGACAGTGACTGAAAAACAGTTTGCTCGTATGATTTATTTGAATGGTGAGAGAAATACCAGCGTCGCCAATTCTGATAGACGTCTTGTATTTCTTGGAGAGGATTATAGCGATGAAGATTAATTTTCCCATACTTGACGAACCAATTGAAATTCTTGATGCAACTATTTTAACGGTTGAAGATGTTACTGTATTTTCAAATCTTGTTAGGGAATTCTATTCTTACTCTGAAGAATGCGACTTGAAGTTGTTTGATGAGAAATTACGGTCTTTAAAAGTCTCAGAATTACTTTTGGTGACAGATATTTTCGGATTTGATATTAATTCACAGTCAATGCTAAAACTCATTCATGCTGATTTGGAGAGTCAATTAAATGACAAACCAGAAGTGAAATCAATGATTGAGCAGTTGGCAAACACCATTACAGAGTTGCTCTCGTATGAGTGTTTGGAAAATGAGTTGGACTTGGAATATGATAAAATTACCATTTTAGAACTTATTAAAGCTCTTGGTGTGAAATTTGAAACACAGAGTGATACTATTTTCGAAAAATGCTTTGAAATTCTTCAAGTTTATAATTATCTTAGTAAGAAGAAATTGTTAATTTTTGTTAATAGTGGGGCTTATTTAACCAAAAATGAAATGGAAAAACTAATAGAGTATATCAAGCTTTCAAATCAAAAAGTACTTTTTCTAGAGCCGCGAATACTTTATGATTTTCCGCAATATGTGTTGGATAGTGATTATTTTTTGATAGCAGAAAATATAAATTAAATGTGAATAATAAGGCATCTACTAAAAAAGTAGGTGCCTTTTCTTATAATTTGATAAATGCGCATAATGTTTATATAACAAGGGATTGGAGAGAGTGTCGTTAACAAGCAGAGAGTTAGCAAAACTTGTTGTGTTAAAAGGTTGGAAAGAAGTTCGTGTAAAGGGGAGTTATCATCAGTTCAAAAAGAATAGAGTACTGTATTTTTTACGATTCCAATTCATGGAAACAAGGTGTTAGGAGCAGGTTTGAAAAAGAAAATGTTAAAAGACATAGGGCTATAAAAGAGTTTTTTCTGTTAAAATCATATCCAGCAATTTTTCACAAAGAAGATGATGGAAGTTTTTGGGTAGAATTTCCAGGATATAGTGGTGGTACCGAAGGTGATGACGTCGAAGAAGCGATGAAAAATGCTCGAGAAATGTTAGAAAGCTCATTGGCTGCTTATTTAGATGAAGGGTTAGAGCTTCCAAAAGTTGTTGATATGAGTGAATTATCAGTTGAAGTTGGTTTTATTACTTTAATTCAAGCAGCCCCTTCCCCATATTTAAAAAGTACCAAAGCCATTCGAAAAAATGTTACGGTTCCAGAATGGTTAGTCAGATTCGCTGATCGAGAATATGTTAATTATTCAGAATGTTTGGCACAAGTTTTAGAGAAAAAATTAAAGCTTTAAATTGCTATAAACGTTGTAAAATCAAGGTTTTTTAGGTATAATATAGTTAAAAATAATGAACTATTCGAGGCTGAAGTCTAGCTGAGACGAATGGCGCGATTACGAAATTTTGTGAGAAAAATGGTCCACGAGGTTTTAGAGCTGTGCTGTTTCGAATGGTTCCAAAACAGATATGATTTTTCATATGAACTATGCCAAGTTTTAGAGCTGTGCTGTTTCGAATGGTTCCAAAACTGGTCATAGTATACTTGTTAAAGATATGTAGTTTTAGAGCTGTGCTGTTTCGAATGGTTCCAAAACGGTTCAGTCATTAATATTGACGGTGAGAAAGTTTTAGAGCTGTGCTGTTTCGAATGGTTCCAAAACTTTAACAAGCACAGTATGACCCAATCCATGGTTTTAGAGCTGTGCTGTTTCGAATGGTTCCAAAACTGTTTCTGATTCAATAAGCATTGCAACGTGGTTTTAGAGCTGTGCTGTTTCGAATGGTTCCAAAACTGGGCAATATCTACGAAAATCCAGAGCTTTGTTTTAGAGCTGTGCTGTTTCGAATGGTTCCAAAACGAATGTTCCAACGAGCATGACACCAAGCCTGGTTTTAGAGCTGTGCTGTTTCGAATGGTTCCAAAACATTTCAAACGCAGGCTATAACAAGATTGATGTTTTAGAGCTGTGCTGTTTCGAATGGTTCCAAAACAATAAAACTTTCTACAAAATAAAAAAAGCAGTTTTAGAGCTGTGCTGTTTCGAATGGTTCCAAAACCCCATACAGTTTGATGATTGATTCTAGTGCGTTTTAGAGCTGTGCTGTTTCGAATGGTTCCAAAACAAAAGAAAAAATAATAAAACCGTTGGACGAGTTTTAGAGCTGTGCTGTTTCGAATGGTTCCAAAACCGAAAGCAGAACAGAAAGACGTCCAGAAGGGTTTTAGAGCTGTGCTGTTTCGAATGGTTCCAAAACTTGAGAAAAAACATGGTATGCACGGAACAAGTTTTAGAGCTGTGCTGTTTCGAATGGTTCCAAAACGACGGAATAAGTGAACCAACTTACTATGTTGTTTTAGAGCTGTGCTGTTTCGAATGGTTCCAAAACACCACCATCGTCGCTTGTAGTTGTCGAACTGTTTTAGAGCTGTGCTGTTTCGAATGGTTCCAAAACAAGCTTTAAAGTGGGTTCTTGAAAACGAGGGTTTTAGAGCTGTGCTGTTTCGAATGGTTCCAAAACAACAATTGTGCCACTGCACAATAAAGACCTGTTTTAGAGCTGTGCTGTTTCGAATGGTTCCAAAACAGGCGTTAACGCTAGCTTATTTAGCGGTCTGTTTTAGAGCTGTGCTGCTTCGAATGGTTCCAAAACCACAACCGGATAAGTGCCAGCTGGAATTGCGTTTTAGAGCTGTGCTGTTTCGAATGGTTCCAAAACTTGTTCTGTCATATTCTCACCCCCTTTCTAGTTTTAGAGCTGTGCTGTTTCGAATGGTTCCAAAACTATCGTAAACGAAAACATGACTGTCATTGAGTTTTAGAGCTGTGCTGTTTCGAATGGTTCCAAAACGTTGACTGGTGGCGAGATTACGAACGCACTGTTTTAGAGCTGTGCTGTTTCGAATGGTTCCAAAACGGCAGAGGGATATTAAAATGACTAATTTATGTTTTAGAGCTGTGCTGTTTCGAATGGTTCCAAAACTTGAAAATCAAATTTAAAAGCTTCTGGACAGTTTTAGAGCTGTGCTGTTTCGAATGGTTCCAAAACCTGCAATGTCGCCGAATTTTGTAATGGCGCGTTTTAGAGCTGTGCTGTTTCGAATGGTTCCAAAACCTCACGGCTCGAAGAGAAATTCGACGATAAGTTTTAGAGCTGTGCTGTTTCGAATGGTTCCAAAACTGTCCACAAATACATACCTTTAACTAAAACGTTTTAGAGCTGTGCTGTTTCGAATGGTTCCAAAACAAACATTTCTGGCGTATAGTTCAGCTCCTTGTTTTAGAGCTGTGCTGTTTCGAATGGTTCCAAAACGTCTGGTATTTAGGATTGAGCAGAAATAGTATTCTCAGAAACGTACTAAATTTTAGTGAAAACGCCTTTCAACATTTTTCAAAAGTTTTCTTTTATGGTAAAATAAAAACTGAATTTATTTAGATAGGTTGGATTGTTTACATGGAAAAAACTTTCTTTATGATTAAACCAGATGGTGTGAGACGCGGGCTTGTTGGTGAGGTGCTTCACCGTATTGAACGACGTGGTTTTACAATTGAAAAATTGGAGATGCGCATGGCAACCCCAGAATTATTAGAAAAACATTATGCTGATTTGGTTGACCGCCCATTTTTCCCGCTAATCGTTGATTTTATGACAAGTGGTCCAGTAATTACTGGCGTTATGTCTGGAAACGAAGTCATCACTTCATGGCGTACAATGATGGGAGCGACAAATCCTAAAGAAGCTCTCCCAGGGACAATCCGCGGAGACTATGCTCAAGCACCAGACGAAAGTGGCGCAACATTTAACATCGTTCACGGTTCAGACTCACCAGAATCAGTTGAACGCGAAATCGCCCTCTGGTTTGGAGAATAAATAAAAGGAATTATTTCGAAGCTGAAGTCTAGCTGAGACAAATGGCGCGATTACGAAATTTCGTGAGAAAAATGGTCCACGAGGTTTTAGAGCTGTGTTGTTTCGAATGGTTCCAAAACTAGCAAGATGACGGACGTTCAAGAACAATTGTTTTAGAGCTGTGTTGTTTCGAATGGTTCCAAAACCGGAGCTTTGGTTGACTTCTCACTAGTTGAGTTTTAGAGCTGTGTTGTTTCGAATGGTTCCAAAACATTGAAACCTATGATTATTCAGAATTACAAGTTTTAGAGCTGTGTTGTTTCGAATGGTTCCAAAACTTAACGTGGTAGGTATTGCTAAATTTATTGGTTTTAGAGCTGTGTTGTTTCGAATGGTTCCAAAACAATATTATTACGACTTTCATGTAATGTGGTGTTTTAGAGCTGTGTTGTTTCGAATGGTTCCAAAACCGGTTGGCTTGTTGGGAAACCCTATTACTTGTTTTAGAGCTGTGTTGTTTCGAATGGTTCCAAAACCCTGGAACATTTCAAGAATACAACCAGTTAAGTTTTAGAGCTGTGTTGTTTCGAATGGTTCCAAAACTGACGTTCCGACAAGTTCTGCTAATACAACGTTTTAGAGCTGTGTTGTTTCGAATGGTTCCAAAACCGAATATTTGAAGCAAGACCTTACAGATAAGTTTTAGAGCTGTGTTGTTTCGAATGGTTCCAAAACTCACGACATGGGGCTCGGGAAAACGTACACGTTTTAGAGCTGTGTTGTTTCGAATGGTTCCAAAACAAATCGGAGTGTATGAAAATTACTACGATTGTTTTAGAGCTGTGTTGTTTCGAATGGTTCCAAAACATGCACGATTACTATCTTTCTATCTATATTGTTTTAGAGCTGTGTTGTTTCGAATGGTTCCAAAACAAGCCATATGTTGAATAAGCATGCGCAACGGTTTTAGAGCTGTGTTGTTTCGAATGGTTCCAAAACCAATTTATCATCTAACGTTAAGAAGCTCAAGTTTTAGAGCTGTGTTGTTTCGAATGGTTCCAAAACTCATTCCTCCTAATTAGAGGTAGACCGTGTAGTTTTATAGCTGTGCTGTTTATTTTACCATCTTATGATGCTTTTTTCTTGAAATGACTTCTAAAACTTTTTATAGCAACGTTTCTGTTTATCTGTTATAATAGAAATAATGATTAATTGTATAGGATTGTAAGATGGATATTCAAGAATTAAAAAAACGACAAGAGAAGATTCGTAATTTCTCTATCATTGCACACATTGACCACGGGAAGTCAACTTTGGCTGACCGTATTTTGGAAAAAACTGAGACGGTTTCTAGTCGTGAAATGCAAGCTCAACTCTTGGATAGCATGGATTTGGAGCGTGAGCGTGGTATCACGATTAAGCTTAATGCGATTGAGTTGAACTACACGGCTAAAGACGGTGAAACCTACATTTTCCACTTGATTGACACCCCAGGACACGTTGACTTTTCATATGAAGTGTCACGTTCTTTGGCGGCTTGTGAGGGGGCAATTTTGGTTGTTGATGCGGCACAAGGTATCGAAGCTCAAACGCTTGCCAATGTTTACCTAGCCCTTGATAATGATTTGGAAATTCTGCCAGTTATCAATAAAATTGATTTGCCAGCAGCAGACCCAGAGCGTGTGCGTCAAGAAATCGAAGATGTGATTGGTCTTGATGCTTCAGAGGCTGTGCTTGCTTCAGCAAAAGCAGGTATCGGGATTGAAGAAATCCTTGAACAAATTGTTGAGTACGTGCCAGCGCCAGCAGGAGATGTTGAAGCACCGCTTCAAGCACTTATCTTTGACTCTGTTTATGATGCTTACCGCGGGGTTATTCTGCAAGTTCGTATCGTTAATGGTATGGTAAAACCTGGTGATAAGATTCAATTGATGTCAAATGGTAAAACGTTTGATGTTACAGAAGTTGGTATCTTCACGCCGAAAGCTGTTGGACGTGATTTCTTAGCAACTGGTGATGTTGGTTATATCGCAGCATCAATCAAGACAGTTGCTGATACCCGTGTGGGTGATACAGTAACTCTTGCTGAAAATCCAGCAGAAGCACCGCTTCATGGTTACAAACAAATGAACCCAATGGTATTTGCTGGTCTTTACCCAATTGAATCAAATAAATACAATGACCTCCGTGAAGCACTTGAAAAATTACAATTGAACGATGCTAGTCTCCAATTCGAGCCTGAAACATCACAAGCTCTTGGCTTTGGTTTCCGTTGTGGTTTCCTTGGTTTGCTTCACATGGACGTTATCCAAGAACGTTTGGAACGTGAATTCAACATTGATTTGATTATGACAGCACCATCCGTTGTTTACCATGTTAACACGACTGATGGCGAAATGCTTGAGGTGTCAAATCCGTCTGAATTCCCAGACCCAACTAAGGTTGCAAGTATAGAAGAACCATATGTGAAAGCACAAATCATGGTTCCGCAAGAATTTGTCGGAGCAGTCATGGAACTTGCCCAACGCAAACGTGGCGACTTCGTGACAATGGATTACATTGATGAAAATCGTGTCAATGTCATTTACCAGATTCCGCTGGCTGAAATTGTCTTTGATTTCTTTGATAAATTGAAATCATCAACACGTGGTTATGCAAGTTTTGATTACGAAATTTCAGAATACCGTAAATCAAAATTGGTTAAAATGGATATTCTCCTTAACGGTGATAAAGTTGATGCGCTCAGCTTCATTGTTCACAACGAATTTGCTTATGAACGTGGTAAATTAATCGTTGAAAAACTCAAGAAAATCATTCCACGTCAACAATTCGAAGTGCCAATTCAAGCAGCTATCGGTCAAAAAATCGTTGCACGCTCAGATATTAAAGCTCTTCGTAAAAATGTGCTTGCCAAGTGTTACGGTGGTGACGTTTCTCGTAAACGTAAATTGCTTGAAAAACAAAAAGCAGGTAAAAAACGTATGAAAGCTATCGGTTCTGTTGAAGTGCCACAAGAAGCCTTCTTGTCAGTACTTTCAATGGATGACGATAACAGTAAAAAATAAAATGATTAAACAGCTGAAACCTTTTCTTTCAGTTGTTTTTTTGAGAAATTTTAATGCTTCGAGCTAAAGTGAGAAAGAGGTTGGGGGGCGAAATGTCTTTGTTTTGAGATAGTTTCATAATGAATTTGCAAGCTTTTGTTAAGAGTAATTTTAGAGAACTGTTCAAATTTTCAGTTATTTTATGGTACAATAGAATTAAAACTATACCATGGGAGAGTTGTATGAAATTACTGACAAATGTGTCACAATTAAAAGGAACTTTGCGAGTTCCTGGAGATAAGTCAATCAGTCACCGTTCAATTATGTTCGGCAGTCTTGCCAAGGGAACAACAACTGTTCATGATATTTTGCGTGGTGAAGATGTGCTGTCAACAATGCAAGTATTTCGTGATTTAGGGGTTGATATCCAAGACGACGGTAACATCGTAACCATTACAGGTGTTGGCTTTGACGGGCTTAAGGCTCCAAAAAATAAACTAGATATGGGAAATTCAGGAACATCAATCCGCTTGATTTCTGGCGTGTTAGCAGGGCAAGATTTTACGGTTGAAATGTTTGGTGATGACAGTTTGTCAAAACGCCCAATGGACCGCGTGACCATTCCGCTTCGTCAAATGGGAGTTGAAGTGTCAGGGCAAACAGACCGTGATTTGCCACCGCTTACGATGCGTGGTAGCAAAGCACTTAAACCGATTCATTATCAACTTCCTATGGCGTCTGCTCAAGTGAAGTCAGCACTTATTTTTGCAGCTTTGCAAGCTGACGGTGAGTCTGTCATCATTGAAAAAGAAAAAACACGCAATCACACAGAGGATATGATTGTTCAGTTTGGTGGCGCAATTGACGTTAATGGCAAAGAAATTCGCATCAAAGGTGGTCAAGAATTTACTGGTCAAGATGTGGTTGTCCCAGGTGATATTTCATCAGCGGCTTTCTGGTTAGTCGCAGGGCTCATTGTTCCAAATGCTAAAGTAACCCTTGAAAATGTCGGTATCAATGAAACACGTACTGGTATCATTGATGTTATCAAGGAAATGGGGGGCAAAATGACCATTTTAAACGTTGATGAGATTGCTAAATCAGCAACGATTACCGTTGAAACATCTGAACTTCACGGCGTTGAAATTGGTGGCGAAATCATTCCGCGTTTGATTGATGAATTACCAATTATCGCTCTTCTTGCCACACAAGCTAATGGTACAACGATTATTCGTGATGCAGAAGAGTTGAAAGTGAAGGAAACAGACCGTATTCAGGTGGTTGTGGATGCTCTTAATGCAATGGGTGCTGACATTACGCCAACAGATGACGGTATGATTGTCAAAGGAAAAACACCTCTCCATGGCTCTAAAGTCAGTACTTTCGGTGACCACCGTATCGGTATGATGACTGCTGTTGCTGCGCTTTTGGTGTCCGACGGAGACGTTGAACTAGAACGAGCAGAAGCGATTAATACAAGCTACCCAAGCTTCTTTAATGATTTGGAGGTACTCTCACGTGGCTAGAATTATTATTGGTTTTATGGGGTCTGGGAAATCAACGATTTCATCATTGTTAGATGAAAATTACATTGATATGGATGCTTTGATTACAGAGCATATCGGCATGTCAATCGCAGACTTTTTCGCTAAAGAGGGTGAAGCTAAATTCCGTGAAATTGAGTCACAAGTGCTTGCGGAATTGGCTGATTCTGACCAAGTCATTTCAACTGGTGGCGGCGTTGTCATCAATCCGATTAACAGAGAGATTTTAGCAAGAAATCCAGAAACGATTTACCTAAAATCAGACTTTGAAACGCTTTATGACCGCATTGAGCATGATACGGAAAATGTTCGTCCTTTGTTTGTCAACAATAGCAAGGAAGCTTTCAAAGAAATATTTGACGGTCGCCAAGAAATGTATGAAGCAGCAGCTAATCGTATTATTGAAGTGGCTGATAAAACACCTGAAGAAATTGTTGAGGAAATCGGATGACAGTTGGCTATTTAGGACCAAGTGGTTCTTTTACACATAATGTTGCTGTTAAGGCATTTCCAGAAGCTAATCGCATGCCTTTTGCAAATATCACCGAAGTTATCAAATCTTATGAAGAAGGTTTTGTGGATTATGCCATTATCCCTGTTGAAAATTCAATCGAGGGTTCAGTGCATGAAACGTTGGATTACCTTTTTCATCAAGCTGAAATTGAGGCGATTGCAGAAATCATTCAACCGATTAAACAACAGCTTTTAGCAACAACACAAACAAAGAAAATTGAAAAGATTTTTTCACACCCGCAAGCTATTGCTCAAGGGAAAAAATACATTAAAGCACATTATCCAGCAGCAAAAATTGAGATGACGGCTAGTACGGCTTATGCCGCACGTTTCATTGCTGAACATCCAGAGGAAAACTTTGCTGCCATTGCGCCAGTAGCTGCCGCAAAAGAATATGGTTTGGAAATTATTGCCCAAGATATTCAAGAAATGGATGAAAACTACACGCGCTTTTGGGTACTAGGGCATCAAAAACGGTCGTTTGATTGGGCAAAACTCAATCAAAAAGTTTCATTGGCATTGACCTTGCCAGATAACTTGCCTGGTGCGCTTTATAAAGCATTATCTGTTTTTGCTTGGCGTGGCATTGATTTGACTAAAATTGAAAGTCGCCCTCTAAAAACAGCTTTGGGAGAATATTTTTTCATCGTTGATGTTGAAAATAAAAATGATACACTAGTGTCATTTGCGCTAGAAGAATTGAACGTTCTTGGCATTGACTATAAAATCCTCGGACGTTATGATGTTTACAAACTGTAAAATCCTCTGATTTTTGATATTTAGGAATTGTTAAGCGCTTGTGCTGGCTCTAGTCTGATGAAAATGGGAAAGATATGGTATGAGATATGGCAAGAAATAATTTAAGTCGGCATGAAGAGTTAAGATATGAGTATCTTTTAAAGAATCTTGAGTATTTAAGTTTGCGTGAAAAGCAAGAATTTAACTATCTTTACAATAAAAAACAAGCTGGTGAGGTCAACGAGCCACCACGCTCTCAGCCGTCGTCTGCCTATAATGACAATTACTACGATGATTATTATGACGATGCTTATGATAATCAAGTGGATTATTATGATGACGATAACTGGACATCTCAAGGGCTTCCCAAATACCCAGAAGAAAAAAAGCAGTCGAAACGTTCCTTTAGAAGAACGAGCGAGCAGCAGGCAGAGATTCTTCCAACTTATCAAGACAATTATGAGAATTATAATGAGGCATTTTATCAAGAATCTGAACCTGTAACGCCTAAAAAAGCAAAGAAACCCAAAAAGAAGCGTCGCAAAATTCGTATTAAGCATCTGTTGAAACTTCTTGGTTTCTTGGTGATTCTTGTCATGGCAGGGATGATTTACATGTTTTTCAAAGGTGTTAATGATGTTTCAAGTGGTGAGACAAATTACACGGCGGCTGTGACAGAAACATTCAATGGTGAAGATAGCGATGACGGTACTAATATTCTCATATTAGGAAGTGACCAGCGGGTTACACAAGGATCTTCGGATGCCAGAACCGATACGATTATGGTGATGAATATTGGCAACAGCGACGGAAAAATTAAGTTAGTCAGCTTTATGCGCGATACCTTAGTTAATATTGATGGTGTTAGCTACAATGACTATTCAAATGACCAAAAATTAAATGTTGCTTTTAATATAGGAGAGCAGGATAATAACCAAGGTGCAGAACTCATGCGACAGACGTTGAAAGATAATTTTGATATTAACATCAAATATTATGTCATGGTTGACTTTGCAACCTTTGCAGAAGCCATTGATACCTTATTTCCAAATGGCGTTGAAATAGACGCCAAATTTGGTACGGTTGATGGTCAAGCAGTTTCGTCTGTTGAAGTTCCTGATGATCTCAATATGCAGGCTGACGGTACTGTTCCAAATCAAACGATTGAAGTTAGAACACAAAAAATGGATGGTCGGACTTTGCTCAATTATGCTCGTTTCCGTAAAGATGATGACGGTGATTATGGACGTACTCAACGCCAACAACAAGTTATTTCTGCCATTATCAACCAGATTAAAGATCCAACAAAACTTTTTACAGGTTCAGCTGCAATTGGTAAAATCTATGCTTTGACCTCAACGAACGTTTCTTATTCATTTCTTTTGAAAGAAGGTTTATCTGTTATCACGAGTGGTCAAGAAGGTATCGAGCAAACAACCATTCCAGCCGAAGGTGACTGGACAGATGACTACGATATGTATGGCGGCTTAGGAATTGCCATTGATTTTGATAAATATCAAGAAGAGTTAAAAGAACTTGGTTTGCGGTAGGAAGAGATATGATATAATAGAGAGGCAGTTAAGCTTCTCTATTTTTATTATGGAGAAAAGCGACCGAGAAATAGAACATTGCCAATTTAGAATTGGCTGAAAGGAAATTATGTTAAGTAAAAATGCTATTGTAGATGCTGAAATCACGGATTTATCACACGAAGGAGCAGGTGTTGCCAAGGTTGACGGTTTCGTCTTTTTTGTTGAAAATGCACTTCCAGGTGAGAAAATCAAAATGCGCGTCTTGAAAGTGAAAAAGAACATCGGATTTGGTAAAGTTGAGGAGTATGTGACAATCTCTGAACACCGCAATCAAGATTTGAATGTGGATTATTTGCGTACAGGAATTGCGGATTTTGGGCATCTTGCGTATGCTGAACAGTTAAAATTTAAACGCAAACAAGTAATGGATAATCTCTATAAAACAGCTGGTATTTCAGATGTCGAGGTGTCAGAAACACTTGGTATGGCGCACCCATACGCTTATCGCAATAAAGCACAAGTGCCTGTTCGTCGTGTTAATGGTCAGTTGGAGACAGGATTTTTCCGTAAACATTCTCATGATTTGATGCCGATTTCTGATTATTATATTCAAAATAAAGAAATTGACCGTTTGATTAATTTTACACGTGATTTGCTTCGCCGTTTTGACCTTAAACCTTATGATGAAAAAGAACAAACTGGATTGATTCGTAATTTGGTTGTTCGTCGTGGGCATTATTCTGGTGAAATGATGCTGGTCTTTGTGACAACACGCCCAAAAATCTTCCGTATTGAGCAAATCATTGAGAAAATTGTGGCAGAATTTCCAGCGGTTAAGTCAATCGTTCAAAATATTAACGATAAAAATACCAATGCGATTTTCGGTAAAGAGTTTAAGACATTGTATGGCAAAGATACGATTGTTGACAGCATGCTTGGCAATCAATATGAAATTTCTGCTCGTTCATTCTATCAAGTCAATACTGAAATGGCTGAAAAGCTTTACCAAACTGCCATTGATTTTTCAGACTTGACACCTAAAGATATTGTCATTGATGCTTACTCTGGTATTGGAACAATTGGGCTTTCATTTGCCAAAAATGTTAAAGCCGTTTACGGCGTCGAAGTGATTGAAGAAGCTGTGGAGGATGCTAAAAGAAATGCTGCGCTAAACAGTATTACCAATGCGCATTATATCGCTGATCCGGCAGAACATGCTATGGCAACTTGGAGCAAAGACGGTATCAAACCAAGTGTGATTTTGGTTGATCCACCACGCAAAGGCTTGACAGAAAACTTTATCAAAGCCAGCGTTGCCATGCAGCCAGAAAAAATCACTTATATCTCATGTAACCCAGCAACTATGGCGCGTGACATCAAGCTCTATCAAGAACTCGGCTACAAACTCATAAAAGTACAACCAGTTGATTTGTTCCCGAATACGCATCACGTTGAGGCAGTATCACTGCTTGTACGAGTTGGTGGAACAGCGAAGTAGAAGCAGATTGTTCTGCCCATGCGATAATTGTCGTAGAATGAGGAGTTAACGACGAAATGAGACGGTAACAGCGAACCGTTGAGTGCGTAGCTCTACTTGTAAAATTCTAGAAACCTTTGAATGAAAGGGATAATGAAAAGCCTTGGTTGCAAGGTTTTTTGTCGTATGGAGAAGAAGTATCAGAGTAAGAATCCAAGTAGAGTGTCTTGATGTGATAGCGTGATAGGTTATCAATCTATTTCCACAAACCCTGAGAGTATGGACTTGTTTCCACAGAAGAGGAGTTTGTGGAAATGAACATATCCCTTACATTATTACCTAGATGGTCGTTGAAGTTTGAGTTCTATATATTGATACTACATATTTTAAAGTTAGTATTTTTAAATCAGTAAAATAATATCCTTATTTTAAAATTTAGAGAAAAGTAATATAATAGTAGAAAAGAAGAGAGTTCGTGGATGTTAATAAATATAATCTTGTTTACAATCAGAATATTGCCGAGAATAGTCACTGTCTTTTAAAAGCTTTATTCGTAAAAGGTATAGAAATATAATATTTTTTGAAGAGGTAAAGGAAAAAATAAGATCTGTTTAATTTAGGGTACTGATAAATCAGGATGGAGGTGTTTTTTTGAGAACATATGAAAATAAAGAGGAGCTAAAAAAAGAAATAAGTAAAGCATTTGAGAAATATATTTTGGAATTTGATAATATCCCAGAAAGCCTGAAAGATAAAAGAATTACTGAAGTTGATAGAACTCCAGCCGAAAACCTTTCGTATCAGGTTGGATGGACAAGTTTGGTTCTTAAATGGGAAGAAGATGAAAGAAAGGGGCACCAAGTAAAAACACCATCGGATGAATTTAAATGGAATCAACTTGGTGAGTTATATCAGTGGTTCACGGATACTTACGCTCATTTATCTCTGCAGGAGTTGAAAGCAAAATTAAATGAAAATATTAATTCTATCTATGCAATGATTGATTCGTTGAGTGAGGAGGAATTATTTGAACCGCATATGAGAAAGTGGGCCGATGAAGCGACTAAAACAGCGACTTGGGAAGTGTATAAGTTTATTCATGTAAATACTGTTGCACCTTTTGGAACTTTCCGAACTAAAATCAGAAAATGGAAGAAAATAGTATTATAAATTATATTTTTTAACTTTAAAAAATTTCATAAAAATGGTTACCAAAGGCGATAAAAGAAAAAACTATCGTCTTTTTTTTTATAAATTATTAGAACGATTAAAAATCAGAGGAATAATTTCATTCCCCACCAAACCTCCACCAAAGTTTAGGTTTTGGTAGGAAGTTGCTTAATTTTGTAAAAGCAATCCATCTAACGCTCTAGTTAAATGTTTATAAAAAGAAGCAAAAAGCAATTTCATTTTACTTGAGAGAAGGATTTTTAATTATTTCTGAGAATATAGATGATAATACTCAGGAATTAGAATTGTCTATAACATGGACTAATTTGTAATGGAGAATGAGGAATGTCAAAAGACATTAATAGTAGACTGTACATTTAAGAAGTTTTTGAAAGGTTTTACCAAATTTATGCTTCTGCACGTCAAGAAGTATTAGATTTAGTTAATTTATCAGGTACTTTTATTCCGCTTAATATCGATTCCGATAGAGAGGGATTACTTGACTATTAGATTCTTGTGGCAGAAATTGCAGGGATAATAGTTGGTTTTACTGTATTTACAGTAGATAATTAGCATGGCTATATGTAGATAGGAAATTTATTCGACAAGGGATTGGGACAAGGTTAGTTGATGGTGCTTTCAAGCAGATGAATAATACTATTTCAATTGAAGTTTTAGCAGGAAGTATTCTTGAGCTTACATTTTACAAAAAATTCGAATTTGAAATTGTAAATATAAAGACAGGTCGAATGCCAGGAAATGAAGAGTTTTCAGTTTCCGTAAATGATTTGAGGAGCAGAGTTAGTAAGTCTGAACATATTTTTGTTTTTATATGCTATAATCATCATAGAGCAGTTAATAAGAAACGAGAATAATATGTTAGTTGATAAATTACAAGAGCAGTCTGATTTGACTCCTCAAGAGCAAGTGGTTGCGTCCTTTATTTTGGAGAACATGAAAATGATTCCCTCCTTTTCTGCTCAAGGATTGGCAGGAAAATCATTTACTAGTAAGGCAACGGTTGTTCGTCTGTGTCAAAAACTAGGTTTTTCTGGGTTCCAAGAGTTCAAATTACAATTGTTAGCAGAATGGCATGAAAAGCAACGACTTGATGCATTATTGTCAGAGGAGCCAATTTCTTCCCATACAAATTTTGAGGATCTCCTAGATATTCTTCCGCAGATTTATGATAAAGCTTTAACCAATACTAGATTTACTTTAAGAAAGCAACAACTTCCAAAACTTATAAATTTTATTGAAAAATCGGATCAGATAATTTTTTTAGGGACTGGTATTTCGTATATCTCAGCACAAGCTGCTGCATTTAAGTTTTCAAATTTAGGGCTACAAGCAACCGCTATGGAATCTCTTAATAAGCATTTTCTTGCACTCAATAAAGATAAGAAAACAGTATTTTTCCTTATCAGCTTTACTGGAAAAAACGAGTCCATTCTTCAGATGGCACGTTATTTAAAACAGGAAGGGTTTTGTCCCATTGTTGGATTAGTTGGTCCTTATTATGAACAATTAAAACCTTACTGTCATGAGATTATAGAATTGCCTAATCGTGAAAGCTTGATTGGTTTGGATGTTGTCAGTAGTAATATCAGCTTGACGTATATTATCGATCTTCTATTTTCAATGTATCTAGCCAAAACATATGATAAACAAGTCAAAGTAAACCTATCTAATCGACCAAAATAAACCACATTGAACCTTTGTTACAGAAAACAAAGGTTTTTTTAAATGATTACTGGACCATTTGACCAAAATATTGAAATAAAATTGTAAGCGTTATCTGAAGTTGTTATACTAGCTCTGTCAAAAAGACATTAGGGAGGAAAATATGAAAAAATATCAAGCCTTAGCACAAGATATTGTTGAGCATATCGGTGGAAAAGATAATGTCACAGGACTTGTTCACTGTATCACACGCCTACGCTTTAATTTAGTTGATGAATCAAAAGCAGATGATGATTATCTAAAGGCACTAGATGGCGTTGTAACTGTCATGAAAAGTGGAGGACAGTATCAAGTTGTTATCGGTAACCATGTTGCAGATGTCTATGAAGAAGTTCTGCCTTTGCTGAATATTACAGATTCTAAAGTAAGTGGTCAGCCAGTAAATGTAAAATTATTCGACAGAATGATCGATACGATTTCTGGAATTTTTCAGCCAGTTCTAGGCATTATGGCTGCTTGTGGAATGGTTAAAGGTTTCAATACCTTGTTTGTTACCTTAGGTTTATATGAAAATACTAGTGGTGTCTATCAGATTTTAAATGCTGTTGGAGATGCTATGTTTACCTTTATGCCTCTGTTTCTAGGATATACGGCGGCGAAAAAATTTAAGTTGAAACCAATGCTTGGTTTAGCAATTGGAGCGGCTCTCTGTTATCCAGCGATTCAAGCAAGTAGTTTATCCGCAAATTCAGAAGCTTTGTTTACTCTATTTGAAGGTAGCGTTCTAGCATCACCAGTCTATATCAATTTTCTTGGCATCCCAGTAATTGCGATTGATTATACAGGAACAGTTATTCCTGTTATTCTAGCAGTTTGGTTTGCTTCAAAATGTGAATGGGTATATAATCGTCTCATTCCAGACTTGGTGAAATTCTTCTTTGTGCCAATGTTGACGATGTTAACCGTTATTCCAGTGACTTTATTGGTATTGGGTCCTCTGGCAACATTTGGTTCAACCTTAATTTCTCAATTTACCCTTGCTGTGCGTGACATCAGTCCACTTTTAGCAGGTGCGTTAGTAGGGGCAACTTGGCAAATTCTAATCATTTTTGGTCTTCATTGGGGCTTTATTCCAGTGTATATTAATAACGTGATGACATTGGGTTATGATAATGTCATGATGCCATTCTTTGCTTGTACCTTTGCAACATCGGCGGTAGTGTTGGGCATTTATTGCAAGACTAAAAATCAGAAATTAAAAGAGATGGCTATTCCTAACTTTATATCAGGAATTTTTGGTATTACGGAACCAGCTATTTACGGGATGTTGTTACCATTAAAAAAACCATTTATTATCAGCTGTATCGCAGGAGGAATTGGTGGTGCTTTCTATGGACATTTCAATTTTAGAAAATTTATCATGGGTGGTATGGGAATTTTCGAATTGCCTAATATGATGAATCCAGATGGAAGCATGGGGAATATTATTGTTGCTTTTGTAGGGATTCTTATCTCGATGGTTGTCGGGTTGATCTTAACTTTAATGTTCTATAAAGAAGATGAATTAGTGCAGAATGAGTCAGAAGAAAAAGATACTATTCTTTTAAGCCCTTTAGAGGGAGAAGTTGTTCCACTAGAAAGTATTGAAGACCAAACTTTTGCTTCTGGAATGCTGGGAAAAGGTTTAGCAATCATTCCAAGTCAAGGAACTTTAAAATCTCCTGTTGATGGTGAGATTATAGCATTATTTCCAACTGGCCATGCCATAGGATTAAAGAGCGATAGTGGAATTGAAATTTTGATTCATATTGGAATGGATACTGTGCAGTTAAATGGTAGAGGCTTTTCAACTAAAGTGACTGCTGGTGAACACGTTCAAAAAGGTCAAGTATTAATAGAATTTGATCAGAAACTTATTCAATCGGAAGGCTACTCGCTGGTAACACCAGTGCTAGTTACAAATTGGGAAGAGTTTTCTGATATGACGATTGAGAATCAACAGGATATCGCATTTGGTCAAAAGATGATCTCTGTTAGAAAGTAGATAGTATGGACAATGAATTTTTATGGGGAGTAGCAACAGCTGCCAATCAATGTGAAGGTGGTATAGAACAACGAGGTAAGGCATTAGTTGATGTTATTCCATTTGGAGAGCAGCGTTTTGGTGTCATGAAAGGTGAAATCTGTCATAACACCCTTCAGAATGATACCTATTTTCCTGGAAGGCAAGCAATCAATATGGCAGAGAACTACGATACAGACATTGATTTATTAATAGAATTAGGAATAAATGCTTATCGGTTATCCTTTTCATGGTCACGTATTTTTCCAAAAGGTAATGAAGATAAACCGAATCCTAGTGGTTTAGCTTTCTATGATAAGATTATTAATAAGCTTTTAGACAATAGTATTGAGCCGATAGTAACTATTTGTCATTTCGACTTACCTCTTTATCTGGTAGAAGAATTTGGCGGATGGGGAGATAGGCAGGTTGTTGATTATTATTTGAATTACTGTGAAGTCTTATTCCAGCATTTTAAAGGACGCATCAAGTATTGGATAACCTTTAATGAAATCAATATGATTTTACATTTACCATTCTTAGCCGCAGGTTTGTATGTATCAGATAAATCTTACCCTCTGGAGTACATTTATCAAGCAGCACACCATCAGTTAATTGCCTCAGCTAAAGCGACTAAGTTATCTCATGAAATTTCAAAAGAGAATAACATTGGTTGTATGCTAGCAGCTGGAAAGGTTTATTCCTATTCAGCAAATCCAGAAGATGTTTGGTTAGCTTTGGAAAAAGATAGGGAAAACTATTTCTTTACAGATGTTCAAGTCAGGGGAGAGTATCCTACTTATGCACAAAAGTTTTTCAAAAGGAATGACATCAATTTGTTGATTCCTGAGGAGGATTTACTATTACTAAAAGAATACACGGTAGATTATATCAGTTTATCTTATTACAATAGTCGTTGCGTATCAGCTGATGCTTCTTTAGCAACGAATTCGGGGAATTTATTCGCATCTGTTTCAAATCCTTTTTTGGAGACGAGTCAGTGGGGATGGCCAATCGATCCGTTGGGTTTTAGAATCACATTGAATGAATTATATGATCGTTATCAAAAACCTTTGTTCGTTGTAGAAAATGGTTTGGGTGCGATTGATTCTTTGGATGAACATAATGAGATTGATGATACCTATCGTATTAACTATTTATCAGATCATATTACTGCCCTATTAAAGGCAAAAGATGAGGATGGTATTCCTATATTAGGTTATACGATGTGGTCTGGGATTGATATCATTAGTGCAACAGGAGGACAAATGTCGAAACGATACGGTTTGATATATGTAGATATGGATGATCAAGGACAAGGAACCTTGAAACGAATACCAAAAGCTTCTTATCGTTGGTATCGAGAAATGATTAGAGAGAACCGTTAGATAGATAATTAAACCAGCCGAGCAATTCCTTTAGTTGCTTGGTTGTTTCAATTTTAAAGATAAAAATAACCAATAGACCACCGTGTGTTGTTTGGCACGCATGTTAGTATGAGTGAGACTAAAATTAGTCATTATGTATGTTTGTTGTTTGCTTATAGGTATAGCGGCAAATAAGCTGATTTTCATATAAGGTATTTACCTCAAATATAAGTAAGTGATATTGGTTATCCCTAGATTTTTCTTTTTTAGGACAAAGTAATTCTTACGAGATGTTACTATTGTTTTGAGGATATCAGCGGTAGGAAAGTCAATGGAATGTTCATATTGGAGTAGCAGTAGAAGTTACATCCAAAATCTTGGTAGCTCTTACTGTATCCACTTGAGGGTGGTCACGCTGAAACTTAATTTGATTCATAGAGTATCTTTTCGACAAGTTCAATACTAATAATATCTTTCAATTTCAAATCGATATGACCTGTTTGAATTTTTATCAAAATGAAATCTTTTTGTCAGATGTGATATTGTGTCAGTGTAGGAAATACGTTTGTTTTTTTAATTACATGGATGCGTGTGGTCAGTTACTCAGCGTATAGTTCACTGAGGAGTAACAAATGCCTCTCTAGTGACAAACCTGACATGTAAGCTACTTTGTTTGCATCATTAGTAAGTGCTGAAGTATGATGCAGATAGCATATATGGCTTTTTACTTTGGGTGGGGAAGTATTAGAGAAAGAATATTTATTGGGGGTGGGAGTGTAGGTTTGATAGCAGGAGGATTATTTCCCTATTTTTCATTTTAAAACAAAAATTTTCAAATTTTGAAAATAGATTGAAAGCGCAGTTATATTACGTTCTCATGTATTCAAAACTAGGGAAATTTATATAGGAGGTGCTCTAGATGAGCAACAATAAAGAAACAGCGAAGCAAATTATTCAAATAATTATATCAATCTCTTTTTCTATGCTAAACTAAAGAGATGGAGGTGAGCTTAGGTTTTTACAGATTAAAGACTGTCTTTTGCAAAGTAGCCAAGCAACTATTTCGCAAAAACAAAACGTTGTCATCAATCTAGAGTACTCTTTTCCCCCTCATTTGTAAGATTTTGAGAACGAGAGTCGAAATGAAACTGATTTTTGATATTAACTTTTCTGATATTATTTGTATGATGAAACAAAAAAACACTTGAAATATTCAAGGTTTTAATATTTATTAAAAATAAAAACGTTAAAAGTGTGTAAAATGAGTAAAAAATAAATGAAACTAAGTTTTTTGGAAAAATTAATTAATTTACAAATTTTCTGTATTTTTAGAAAATAGTATGTTATAATAGTTAACATACCAAAAGAAAGTTTATGGTAGGAGGATCCCATTATGGAGATTAAAAAATGGAAACGTGTAGGTCTAGGAGCTGTGACCTTGTTATCAACAGTTGTTTTAGCAGCTTGTGGCAATAGCAGTAGTTCATCAGCTTCTTCAAGTGATGAAATCAATTGGTTTATTCCAACTGAAATTAGTACCTTGGATATTTCAAAAGTTACAGATACTTATTCATCAATTGCAATTGGTAACTCAGGAAGTAACCTTCTTCGTCGTGATGAAGATGGTGAGTTACAACCTGATTTGGCTGAAAAAGTAGAAGTATCTGATGATGGCTTGACTTATACAGCAACACTTCGCGATGATCTTAAATGGTCAGATGGAAGTGATTTGACAGCAGAAGACTTTGTCTATAGTTGGCAACGTATTGTTGCCCCAGCAACGGCTTCAGAGTACGCTTACCTTGTATCAGATGCACACGTCTTGAATGCTGAAGAAGTTATTGCAGGAACTAAAAGTGTTGATGAATTGGGTGTCAAAGCTGACGGAAATAAACTTATTTTCACTTTATCTGCTCCGTCACCACAGTTTATGAGCTTGCTTTCATTTGCAAACTTCATGCCACAAAGTAAAGACTTTGTTGAAGAAGCAGGTGATGATTACGGAACAACTTCTGAAAAATCATTGTATTCTGGACCATATACCGTTGAAGATTGGAACGGTACAAACGGAACGTTTACTCTTGTGAAAAACAAATACTATTGGGATGCTAAAGATGTTAAGACTAAGAAAGTAAACATCCAAACGATTAAGAAACCAGATACAGCTGTGCAAATGTATAAAGATGGTGATCTTGATTATGCAAACATCTCAAATACTGAAGCAACATACAAAGCTAATAAAAATCGTGATGATGTTGTTGATGTTCCAGAAGCTACAACAGCCTACATGGTTTATAACCAAACAGGTACTGTGACTGCTTTGAACAACACTAAAATTCGTCAAGCCCTTAACTTGGCAACTGATCGTGAAGGAATTGTCAAAGCTGCGATAGATACTGGTTCAACAGTTGCGACAGCTCTTGCGCCTACGGGTCTTGAAACATTGCCAGATGGTGCTGATTTGGCTGAATACGTTTCTCCAGGTTATAGCTATGATGAAGAAGCAGCAGCTAAACTCTTCAAAGAAGGTTTGGCAGAACTTGGTACTGATTCAGTTACATTGACAATCACGGCTGATTCAGATGCACCAGTTGCAAAAGCTGCAGTTGACTATATCAAAGAAACTTGGGAAAATACTCTTTCAGGTTTGACAGTCGAAGAAAAATTCGTTACTTTCAAACAACGTCTTGAAGATACTAAAAACCAGAACTTTGATGTAGCTCTTGTGCTTTGGGGTGGTGACTATCCAGAAGGTTCTACTTTCTATGGTCTGTTCACTACTAACTCATCTTACAACTACGGTAAATTCTCAAATGCAGATTATGATGCGGCTTACCAAAAAGCAATCACAACAGATGCTTTAGACCCAGCGGCTGCTGCAGACGATTATAAAGCCGCTGAAAAAGCACTTTATGACAATGCGCTTTATAACCCAATCTATTTCCGTAGTGGTAAAGGACTTCAAAATCCAGACCTTAAAGGACTTGTTCGTAGCTCAACTGGTTTATCAGTAGATTTTACTTACGCATATAAAGAATAAATCCAATCAAATTAATGTAAAACAAGGTTCGGGCATTGCCCGCCTTGTTTTCTTTGTGCCTTGAAAAATGATACAATAGATAGGAAATCGTTTAAAAAATGTAAGAATAGGTAAAGGAAAGAAGATGCGTTTAGATAAATTTTTGGTAGAAGCAGGCATAGGATCGCGGACGGAAGTCAAACAACTGCTAAAGAAAAAACAAGTGCTTGTTAATGGCAAAGTAGAAATATCACCTAAAACACAGATTGATGAGAAGGCCGATCAGATTAGGTGTCAGGGGCAGACTCTTTCTTATGAAAAATACGTTTATTATATGTTGAATAAACCAAAAGGTGTGATTTCAGCAACGGAGGATAATCATCATAAAACCGTCTTAGATTTACTCGATAAGACAGCTTGGGATAAGGAAACCTTTCCAGTTGGGCGTTTGGATATTGATACGCATGGGCTTTTACTATTAACTAATAACGGTAAGTTAGCGCATGCCATGCTATCTCCTAAAAAACATGTTGATAAAACTTACCGAGCCAAAGTTGCTGGTCTGATGACGACTACTGATGTGGCAGCTTTTGCCAATGGTATTGACTTGAAAGATTTCACTTGTCAGCCAGCGCAGTTGGTGATTCTTGAAATAAATGAAGCAGAAAGAACAAGTGTTGTTGAAATTACCATTAAAGAGGGAAAATTCCACCAAATCAAACGCATGGTACAGGCTTGTGGCAAAAAAGTGACAGATCTTCAACGTCTCAGCATGGGGCCACTTCAATTGGATAAGCAATTGGCTCTTGGAGAGTGGCGTCGATTAACAGATGATGAGTTAGCAAGCCTTGAAGAATTTGATGTTGAATTGTAAATTTCTGCAGTAGTTATTTGATTATTTGGGGCAATCATGTTAAGATAATAGTAATAAATTCAATGAGCGAGGTGTATTAAAGTGGCATTTGGTGAAAACGGACCACGTAAAAAAACAGCGTTTGAAAAACTGACTTTAGTAGTTGTTATCTTAATGGTTCTAGTAACCGTAGGTGGTCTTATTGCGACTGCAATTGGTTCAATTATTTAAAGAACGCTGAAGAGGCGTTTTTTTATGCTTTAACCCATCAAACTTTAAAGTAATTTTTACAATAATGAAAGAATAGGAATTAATAATGAGTATGTTTTTAGATACTGCCAAAATTAGCGTAAAAGCTGGTCGTGGTGGTGACGGAATGGTTGCCTTTCGTCGTGAAAAATACGTCCCTAACGGTGGACCTTGGGGCGGTGATGGCGGTAAAGGTGGTTCAGTCATCTTTAAAGTTGACGAAGGGCTTCGTACCTTGATGGACTTCCGTTATAATCGTATTTTTAAAGCCAAATCTGGTGAAAAAGGGATGACAAAGGGAATGCACGGACGTGGTGCGGAGGACCTTATTGTCCGGGTCCCACAAGGGACAACTGTTCGTGATGCGGAAACCAATAAAGTGATTACTGACCTTGTTGAGAATGGTCAAGAATTCGTTGTTGCTCGTGGCGGACGTGGTGGACGTGGTAATATTCGCTTTGCGACACCACGTAACCCAGCACCTGAAATCGCTGAAAATGGTGAACCTGGTGAGGAACGTAACCTTCAATTAGAATTAAAAATCTTGGCTGACGTTGGTTTGGTTGGATTCCCATCAGTTGGTAAATCAACATTGTTGAGTGTTGTGACAGCTGCTAAACCTAAAATTGGTGCTTACCACTTTACAACAATCGTGCCTAATCTTGGAATGGTTCGTACCAAATCAGGTGATAGCTTTGCTATGGCTGACCTTCCAGGGTTGATTGAGGGCGCTTCACAAGGTGTTGGACTAGGTACACAATTCCTTCGCCATATTGAGCGTACACGCGTTATCTTACACGTGATTGATATGTCAGCTAGTGAAGGTCGTGACCCGTATGAAGATTATGTTTCTATTAATAATGAGCTTGAAACCTATAATCTTCGTTTGATGGAACGTCCACAAATCATTGTTGCAAATAAGATGGATATGCCAGAAGCGGAAGAAAACTTGAAAATTTTCAAAGAAAAATTGACAGCGAATTATGATGATTTTGAAGAGATGCCAATGATTTTCCCAATTTCAAGCTTGGCACATCAAGGACTAGAAAATCTAATGGAAGCGACAGCAGAATTACTTGCTAAGACAGATGAATTCTTGCTTTACACTGATGATGACATGATTGACGAAGAAGTTTATTATGGCTTTGCTCCAGATGAACGTCCATTTGAAATTTCACGTGATGACGATGCTGCTTGGGTATTGTCAGGTGAAAAACTTGAAAAACTCTTTGTCATGACGAATATGGAACGTGATGAATCCGTTATGAAATTTGCTCGCCAATTGCGTGGTATGGGGGTTGATGAAGCCCTTCGTGAACGCGGAGCTAAAGACGGAGACATTGTCCGAATCGGAAACTTCGAATTCGAATTTGTGGATTAACCTGCCACTTGTCGTTGATAGCTTAGCTATCTAACGACAAGACAGCAAGCTCTATATGGAGCTTGCCTAGGCATCTTACTAGTTCGAAAATGGTTCATTATCGAAACCATTTTCGAACTAGTAACTTATGTTCCAACGACGTGTTTGATTGCTGTGCTGCTTTGCTTAAATTGGAAGAATTATAAATTTTAAAGATTAATAGGAATTGTGATGATTCACAATTGAGCTTATATTACATTTTACTGGAGGTTCTTATGGGTGATAAACCGATATCTTTTCGAGATAAAGATGGTAATTTTGTATCAGCAGCCGATGTTTGGAATGCTGAAAAGCTAGAAGAACTTTTCAATACCCTTAATCCAAATCGACGTTTGCGCTTGGAGCGTGAAAAATTAGCTAAAGAAAAAGCAGATGAAGCCAAGGATCAAGAATCATAATACTCGCCTTACTTACCTGCATAAAACTCGTTTTTCAATCTCTAAGCTTGTGAAAAAACTGTCCACTGGACTTAACTCGCTTTTCAATTTCTAGACTCGTGAAAAAACTGTCCAGTGGACAGTTTTTTTAATATTTTTGAAGTTCTTTGTCAGTTAATTGATAACGCAGATTAGCAATGTCGTCAATGAATTTTCTATCGTGAGAAACACTGATAATACAGCCGTTAAAATTTCTTAAAAGTTCTCTGATTAATGGCTGACTAGTTGGTGAAAAATGCCTTGTCGGCTCATCAAGAATTAAGATATGATTTTGGGCTAAAACCATACGTGCTAAGAATAGTTTTGCTTTTTGCCCACCTGAAAGTTCAAGGACAGAGTGTTCGATTTCTTGTCTTGTAAATTGAAGGCTGGCAAGGAGTGTTCGAGCTTTTTCGCTGTCTGATACCTGTGTTAAAAATGTTAGAGCGGTCATTTCTTTGCTAAAAACACTATCGTAATCTTGTGGCATATAACCGATTGAAAAATGATTTTTATCTAGCTCTTGGTAAATTTGTGTGAGCAGACGTGTTTTTCCGATACCGTTTCGCCCAGTAATCACCAGTTTATCTTGACCTAAAATGGTTAAACTGACTTTTTGGCCAGTTGATAAATCATGATTGTCCCAAGACAGAAGTTTTTTCTTGTTATCGAGAGGGATAATATCATCGAAAAATAGTTTTATACTATCCATTTCTTCAGGAAAATTGACCATTTTTTCTTCTTCTTCTTTGGCATACCGTTTTTCAAGAGATAAGACATTTTTCATCTTTTTAGCCGCTAATCTCCCCATAGTGCTATCATGAGTATTTCGCACATTGTATTCTGCCGCCTGATGAAGCCGTTGTATTTTAGCATCTCTTTTAGCTTTTATACGGCGGTCGTTTTTGGCTTGTTCCAATTGTTTGGTGTAAGCTTTGTGACGATAAGTCATATAATCTGTGTAACTTTCTGAAAAATAGCTTGCGCGAGCAACTTGACGACGCTTTATTAACTCAAGGTGTAGAATAGCAGTAGCAGTTTTTTCTAGCAGAGCTTCATCATGAGAGATAAAAATAATTGTTTTGTCAGATGATTGAATGAATGCTTGTAAAGTATTAATTGCCTGTGCATCAAGGTCGCTAGAGGGTTCATCTAGTAAGAGTAAATCATTGGTTTCACCAACCAGTTTAGCAAGTTGTAACTTTAATTTTTCTCCACCAGATAAACTTTTCAAACTCTGATTTCTATTTTCTAAGAATTGAATATCCAAATCTAATCGCGCAGCCATTTGGTAAAAAGCATTGAAATCGAAACTAACATAATCTAAATTATCATAAAGAAATTCTGAAACTGTCATCTTTTCTTGTTTTTGTGACAAAGCTTGTGGTAAATATCCAATTTTGGGAAAATGATTATCAATTTTTCCCTCGAGAATACAGTAGTTAGTCATTAATTGCGGAGACAAAATAGCCTTTAAAAGTGTTGACTTCCCAGTACCCTCTTCGCCAATAATAGCTAATTTATCCCCAGAATTGACGATTACATTTAAATCAGAAATAAGCTGTGTTAAGTCTTTAAGATGTGTAATTGTTAAATGATTAATTTGTAGCATAAGAACCTCGCTTTCAATAAAAAACTCTCTACCAAATCAAGTAGAGAGTGAGGCTTTCTATTAATAAAACAAAATAGCACTAATAAAGGCAGAAAATAGCCATCTATTAGCTGAGGAAGTTTATTAAAGAGCACACTAAAAACAAAACTTGATATGGTAGTATCAAAAATTCTGTTCTTAGTTGTTCATTGCTCCTTTTCCTCCTAAATGTTAATTTGATATTAGTTTATCAAAAGGTGCTATAAAAGTCAAAGGTTATAGTAGGTAGTGTTAGCTAAGTGCTGTAATACCTAGCGTAGAAACTTAACAGCTTTAACTTAACCTAGTGAGAAATCTAGTTACCTACGATTTAGTAGGTAACGTAAAAGGTCGAGATGCTTTAGCATCCGACCAATATAAAAAGATTATGACGCAAAACGAGTAGGTTAATATTGAACCTACTCGTTTGCTAATAAGTGAGTTAGCTAAGTGTTATAGCACTTAGCGTAGAAAACAACAGCTTTAGCTGTCAAGTTTTCTTACTCAGTTACACATTCAAGACTTTATCAAGGAAGTCCTTTAGGCGTGGGTGTTGTGGGTTGTCGAAGATTTGTTCTGGTGTGCCGTCTTCGAGGAATTCACCGCCGTCAGTAAAGATAACGCGGTTGGCAACTTTACGAGCAAATCCCATTTCGTGAGTGACGATTAACATTGTCATGCCTTGTTCTGCAAGATTTTTCATAACGTTAAGAACATCTCCGACCATTTCTGGGTCAAGTGCAGAAGTAGGCTCGTCAAAAAGCATGATATCAGGATTCATGGCTAAACTGCGAGCGATAGCCACACGTTGTTTTTGTCCCCCTGATAAGCTTTCGGGTTTTGCGTCACGTTTATCAGCTAAGCCGACTTGGTCAAGAAGTTCCATGGCATGTTTTTCTGCCTCTTCTTTGCTTTCCTTACCTAGTTCGATAGGCGCAAAGGTAATGTTTTCAAGAACTGTCATGTGTGGGAAAAGGTTAAAGTGTTGGAATACCATTCCAATATCCTCACGAACTTTATCGACATCAGTTTTTGGGTCAGAAAGTTCATAACCATCAACGATAACTTTCCCACTTGTGATTGTTTCAAGTAAGTTGAGGGTACGTAGGAATGTTGATTTTCCTGAACCTGAAGGACCAATAATACAAACAACATCACCTTCGTGGAACTGAGTTGTGATTCCTTTTAAGACCTCATTATTTCCATAAGATTTGTGCAAATCTTGTACATCAATTTTTAATTCTGCCATTATTTAAGCCTCTTTTCTAGACGTTTTGCTAAACGTGTCAAAAGGGTAATCATTACAAGGTAGATAACTGCTAGGATAGCATACACACGGAAAGATTGGTAGTTACGAGCAATGATAATTTTACCAGTTTGGAAGAGTTCAACAAGACCAATTGCTGATACGATAGTTGTATCTTTCAATGAAATAACGAATTGGTTGATGAAGTTTGGTAGCATTAGGCGAATAGCTTGTGGCAAGATGATTTTTTGCATTGTCTTACCATATGAAATACCCAAGCTACGGCTGGCTTCCATTTGACCTTGAGGAACAGCCTCAATACCACCACGTACGATTTCTGCAATGTAAGCACCGCCGTTAAGCGAAAGCGCAATAGTAGCTGCAACGAAATCGTTAATTGGACTTTGTCTGCCAGTGATGGATTCGAGAAGGTTTGGAATTCCCCAGAAGATAAAGGCAGCTACAATCATCAATGGGATACCACGTACGATGTCAACAAAGACAGCTGAAATAGTACGAAGAACTTTGTTTGGCGCAACAGCCATCATACCAAAGATAATACCAATAACCATAGCAATTGCAAATGAAATCAGTGTTAAGCTAAGTGTTTTTCCTAAACCTGCAAGTAATTGCGAATAGTTATTTTTGAGGAGTCCCCAGATTGTTGTTTCATCAACAGTTGATGAACTTGAGCTTGAACTATCACTTGTATCAAGGTATTTATTGACGATTTCGTCGTATTCGCCAGATTCAACCAAGGCAGCAAGACCGTTGTTGAACATTTCAATCAATTCTGGGTTAGAACCTTTGCTAACGGCAAATCCGTATTCACCGGATTTTTCCCCAGCGATAGGTGTTTCAAAGTCGCGTCCTTGTTGGATAGCGTAGAGGAGAACGGCTTCATCATCCATTAAGGCATCAATAGAACCAGAGTTCAAGCTGTCATACATTGTTGAGGCTTCGTCAAAAGCTTTCAAGGTATAACCGTATTCGTCAGCGTGTTCAGATAACCATGTGTAAGATGATGTTCCGTTTTTAGCTCCGACAGTTAAGCCTTTTAAATCACTATAACTTTTAACGCTGCTACCAGATTTTACAGCAAGTAAGATATTTGAAGTGTAGTAAGCATCAGAGAAATCAAAAATTTCCTTACGAGCGTCTGTGATTGACATACCTGCTATGACCGCATCCGCTTGTCCAGCTTGAACCGCGTTAAGCGCAGCATCAAAACCAGGGTTAGAAATTTCAACGTTGAAACCTTGTTGTTCAGCGATAGCTTTAATCAATTCAACGTCGATACCTTCATATTCACCAGAATCATTTTGGTATTCAAATGGTGCGAAAGAAGAGTCCATGACGATTTTGTAAGTACTTTTAACGGGTGTAGCTTTAGCAGAAGCGTCTCCAGTTAATGTTAAGGTACTTGAAGCGGCTGAACTATTAGATGATGAGCTTGTTGAAGAAGATGTATATGAATCACCTAACCATTTTTGCATGATTTGGTCATAAGTACCGTCTTCTTTCATAGCAGCAAGGGCTTCGTTGAATTCATCAATCAAATATTCGTAGCTGCTTCCTTTTTTAACAGCAAAAGCGAAGCTTCCGATTGATTCTGCATCGATATTGATTTCATATGATTTTCCTTGATTGATAGCGTATTGAACAACTGGTGTGTCGTCCATCGCTGCATCAATAGAACCAGAATCAAGGCTGTTATTCATCAAATCGCTAGTATCAAATGTTTTGACAGTATAGTCATATTTATCAGCATGTTCGTCAAGCCAAGTTTGGGCAGCAGTACCATTTTTAACACCGACAGTTTTACCTTTTAATTGGCTATATTTTGAAATGGCTGTGTTACCACTTTTGGTGTAGATAACGATTGAAGTATCATAATAGGTATCAGAGAAAGTAAAGACTTTCTTACGTGCGTCAGTAACGGTTGTTCCTGCCATAAGAGCATCAGCTTGTCCCGCTTGAACAGCGTTTACTGCAGCATCAAAACCAGGGTAAGTTTGTTCGTAGTCCCATCCCTCGCGTTTAGCGACTTCTTTGATGATATCAACATCAATCCCTTTATAAGTTTGGTCTGAATCTTTAAATTCGAATGGGGCATAAGCTGTATCAGATACAATGCTAATTGTGTCTGCTTGAGCTTTGACACCAAACACAAAGAATACAGAGAATATTGCTAGCATAAGAGCTTTCAATTTGTGCTTCATGTTAGTCTCCTTTTGGTTAGAATAGTATTATTATACCAAAATTCAGACATTAAGGCAAATTTAAGAAACATGTGATGTTAGAAAATCTTACATGAAATACTATGATTTTAGCAATAATAGTCTAAAAATCCCTTTTTTACTGACTTGTGTTACAATAAGAGTAACAAATTTCAGTTTTGAGGATTATCATGATAGATAGAGTAGAGAACAATCAATTTAAATTAGTATCAAAATACCAACCGTCTGGAGACCAACCAGAAGCTATTGAGGCTTTGGTGGATAATATTGAAGGTGGGGAAAAAGCTCAAATTCTTCTTGGAGCAACAGGAACTGGTAAGACTTATACGATGAGTCAAGTTATTGCTAAGGTCAACAAACCAACGTTGGTCATTGCTCATAATAAAACTTTGGCTGGGCAACTTTATGGGGAATTTAAAGAATTTTTCCCAGACAATGCTGTTGAATATTTTGTGTCTTATTATGATTACTATCAACCAGAAGCTTATGTGCCTTCTAGCGATACTTATATTGAAAAAGATAGCTCGGTAAATGATGAAATCGATAAATTACGCCATTCAGCAACATCAGCCCTACTAGAACGTAATGACGTTATCGTAGTAGCGTCGGTATCGTGTATCTATGGTTTGGGGTCACCAAAAGAATATGCTGATAGTGTGGTTAGTTTGCGACCTGGGCAAGAAATATCACGTGACCAATTGTTAAACGATTTGGTTGACATTCAATTTGAACGAAATGACATTGATTTTCAACGTGGCCGTTTTCGTGTGCGTGGCGACGTTGTCGAAATTTTCCCAGCCAGTCGTGATGAGCATGCTTTTCGTGTGGAATTTTTTGGTGACGAAATTGACCGTATTCGAGAAATCGAAAGTTTGACAGGTAAAGTTCTTGGTGAGGTGGAACATTTAGCGATTTTCCCTGCTACACACTTCATGACCAATGAGGAACATATGGAGCACGCCATTCACAACATTTTGGAAGAAATGGAAGAGCAGGTCAAGCAGTTTGAGGCAGAAGGAAAGTTGATAGAAGCGCAGCGTATTCGCCAAAGAACAGAATACGATGTTGAAATGCTTCGTGAAATGGGCTATACAAATGGTGTCGAAAATTATTCGCGTCATATGGACGGTCGTTCAGAAGGGGAGCCACCGTTTACCTTACTTGATTTCTTTCCAGAAGATTTCCTTATTATGGTTGATGAAAGTCACATGACCATGGGTCAAATCAAAGGAATGTATAACGGAGACCGTTCGCGTAAGGAAATGCTGGTTAATTATGGTTTTCGTTTACCAAGTGCGCTTGATAATCGTCCCTTGCGCCGTGAAGAATTTGAAAGTCATGTTCACCAAATTGTTTACGTGTCAGCCACCCCAGGGGATTACGAGCTGGAACAAACTGATACTGTTGTTGAACAAATCATTCGTCCAACTGGTTTACTTGACCCTGAAGTGGAAGTGCGTCCAACCATGGGACAAATGGATGATTTGCTCGGTGAAATCAATAGACGTGCTGAAAAAGGCGAACGCACTTTCATTACAACATTAACTAAGAAAATGGCAGAAGATTTGACCGATTACCTCAAAGAAATGGGTGTCAAAGTCAAGTATATGCATTCAGATATTAAAACGTTGGAACGTACGGAGATTATTCGTGATTTGCGTCTAGGTGTTTTTGATGTCTTGATTGGGATTAATTTGCTTCGTGAAGGAATTGACGTCCCAGAAGTAAGTTTGGTTGCCATTCTTGATGCGGACAAGGAAGGATTCTTGCGCAATGAACGTGGTCTTATTCAAACGATTGGGCGTGCAGCGCGAAACAGCGAGGGGCATGTTATCATGTATGCTGATAAGATTACAGAATCCATGCAAAAAGCCATGGACGAAACTGCGCGTCGTCGTGAAATTCAAATGCGTTACAATGAAGAACATGGTATTATTCCGCAAACAATCAAAAAAGATATTCGCGATTTGATTGCCATTTCGAAAAGTTCTGATACAGATGTCACAGAAGATATTCCAGACTACAATGCTATGACGAAAGCAGAACGTCAAGAGACCATTAAGAAACTTCAAAAACAAATGCAAGAAGCAGCAGAAATGCTCGATTTTGAACTTGCTGCCCAATTGCGTGATATGGTATTAGAATTGAAAGCCTTGGATTAGAATTGAGATTCATGTAAAAGTTCACTTTAGAACACCCTAAAAACAATTAATATTAAGTATTAGCGTAGAGAATAGAATTCGGAGGAAAATATGTCACGTGCACAGAGTGTGATTTTAACAAATATGTGCTTAATTGAGGATGGTCAGGGAAATGTTGTCATGCAGATTCGTGACCCAAAACGTTATCGTTGGTCTGGTTATGCGCTTCCTGGAGGGCATATTGAGCCACACGAAGGTTTGGTTGAGTCTGTTATTCGTGAAGTTAAGGAAGAAACTGGTTTGACGATTAACGATCCACAATTAGTAGGAATGAAACATTGGTACACTAAAGAAGATGAACGCTACCTTGTTTTCTTATATCGAGCTTCTGACTACGTCGGTGATATTCATTCGACTGACGAGGGCGAAATTAAATGGATTCCTCGCAAGGAATTACCAAAACTAGATTTAGCTTATGATATGCTCAATTTGCTTCGCGTTTTCGAGGAAGATGACCTCAACGAACTCTTTTACCGTGAACGTTTGAAAGATGATTTCTTACGCGAATTTTGGTAAGAAACAAAATTTTCTACTACAATTAATAATGTAGTAAAAATAAAACAGCTTGGAAGAATCGTTCTAAGCTGTTTTTGATAATTAATTTAGAAGGGGAAATGCTAGGTTTTAGATTATTTAACAGAACCGCCTGTAATACCTTCCACGTAGTATTTTTGCATAAACATGAAGAGTAATGTGATTGGAATGGCGATAATAACTGAACCTGCTGTAAATGACATGAACCAATCATTGATGGTATCTTGTTGCAACATTGAGAAGAGTCCAATGGCAACGGTGTATTTACTTGTCGCATCTCCTAAGATAACCTTAGCAAAGATGAAGTCAATCCAAGGTCCGATGAAAGCCATAAGCGCTGTATAAACGATAATTGGTTTTGAAAGAGGAAGTGTGATTTTAAAGAAAATATCAGCGCGTGTTGCTCCATCAATCATGGCAGATTCATCAAGTGAGTAAGGAATTGTATCAAAGAACCCTTTGGCAATATAGAAGCCTAGTGCTGCACCAGCTGAGTAAACCAAGACAAGGGCAAGAAGTGTTTGGTCAAGGTTAAAGGCTTTTAAGATGTAGTAAACGGCAATCATACTCATAAAGCCAGGGAACATATTAAGCACAAGTGCTAGTTTCAAGAAACCGTTGCGGTGTTTAAATTTGATACGACTGAGTGAGTAAGCCATAGCAACCGTGATAAAGGTTGCTATGATACAAGATGCTGTTGCAACTAGCAATGTATTTAAGAACCATTGTCCAAAAGGAAAGGCATCTGATGTGAATAATTTGATATAATTATCCAGCGTCCAAGTTTTTGGAATGAAATAGTTAACATAAGCTGTTCCTTCGCCACGGAAACTTGTAAGGACAACCCAAACAATTGGAAAGAGCCAGATGATTGATAAAACAATCAGTAAAATATAGACAAACGTCAATCTTAATCGTTTTTGGTTTTTCATTATTTCGCAACCCCTTCCTTATAAGAACTTGTTCTTGTGTAAGCTAGAAGACTGAACACGGCAGAAAGAACAAAGATGATGATACCGATAACAGAAGCAAGGTTGTAGTCTGCTGCAGTAACTGTCAAATTGTAAAGCCATGTAACAAGCAAGTCTGTGCTACCAGCTTGATAGAAATTAGAGTTAGTAGGACCACCACCAGTAAGGAGGTAGATAACGTTGAAGTTGTTGATGTTACCGATAAATTGTTGAATCAAGTTCGGCATCATAACCAGTAAAATTTGAGGAAATGTGATTGATTTGAAAATCTGGAATTTGCTTGCTCCGTCAATTTCAGCAGCTTCAATTTGCTCTTGTGGCAAGTTCATGATGATACCAGTAGCAACCAACATTGTTACAGGAATACCAACCCACATGTTAACGATGATAATTGAGAACTTGGCCCAAAGCGGATCAGATAAGAATGGCAATGGATTGGCAGCTGAGACGAGTCCGATTTTTTCAAGAATAGCATTGATTGGACCAGCATCGCTAAGCAAGTTTCTCATGATAAGAAGTGAAATGAATTGTGGCACCGCAATGATAATAACAAAGATTGTTCGCCACATTTTCTTCAATTTCAAACCTTTAGTATTGATAATAAGAGCTAAAATAATACCAAAGAAGAAGTTTGTTACTGTGGCAAATACTGCCCAAATCAAGGTCCAAGAAAGCACTGGGAAGAATGTTCCTGCCATACGACCGTTGAAGATATTACCAAAGTTAGTGAAACCAACCCAATCAAAGAGACTCTTTGGTGGTAGGTGATTGTGGTCATAACTTGTAAATGCCAAACAAATCATGTAAATCAATGGTAAGATGGTAAAGAGCAGAACACCAATCATTGGAATTGCCATCAAAGTCATGTGGAAACGACCATTAGCAAGTGTTTCAAAATCTTCTTTGAACGTTGGAATCTTTTTGTTTTCTTTATCTAGAACATAAAGATTACGCGCACTTTTTAGGTTACACCAGTAAATGTAAGCAAAGACAAGGCAGAAAATCAAGGCTGCTAAACCGAAGATTAGCATTAACATTGAGTTATCACCCTCAACAGCGACTTTCATCTTAATGCCACCAACTGTTTTCTCAACAAGTCCTTGTTCTTGCGTACCCAAAGTGATTAACCCTTGCAAACTCGGAATAATTGAAGTAACAAAAGCAATCAAAAATAGGATTTCTGAAAGTAAGAATAAACATCCCTTAATAATCTGTTTATGATAGAAATTTGAAAATCCCATAATCAGAAATGACAGTTTAGTATCAAAGCCACCTTTTTTGAAAACTTCTTTAACAGGTACACTGTCAAAATATTGTGAATTAATCATACAAAACTCCTTTTACATCATTATTGGAAGTCACTGCTAAAAGTTTTAAGCTTAAATATCTTAGCAATAACTTCTATAATGATTAACCTAAAAATAAAGTGGGGAAGTGACTCCCCACTTTAATACGTCTTACTCAGCAGCAGCTAAATCTGCGTCAAATTCTTGTAATTTAGTGAGGTAGTCACTACTTTGAATTTTACCATTATAGACATCGCTGAGAAGAGCAGCACTTTCAGTCCAGAATGTTGTCATTTGACTAAGTTTAGGTGTAACAACTGTGTAGTCAGATGATGATGCCATCTTGATGACTGCTTGTGCCAATTCGTTTGATTGAACGGTATCAGATTCTTGAACTTCTTTGTTTGCTGGGATGATGTTACGTCCTTCATAGGTAAATTGGTTTTCTTGGCTTTCAGCGCTAGTCAACATTGAAGCAAGTTTGTAAGAAGCAGCGATACGGTCTGTGTCAGAACCAGCAGGTGCTTGGTTTACAGCAAAAAGTTTAACACCAAGGAAAGCTTTTTGTTGAACAGTATTTCCACCGATTGTTACAGTAGGGTAAACAGCGATACCGAGATTTTCTTCACCGATAGCTTCTTGTGCAGCTGACAAATCCCATGGTCCTGTTTCGATCGCAGCAACGCTACCATCACCAAATTTAGACATAGCGTTTTCAGCTGTTAGGTTAACAAATCCGCTGTTTGAGTTTTGGTCTGAAATCCATTGAAGGACAGATACACCAGCTTCGTTACCCCAGTTTGTGCCATCAACTGTTTCACCGTCTTTTCCGAACAATGTGTCACCAACTGACATGAAAAGTGGGGCAGTAGCGTAAGCATTCATTGATTTGAAAGTAGCACCAAATGTAGCTTTGCTTGTAATTGTCTCATAGTTAGTAACATCCTCTTCAGAAAGTTTAGACTTATTATAGAAGAGAACTTGTGATTCAATACCGAATGGGAAGGCGTATGTTTTACCATTGTATTGAGCACCAGCAACTGCTTGGTCGGTATCGTTTTCAGCAATTTCGTTGGCATATTCTTCTGGAACTTCTTGAATAACACCAGATTCTACTAATTGACCAAGTTGGTCATGTGGGAGTGAAAAGACATCAGCAGCTTTTTCTGGGTCTTTTTTTACATTTTCTTGTGCTTTTGAATCGTTTGATTCAACAACTTTTACAGTGTAGCCAGATTCTTCTTCGAATTGTTTAACGACTTCTGAATAAGATTCTTTAGCGCCTGTTGGAACCCATAATTTAATAGTCTTGCTTGATGAAGAGCTTGAACTATTTGATGAGGAATTTGAGCAAGCGACTAATACGCTACCTGCGAGTGTAAGACCTGCACCAGCAAGGACCATTTTTTTCCATGTATTCTTCTTCATGATTTCCCCTCCTAGAGAAAGATTAGTAATATAATTGTTACACCTATATTATGCAACCGCTTGCAGATATTGTCAAGCGATTTTTTGAAAAAAATTTAGTTTTTAAACCCCAAAATGGTCATAAAAGCTTGATTTAAGCGATCTCATAACAATAAAAAATTTTTTGTCAAAAAAGTTGTAAGATATAAAGGCAAACAATTGCAGAAAATCTGCTTTTATGTATAATAGGGAGTAAAATAAGATTTTGCAAGTAAAATCTTGTCAGTACTGTAAATCTATTATAAAATGAAAAGTGAAAAGGAGACATAAATGGTTACAATAAAAGATGTAGCGGCTGAAGCTGGCGTGAATCCTTCAACAGTTAGCCGCGTTTTAAAAGATAATAAATCCATTTCTCAGAAAACAAAAGATAAAGTTCGGAAAGCGATGGCAGATCTTGGTTATGTGCCCAATGTTGCCGCGCAAATGTTAGCAAGCGGTTTAACTTATAACGTTGGTTTGATTTTTCCACCATTAATTACTCCAGATCGTTTGAATGAACCTTTCTTTATGCAAATTTTGTCAACAATTACAAGTGAAGCAAAGCTAAATGATTTTACGGTATCAATCGCAACAGGGATGACGGTTGATGAACTTGAAGAACAGGTTAAATTGATGTATCGTCAGAAGCGTGTTGATGGTTTTATTATCCTTTATTCTGACCCTGATGATCCTGTTCGTAAGTATTTAATGGACAATGACGTGCCATTTGTTATCGTAGGAGCACCAGAAGGTTTTGAAAACGACATTACTTATATTGATAATGATAACCAATTAATGGGGAAAAAAGCAGTAGAATACCTTTACCAAAAAGGACATCGTGAGATTCTTTTTGTAACAGATGATTTAAAATCTGAAGTGTCATCAGAACGTTATTTTGGTTACCTACGTGGCATGGAGAAATTAGAGCTTGATAGCAATCCTGCACTCTTATTTGACCGTAGAGATCCTATGGTATTAGAAGAACTAATTCAAAAAATCGAAGAGAGCAAAGCAACCGCTTTAATTGTTATTGCAGATACGATTTCGGTTAGAATTACGCAGTTTTTATCTTATTATCAATTGAGTGTACCTGATGATATTTCGATTATTACTTTCAATAACTCAGCATATTCAACCCTAGTTCACCCGTATTTAACAACCTTTGATATTAATGTTTCAAATCTTGGACGAATAAGTTTTAGAAGATTGGTAGAGTTGATTAAATCGCCTAAAACAGCTATTACTGAAAAAATTATTGTTCCATTTACGCTTAGAGAACGTGAAAGTGTACGCCAATTACACGTTGATGATTAACTAAAAAGGGTTTAACAGCTTTTTAGCTTTGTTTTAATACCCTATATCGCCTTATTAGCTAATAAGGTGATTTTTTTGTGAAAATTTTTCAAGAAAATAGTTGACTAATGCAAACGGTTGCGTTATAATTTGCAATGTAAAGATAGTTGATAAAGGAGAAAACGTATGAAAAAACGTGCAAGTGGTGTATTGATGCATATCACATCGCTACCTGGAAAGCAAGGGGTGGGAACATTCGGACAAGAAGCCTATGACTTTGTTGATTTCTTAGTTGAAACTGACCAAACATACTGGCAAATTTTACCACTAACAACGACAAGTTATGGTGATTCCCCTTATCAATCGTTCTCAGCTACTGCGGGAAATACGCATCTGATTGACCTTGAACTCCTTAGTGAACAAGGTTACCTTGATAAAAAAGATTTTGAAACCGTTAATTTTGGTGATGATTTAGAGTCTGTTGACTACGCTCGTATTTTTGAATTGCGCCGTCCTATTTTGGAAAAAGCAGTTAAAGCCTTCTTGAGTCAAAAGGAAAATATTGAAGCCTTAGCTGAATTTGAAAAAGATACGAGCTGGCTACAAGATTTTGCAGACTTCATAGCAATTAAAGAATTTTTTGATAACAAAGCTCTACAAGAATGGGACGATAAAGCGGTTGTTAGACGAGAAGAAAAGGCTCTTGAAACTTACCGTGCTAAATTAAAAGACGCTATTCTTTACCATAAAGTCACTCAATATTTCTTCTATCAACAATGGGCTAAACTCAAAGCTTATGCTAATGAAAATGGTATTGAAATTATTGGTGATATGCCAATTTATGTTTCAGCTGATAGTGTTGAAGTATGGACAATGCCTGAACTCTTCAAAGTAGATAGTGATAAAAATCCAATTTGCATTGCCGGTGTTCCTGCGGATGAATTCAGTGATGATGGTCAGCTCTGGGGAAATCCAATTTATGATTGGAAAAATCATGCTAAGACAAATTACGCTTGGTGGGTTTACCGTATTCAAGAAGGCTTCAAATTGTATGACCTTCTTCGTATTGACCATTTCAAAGGCTTCTCAGATTATTGGGAAATCCGTGGTGACTACGAAACAGCAAATGACGGTAGTTGGGAACCAGGTCCAGGACGTGCTTTATTTGATGTTGTCAAAGACAAACTTGGTGACCTTCCGATTATCGCTGAAAACCTTGGTTACATCGACGAAAAAGCTGAACAGTTATTGACAGATACAGCTTTCCCAGGCATGAAAATTCTTGAATTTGGCTTCTATGACACCGAAGGAAAGAGTATTGATGCTCCTCATAACTGTAATAAAAATAGCGTTGCTTATACAGGAACACACGATAATGAAGTTATCAACGGTTGGTATGACAACTTGACTGCCGAGCAAAAAGCATTTGTGAATGCTTACACTCACCGTAGTGACGATGAACCGATTACACAAGCTATGCTTCGGACATTGTTTGTGACTGTTAGTGATGTTGCGATTGCGACAATGCAAGATCTACTTGATAAACCAGCTGATAGCCGTATGAATATTCCAAATACTGTTGGTGGCAACTGGCAATGGCGTATGCTTAAAGAAGATTTGACAGATGAGCGCAAAGCTTTCTTGAAAGATATTACAGCACTTTACTGCCGCAAAAATACATTTAAAACGATAACTAAAGAAGAAAAGGCGACTAAAAATGACAACTAATTTCATAAACTATCTCCAATCAAAAGGGCAAATACTTGCTGAATTGAGCAATGAAGATATTTACGTAGCACTTTTACATTACGTTAAAGACTTGGCAGCTGAAAAACCAAAAAACACAGCAAAACGCAAAGTTTACTACATTTCTGCTGAATTCCTTATCGGAAAACTATTGTCAAACAACCTTATCAACCTTGGCATCTACAAAGATGTTAAAGCTGAATTAGCAGCAGCTGGTAAATCAATTGCCGAAGTAGAAGATGTTGAACTTGAACCATCTCTTGGTAACGGTGGACTTGGTCGTTTAGCATCATGTTTCATTGATTCGATGTCAACACTTGGTATTAACGGTGAAGGTGTTGGTCTTAACTATCACTGCGGACTTTTTAAACAAGTTTTCGTTGATAACCAACAAGAAGCAGAAGCTAACTACTGGATTGAAAAAGATTCATGGCTTGTTCCAACTGATATCAGTTATGATGTGCCATTTAAAGATTTCACACTTAAATCTCGTCTTGACCGTATCGATGTTTTGGGTTATAAACGTGACACTAAAAACTATTTGAACTTGTTTGATATTGACGGTCTTGATTATGGTTTGATTCATGATGGTATTTCATTTGATAAGACGGAAATCAGGCAAAACTTGACACTTTTCCTTTATCCAGATGATTCAGATAAGAACGGTGAATTGCTTCGTATTTACCAACAATATTTCATGGTTTCAAATGCGGCACAGTTATTGATTGATGAAGCTATCGAACGTGGGTCAAACTTGCATGACTTGGCTGATTATGCTTATGTGCAAATCAATGATACTCACCCATCAATGGTCATTCCAGAACTTATCCGTCTTTTGACTGAAAAACATGACATTGACTTTGACGAAGCTGTTTCAATCGTGAAAAATATGGTTGGTTACACTAACCACACTATCTTGGCAGAAGCGCTTGAAAAATGGCCTCTTGACTACCTTAACGAAGTTGTTCCTCATTTGGTAACAATCATTGAAAAATTGAATACATTGATTGCTAGCGAATACTCTGATCCAGCTGTTCAAATTATTGACGAAGCTGACCGTGTTCACATGGCACATATGGATATTCATTTCTCAACATCTGTCAATGGGGTAGCTGCGCTTCACACTGAAATCCTTAAAAACAGTGAGTTGAAACCGTTCTATGATATTTATCCTGAAAAATTCAACAACAAAACAAACGGTATCACATTCCGTCGCTGGCTTGAATTTGCCAACCAAGATTTGGCTGACTATATCAAAGAACTTATCGGCGATGACTACTTGACTGATGCGACTAAGCTTGAAAAATTACTTGCTTTTGCTGATGATGAAGCTGTTCATGCTGAATTGGCTGAAATCAAGCACAATAATAAACTTGCTCTTAAACGTTACCTCAAAGAAAATAAAGGTATTGAACTTGACGAAAACTCAATTATTGATACACAAATCAAACGTTTCCACGAGTACAAACGTCAACAAATGAATGCTCTTTATATTATTCATAAATACCTTGAAATTAAAAGTGGTAACTTACCAGAACGTAAGATTACTGTTATCTTTGGTGGTAAAGCAGCACCTGCTTACATCATTGCCCAAGATATCATTCACTTGATTCTTTGCTTGTCAGAAGTGATTAACAACGACCCAGAAGTTAACCAATACCTAAATGTTCACTTGGTTGAAAACTATAACGTTACCGTTGCTGAACACTTAATTCCTGCGACAGATATTTCTGAACAAATCTCTCTAGCATCAAAAGAAGCTTCAGGGACTGGTAATATGAAATTCATGCTCAACGGTGCATTGACTCTTGGTACAATGGACGGTGCCAATGTTGAAATTGCTGAATTAGCAGGAATGGATAATATTTATACATTTGGTAAAGATTCTGATACTATCATTGATCTTTATGCAACGGAAGGTTATATATCAACTGATTACTATGAAAATGACCCAGTTATCAAAGAAGCTGTTGACTTCATCGTTAGTGATGAATTAGTGAAATATGGTAATGCAGAACGTCTTGAGCGTCTTTACAATGAATTGATTAACAAAGACTGGTTCATGACTTTGATTGACCTTAAAGAATACATTGCTGTTAAAGAACAAATGCTTGCTGATTACGAAGACCAAAAAGTTTGGATGACAAAAGTCGTTAAAAATATTGCCAAAGCTGGTTTCTTCTCATCAGACCGTACAATTGAACAATACAACGGCGAAATCTGGCACAGCAACTAAGACAATAACGCGCAATGTGAAAATACAAAAAAGGCTGATTTCTCAGCCTTTTTGCTATTCTATACAGAAATAATGTAAAAATGTTGAATTTTTATAAATTTACAGGTTGACAAATGTATAAATATTAAATATAATGTATTTATATCAAAAAGAAAAGAGAAAATGATTATGAAGGTAAGTAAATTATTTGGTGGTTTAGCAGTAGCGGCGGCTTCGCTTTTCCTATTGTCAGCTTGTGGTTCTAGCAGTTCAGAAGATACATCAGTATCAGATATCAAAGACAAAGGAACACTTGTTGTTGCGTTGAACCCAGAGTTCGCTCCGTTTGAATTTAAAACATTGGTGGACGGCAAAGATACTATTGTTGGGGCTGATGTTGAGATTGCTAAAGCTATTGCAGAAGAACTTGGTGTGGATGTCAAATTTTCATCAATGTCATTTAATAACGTTCTTGCGAGTCTTCAATCTGGCAAAGCAGACATTGCCATCTCAGGAATTTCAGCAACAGAAGAACGTAAGAAAGCTTATGATTTCTCAGATCCTTATTATGAAGCTGAGAATGTTGTTCTTATCAGAAAAACAGATGTTGATAAATATACAGATACAGACTCTTTAGACGGTCTATCAGTTGGTACTCAAAAAGGAAGTATCCAAGAAACAGTTGCTTCTGAACAATTAGCAGGTGCAAAAGTCGTTTCATTGACACAAAACAGTGAAATGATTAACGAATTAAAAAATTCACAAATTGAAGCAGTTGTCCTTGAAAAACCAATTGCCGAAGGTTATGTGGCAAATAACAGTGACCTTACTATTGCAGGTATCACGTTAACGTCAGATGATGCTGATGCCTACGCTGTTGCTCTTCCTAAAGGCAGTACAAAATTAACTAAGAAAGTTAATAAAGTTATCAAGGAATTAAAAGAATCTGGAAAAATTAATCAGTTCATTCAAAATGCTTATGAATTATCAGTAAGTGACTCTAGTGATTCTGACGACTAAGAAGATGCTGTATGAAAAATTTTTTTAGGGGATTTATCTTATTTGTAACACTAGGAGGTTTGTCAGCTTGTTCATCTTCGACAGGTATCAGCCAATTCAGTATTTAAAATAAAGGAAAAATTGTGATTGCAACAGAGTCAGAATTCGCACCGTTTGAATTTAAAATACTAATCGATGCCAAAGATAGTTTTGTTGGTGCCGATATTGAACTGGAAAATGCTATCGCTGATACTCTTGGTGTAGATGTAGATTTTTCGCTAATGTCATTTAACAATGTATTGGCTTCGGTGACTTCTGGGAAAGCAGATATTGCAATCGCAAGAGTTTCAGTAACGGACGAACGTAAGAAAGCTTATGATTTTTCGGACGCTTACTATGAGGCTGAAAATGTTGTCATCATCAAAAAATCGGACGAGGCAACCTATACCACACTTGAAAGTTTGGCAGGAAAAGCAGTTGGTGCGCAAAAAGGTTCAATCCAAGAAAACATTGCGAAAGACCAATTGCCAGATTCGAGCCTCGTTTCCTTAACATCAAACGGCGAAATGATTAATGAATTGAAAAATAATCAGCTTCAAGCAGTTGTTTTGGGGAAAGCTATTGCTGAAGGCTACGTTTTACAAAATGATGATTTGATGATTGCAGATATGACCTTGGAATCAAACGATATAGATGCTTATGCGGTCGCATTGCCGAAGGAACAGGCCAAGATTTAATTGATACCGTCAATAACGTTGTCAAAAAAGTCGAAGGTTCTGGTGATTTTGATGCTTGGCTTGAAAAAGTAGCGACTTACACACAAAGTAGTTCAAGTTCAGATGAATAATGTCAAGACTGAGAGTTTTTTACTCCCAGTTTTTATGTCATCATGGTAAAATGATGATAGTAATAGAAAGTTCGTGAGGTTTGAGATGAAATTACCACGTTTTGGCGTTGAAGAATGGCTCAATGTCCATGAAAAGGAAGCAGTCTATGATATTGCAGGCGTTTCGATTGAGGCGCTAACCTTGCAGGAATTATTTGAATTGACTGGCGTTTCGCAAGAAGAATTTTACCAAGAATTATTAACTAAAAAGTTAAATTATGGTTGGATTGAAGGCTCACCTGACTTTAAAAAAGCAGTTAGTAATCTCTACCATTCTGTATCAGAAAGTCAGATTCTTCAGACGAATGGGGCGACGGGAGCGAACATGTTGGTTTTATATGGATTGATTGAACCGAAAGACCATGTGATTTCTATCTATCCAACTTACCAGCAGTTGTACGATATTCCGAAATCATTGGGAGCCGAAGTTGACCTTTGGCAAGTCAAAGAGGAAAATGATTGGTTGCCTGATTTAGATGAGTTGCGCCAGTTGATTCGCCCAAATACTAAAATGATTTGCATTAATAATGCCAACAATCCAACAGGAGCTGTTATGGACGATGAGTATCTGCAGGAGTTAGTTGCGATTGCTAAATCGTGTGGTGCTTATATTTTGGCAGATGAGGTTTATTGTTCGTTTACGACTAAAAGAGTTTCCTCTATTGTAGATTTATATGATAAGGGAATCTCGGTTAATAGTCTCTCAAAAACATTTTCACTACCTGGCATTCGTGTTGGTTGGGTAGCAGCTTGTGGTGAGGTGACTGATATTTTACGAGGGTATCGAGATTACACCATGATTTGTGCGGGTATTTTTGATGATATGGTAGCTAGTTTAGCGCTCAAACATAGGGAAGCTATTTTGGCACGAAATCGCCATATTATCAGAGAAAATTTGGCAATTCTTGACCAATGGATTGCCTCAGAACCCAAAGCGTCTTACATTCGTCCTGCTGAAGTGCCGACATCTTTTGTTAAGCTTGATGTTAATGTTCCAATCGAAGCATTTTGCTTAACGTTATTGCAAAAATATGGTGTTCTATTGGTTCCAGGAAATCGTTTTGACAGAGAAGGCTATGTTCGTTTAGGCTATTCTTGCCAGCAAGAAACACTAAAACAAGGCTTGCAGTTATTATCTGCATGTTTGAAAGAATTTTAAGGAAATGCCGTAAAATACGAGCAATTCACAAAATGAATTTTTATTCAAAAAATCGTTGACGTATTGCAAAAAAATAGCTAAAATAGAGATAAGTTTAAGAGAAAAGAGAATAAATATGAAAATCAAAAAAATATTTTTAGGGATTCTTGCGCTTATTTCTGTGCTGACGTTAGCTGCTTGTGGCTCGTCATCAAATGAAAATTTACAAGAAAAAATTGTCAAAAAAGGAAAATTAGTCGTGGCTATCAGCCCAGACTACGCCCCGTTTGAGTTCAAGGCTTTGGTTGATGGCAAAGATACCATTGTTGGTGCTGATGTGGAATTGGCACAAGCTATTGCTGATGAACTTGGTGTCGAGTTAGAACTATCATCAATGAGTTTTGATAATGTTCTTTCAAGTCTTCAAACAGGAAAAGCTGACATGGCAATCTCTGGTTTGTCTTATACTGAAGAACGTGCCAAAGTCTATGACTTTTCAGATGCCTATTATGAGACTGAAAATGCTATCTTAGTTAAAGCGAGTGATGCTGATACTTATACATCAGTTGACAGTTTGTCAGGTTTAAAAGTGGCAGTTCAAAAAGGAACGATTGAAGAAGGTTTGGCAAAAGATCAACTATCAGATTCTAACATTGTTTCGTTAACAGCTATGGGCGAAGCTATTAATGAATTAAAATCTGGTCAAGTTCAAGCTGTCGATTTGGAAAAACCAGTCGCAGAAGGTTACCTTTCACAAAATTCTGACTTAGCCCTAGCAAGCTTTGCTCTTGAAACAGGCGAAGGTGATGCCAAAGCAGTAGCTATGCCAAAAGATAGCGGCGAATTGGTAAAAACGGTTAACAAAGTCATCAAAAAATTAGCCAAAGAAGATAAATACAAACAATTCATTTCAGATGCAGCTCAACTCACAGGTGATGCGGTTGATGAAGACGAATAAGAAAGGGAGTGAGACAGAAATCAGTAGTTTCGTAGAAACTTGATTTTCAGCAAGTCTTAATTTCTTATTGCTGAGTAAAACAATTCATTGAATTGTTTTACTCTCACCCTCCGAATAGCTTAAAAGGGTGGGGAAACTTTTGAGGTGGAAGATAAAGTCAAGTGAAGCTTGACATCCAAAAAGAGGGTTATAAAAGCTGATTTGTCAGCGTGTTAGAATCTACTTAGTCGCTGCGCTTTGCAATTGTGACTCAATAATAGAGGAGGGTGGGAACTTTTTGTCTCAACCTCTTTTATATCCCTCCCCCCAAAAAAACGACCACCATTGGCAGTCGTCTTTTAGGAGATTATGAAAAAGAAAAGTTTTAGAATTGTTAATATATGGCGAGAAAGCCTTAAAAAATCATAAGCATGGTGAAAATTTTACCGAAAATATTTTTTAAAATTTTTATGGTATTTTAATGCGTGTAAGGATTGACTTTTTTTGATAAATTGGGTATCCTATTAGGGAACGTGTAAATGTTACAATATCTTGAGGAGGTGAAACATATGTCAAAAACAGTAGTACGTAAAAACGAATCGCTTGACGATGCACTTCGTCGTTTCAAACGTTCTGTGACTAAAGCTGGGACTCTTCAAGAATCACGTAAGCGTGAATTCTACGAAAAACCTTCTGTAAAACGTAAACGCAAATCAGAAGCAGCTCGCAAACGTAAAAAATTCTAATTAAATTTAGATACAAGAAAAGAGGCGCCAAGCGTCTCTTTTTATTACTCTAGATTGAAAAATTATTTTTCTTTCAACAAATCGCGGATTTCTGTAAGAAGTTCTTCTTGTGTAGGTGCAGTTTCTTCTTCCACTTCATCGTATTTTTTACCAAAATCAGAAGCAGCCTTAGCGGCTTTGACGATGAAGAAGAGGGTTGTACCAACAATTAGAAAATTAATAATAGCGCTTAAGAAACTACCATAGGCAACACCATGCCAAGAAAGCTCTGCAATTTTTTCCACACCAGCAGCTTTCAAAGCAGGGTTAAGAAAAAGTGGAGTGATAACATCTTCAACAAGCGATGTTACAATAGCGTTGAAAGCTGCACCAATAACAACAGCGACAGCAAGGTCAAGGACATTGGCCTTGAATAAAAACTTTTTGAGTTCTTTAATCATAGAAAACCTCCTAAATGAAACATTAACAGCATTATTCTATCAAAAAAAGTATACAAAAAGCAGTTATTTGTCTGGAAATTTGAATAAATCTATTATTTATTTAGAGAAATATTCAAAAATGATATTCTTATTCATTAAATACTAATTTTGAGCACTTCAGTAAAAATACTTTTTATACTGGAAATAGTTTTGTTGAAATGAAAATATCAAGAAACTAAAGTGAAAAAAGATTTCGATTTTCTAAAATCATTGCAACTATTCGGAGCTTTAGATTTACAAATGCTGCTCAAAATGTTATAATGAAATACAAAACTAAAATGGGGTTAGTGCGTGGAGGTGATCTTTTGGCAATTGACAAAGAATTAATTTCCGAGATAAAAAATAGCGTTAATATTGTTGATGTTATTGGCGAGGTGGTTAGTCTTACACGTGCTGGTCGCAACTATATTGGGCTTTGTCCATTTCACAAGGAAAAAACGCCATCTTTTAATGTCATAGAAGACAAGCAATTTTTTCATTGTTTTGGTTGCGGAAAATCTGGTGATGTTTATAAGTTTTTGGAAGAATATCGTCAGGTTAGCTTTTTAGAAAGTGTTCATCTGGTAGCTGAGCGCGCTGGAATCTCTTTGAAAATTGATGTTCAACAGACGCAAACAAAGCCACAAAGTCCTAATCAGATATTGATTGACATTCATAAAGATGCGGCTAAGTTTTACAATGCTGTTTTAAAGACAACAAAAGAAGGGCAAGAAGCAAAAAGATATCTAGCGCAACGTGGTTTGACAGATGAGCTGATTGATTATTTTAATATTGGATTGTCGCCAAACGAACCTGATTTTTTATATCAATCTCTAGCGAAACGCTATGATGAGAATGTTTTGATGGGTTCAGGTCTTTTTAATTTGTCCGAAAGAACAAATCATGTTTATGATGCTTTTCAAAATCGGATTATGTTTCCGTTGACCGATGACAGTGGCCAGATTGTTGCATTTTCGGGACGGATTTGGACCAAAGAGGACCTTGAAAATAAGCAAGCAAAGTATAAGAATACTCGTTCTACAGCGCTGTTCAATAAGTCGTATGAACTTTATCATTTAGATAAAGCTCGTCCAGTAATGTCGAAAAAACATGAAGTCTATTTGATGGAAGGTTTTATGGACGTTATTGCTGCCTACCGTGCTGGTATTGAAAATGCTGTCGCTTCTATGGGAACGGCATTGACCCCAGATCATGTTAGACATCTGAAGCGTTACACCAAAAAAGTGATTTTGACTTATGATGGTGATAACGCTGGTCAAAATGCGATTGCCAAGTCTTTGGAACTTCTAAAAGACTTTAATGTTGAGATTGTGCGTGTTCCTGAGCAAATGGATCCTGATGAATTTATCAAAAAAAATTCACCACAAGCTTTGGCAAATTTGCTTGAGAATAACAGGATAAGTAGTACAGAATTTTTTATTCATTATTTGAAACCTGAAAATAACGATAATCTCCAAGCTGAGATTGCTTATGTCGAGCAAATTTCAAAAATTATTGCGCAATCGCCGTCAATTACAGCACAAAATTCGTATATTAATATGGTCGCTGATTTATTGCCTGACTTTGATTACTATCAAGTCGAGCAATCGGTAAATAGTGAACGTCTGCAAAATCGCTCAAATATGCAAGCAGAAGTAGTTAAGCAACGAGCGACTGTTGTAGAATTACCTATGTCTAAGAATATATCTGCAATTATCAAAGCAGAAAGTCAGTTAATGCACCGACTTTTGACACACGATTATCTCCTCAATGAATTTAGAAATCGTGGCGAATTTATCTTTGATACCCAAGAGTTGCAAGCTTTGTATGATTTATTAGTGCAGCAAGGTGAGGTGAATTCCTATGATTTGGCGCAACTTGATGACCAAACGTGCCAGATGTATTATCGCGTGTTGGAGGAAAATTTACCAGACGAAATTGCGAATAATGAAATAGAGGAAATTATTGACAAGCGTGATCAGCTTCTTCAAGAAAGAGATTTGCAAAAGCAAAGTAAACTCATTCGTGAGTCTAGCAATCTTGGAGATGTCGATGCAGCTTTAGCGGCTTTGGAAAATCTCATTGCCCAAAAAAGAAATATGGAATAGAGGAAAATATGGCAAAAGAAAAAGAAATTACAACCTTTAATGTTCAAGTTGCAGAATTTATTCGTAATCACAAAAAGAACGGCACTGCCGTCGATGATGAAGTAACTGAAAAATTAGTTATTCCATTTTCATTAGATGCCGATCAAATAGATGACCTTTTGGAACGTTTGACAGATGGTGGTATTTCAATTACGGACAAAGAAGGAAATCCATCAACAAAATACATCGTTGAAGAACCAAAACCAGAAGAATTGACAGACGAAGAATTGCTTGGTAGTAATTCCGCCAAGGTTAATGATCCAGTTCGTATGTACCTCAAAGAAATTGGTGTTGTGCCATTGCTCACTAGCGAGGAAGAAAAAGAATTGGCTGTTGCCGTTGCTACTGGTGACCTTCAAGCAAAACAACGTTTGGCTGAAGCTAACTTGCGTTTGGTTGTTTCAATTGCAAAACGTTACGTTGGGCGGGGTATGCAATTTCTTGACCTTATTCAAGAAGGAAACATGGGATTGATGAAAGCTGTTGATAAATTTGACTACTCAAAAGGATTCAAATTCTCGACCTATGCAACATGGTGGATTCGTCAGGCTATCACACGTGCTATTGCTGACCAAGCTCGTACGATTCGTATTCCTGTTCACATGGTTGAAACTATTAATAAACTTGTTCGTGAACAACGTAATCTCCTTCAAGAACTTGGTCAAGACCCAACACCTGAACAAATTGCGGAGCGTATGGATATGACACCTGACAAAGTTCGTGAAATTTTGAAAATTGCTCAAGAACCTGTTTCATTGGAAACACCAATTGGTGAAGAAGATGACAGTCATCTTGGTGATTTCATTGAAGATGAAGTTATTGAAAATCCAGTAGATTACACAACTCGTGTCGTGCTTCGTGAACAATTGGACGAAGTTTTGGATACGTTGACAGACCGTGAAGAGAATGTTTTACGTTTGCGTTTTGGTCTTGATGATGGTAAAATGCGTACATTAGAAGATGTTGGTAAAGTTTTCAATGTGACGCGTGAACGTATTCGTCAAATTGAAGCCAAAGCTCTTCGTAAACTACGCCACCCAAGCCGTAGTAAACAACTCCGTGATTTTATCGAAGATTAATTATTAATTGTGAGGTTCGCTTGTGTCAGGACAAAAATATACTGAAGAAGAAGTAGCAAAAATTAAAGACCGTATTCTTGAAGCTTTGGAAATGGTTATTGACCCAGAATTGGGCATTGATATTGTCAATCTAGGTCTTGTTTATGAAATACGTTTTGAGCAAAATGGTCATACTGAAATTGATATGACATTGACGACAATGGGGTGTCCACTCGCTGACCTTCTTACAGATCAAATTCATGATGTGATGCGTGAAATTCCAGAGGTAACAAATACCGAAGTGAAGTTGGTTTGGTACCCAGCTTGGACGGTAGATAAGATGAGCCGCTACGCTCGCATTGCTTTAGGGATTAGATAACTATTAACAAACAGTAAAAGACCGGCAATCGTTAGATTGTTGGTCTTTTTTATAAATAAATATAATTTTTTATTGAATATGAATTAGTGGAAATTCGGATGTTTATTGGTATCATATCGAAAATATGCCTAGTAATACAAACTTTAATAATGTTCTTAAAATGAAAGAGCAAACAGCTATTTCGTGTGGAAAACATGATTCTGAAAAAGAAAAATATAATTAAGGAGGAGTGAAGCTATCCTCTTTTTCTAGTGCTTTTTCTGAAAAAATAGTGTAAAATATTAGGGAATGAATTTAAAGGAGTTCTAACATGATTTTAGTTACAGGTGCCAATGGGCAATTAGGAACAGAATTACGCTATTTATTAGATGAACGTGGTGAAGAGTACGTGGCGGTTGATGTTGCGGAAATGGACATCACAAACGCTGAAAAAGTTGATGAAGTATTTGCGCAAGTAAAACCCACACTTGTTTACCATTGCGCGGCTTATACAGCCGTTGATGCTGCCGAAGATGAAGGTAAAGAACTTGACTATGCTATCAACGTAACAGGTACAGAAATTGTTGCCAAAGCAGCTGCTAAATATGGTGCAACTCTTGTTTACATTTCAACTGACTACGTTTTTGACGGAAAGAAACCAGTTGGTCAAGAATGGGAAGTTGATGATACACCAGACCCTCAAACAGAATACGGACGTACAAAACGTCTTGGTGAAGAAGCTGTTGAAAAATACACTGATAGATTCTACATCATCCGTACAGCTTGGGTATTTGGTAATTATGGTAAGAACTTTGTTTTCACAATGCAAAACCTTGCCAAAACACATGATACATTAACTGTTGTCAATGACCAACATGGTCGTCCAACATGGACTCGTACTTTAGCTGAATTTATGACTTATTTGACAGAAAATCAAAAAGAGTTTGGTTATTATCATTTGTCAAATGATGCTGCCGAAGATACAACTTGGTATGATTTCGCAGTGGAAATCTTGAAAGATACTGACGTTGTGGTGAAACCAGTTGATTCAAGTCAGTTCCCAGCTAAAGCAAAACGCCCACTTAACTCAACAATGAGCCTTGCTAAAGCTAAAGCAACTGGTTTTGTTATCCCAACATGGCAAGAAGCTTTGCAGGAATTTTACAAACAAGACGTTAAAAAATAATAATTGTTCATCGCAGTTCCAAAACATGATTATGGGGTTAGGAGATTTTCTAACCTCATTTTTGATTGTGACGCCCTAGCTGCTTTTGCAGTATTAAAAATTGTACAATTAATCACATTCTGTTGCTTTGACTTTCCTTTTTTCTTTCGCCAGCTTATGTAAATTATGGTATAATAAAAGCGATTGTATTTTAGAATGGAGAAGTGTGCCATGCAACATGTATTCATCATCGGAAGTCGTGGATTACCAGCAAAATACGGTGGTTTCGAGACTTTTGTTGAGGAGTTGGTAAAAAATAAGCAGAGCGCAGACATTGTTTATCATGTGGCTTGTTTGAGTGACGATAAGCATCAAACGCACTTTAGCTATGAAGGCGCGGATTGCTTTACCATCAAGGCACCTAAGATTGGTCCTGCTCGGGTCATCGCTTATGATATGATGGCTATTAAGTATGGACTTCAAATGGTAAAAAAAGAGCGTATTGAACACCCTATTTTTTATATTTTGGGAAATACGATTGGTGCTTTTATCGTGCCCTTTGCTAAGAAAATTCACGCTGTCGGTGGTAAAGTTTTTGTCAATCCCGATGGTTTGGAATGGAAACGATCTAAATGGTCAAAACCTGTTCAAGCTTATTTAAAATATGCTGAAAAATCAATGGCTAAAACGGCTGATTTGGTGATTTCAGATAATGTCGGTATTGAAACTTATATTCAGGAGTCTTATCCAGAAGCTAAGACACGATTTATTGCTTATGGAACCGACTTGACAAAGTCAAGTTTGACTGCTGATGATTATAAGGTTAGAAAATGCTTTGAAAACTGGCAAACAAAGGAAAATGGCTATTACTTGATTGTCGGACGATTTGTTCCAGAAAATAACTACGAAACAGCAATCCGAGAATTTATGAAATCAAATACTAAGCGTGATTTGATTATCATTTGTAACCATAAGAACAACCCTTATTTTGACAAATTGAAACGGTTGACAAATTTTGAAAGAGATAAACGTGTGAAGTTTGTTGGAACAGTTTATGACCGTGATTTGTTAAATTATATCCGAGAAAATGCATTTTCCTACATTCATGGACATGAAGTTGGAGGAACAAATCCAGGTCTGCTTGAAGCTCTAGGACATACTAAACTTAATCTTGTCCTTGATGTTGATTTCAATAAATCAGTAGCTGATGCAAGTGCTTTTTATTGGAATAAAACCTCTGGTAATTTATCATGTTTGATAAATGATGCAGATGGTCATTATGATTTTACAGAATATGGAAACCGTGCCCGTGCGATTGTTAAACAAAATTACACATGGGAAAAAATAGTAGGAGAGTATGAGGAACTGTTTTTAAATGAAAATTAATATTCTCATGTCCACCTACAATGGTGAACAATTTTTGGCTGAGCAGATTAAAAGTATTCAAAAACAAATAGTCAAAGACTGGACATTATATATCCGAGACGACGGCTCTAGCGACCGCACACCAGAAATTATTCAGCAATATGCTCAAAAGGATTCACGTATTGTCTTTATCAATGCTGATAATCGTGAAAATTTTGGTGTCATTAAAAACTTTTATACGCTTTTAAAACATAGCAAAGCTGACTATTATTTCTTTTCTGACCAAGATGATATTTGGTTGGAAGATAAATTAGCAGTGACTTTAGCTGAAGCTGAAAAATATAGCAATGACAAACCGTTACTCGTTTATACGGATTTAAAAATTGTTGATAGAGAGCTAAACGTTTTGCATGAAAGCATGATTAAAACACAGTCTGACCATGCCAATACTACACTAGTTCAAGAATTAACCGAAAATACGGTAACTGGTGGAACAGCGATGATCAATCATGCTCTTGCCGAGCTTTGGACAACAACGGATAATCTCTTAATGCATGACTGGTATTTAGCATTGATTGCTAGTGCCTTGGGACATTTGGTTTACCTCGATTACCCAACAGAATTGTATCGTCAGCATGACGCTAATGTTCTTGGAGCAAGAACATGGTCCAAACGGATGAAAAACTGGTTAAAACCACATAAACTCGTTGAAAAATATTGGTGGTTAATTGATGCCAGTCAAACACAAGCGCGTTTTCTGCTAGACTTAAATTTATCACCAGAAAACAGAGAAATAGTTGAAAACTTTACAACTATTATGGATAAATCATTGTCTCATCGTATTCACACTTTAAACAAATATGGCTTACGTAAGAACAGAAACTTCCATACGCTTGTCTTTAAAACACTAATTATTACCAAATTTGGTTATAGGAGAAATAAATGAAATTCTTTAGTAAAGAAAATAAAATCTTATTAAAAGAGATGGTAAAAACAGATTTTAAACTTCGTTACCAAGGAAGTTTAATTGGGCACTTATGGTCAATCTTAAAACCATTGATGCTCTTCACAATCATGTACTTGGTATTCGTTCAGTTCTTGCGATTCGATGATGGAACACCACACTATGCAATTAGTTTGTTAATTGGTATGGTGACATGGAACTTCTTTTCTGAAGCAACCAATATGGGGATGATGTCTATTGTATCTCGAGGTGATTTATTACGTAAATTAAACTTTTCCAAAGAGATTATTGTTATTTCATCAGTAGTAGGAGCAGCGATTAATTATGGTATTAACCTGATTGTTGTATTTGTTTTTGCATTAGTCAATGGGGTGACAGTCTCTTTCGGTTGGTTAACTATCTTCCCTCTCTTTATAGAGTTATTCCTATTTTCAGCGGGTATCGCCTTTGTACTTGCTACTCTATTTGTGAAATATAGAGATATTGGTCCTATCTGGGAAGTAGTGATGCAAGCTGGTATGTATGCGACACCGATTATTTATTCACTTACATTTATTTTGCAACGTGGTCAAGTCACAGTTGCAAAATTGATGATGCTAAATCCATTAGCACAAATTATTCAAGATATGCGTCACTTTATCATATTTTCAGGAAGTATGCGTGGCTGGGATTTGATTGGCCATAAATTTATCGCTATTATTCCTTATGTCCTTCCACTCTTTGTATTTGGAATTGGTTATTATATTTTCCATAAAAATGCTAAAAAATTCGCGGAGATTTTATAATGTCAGATAAAAAAATAGCAGTAAAAGTTGATCATGTTAGTAAATATTTTAAATTGCCGACAGAAGCAACTCAAAGCTTACGTACAAATCTAGTTAATTATTTTAAAGGTATAAAAGGATATCGAGAACAACATGTCTTAAAGGATATTGACTTTGAAGTAGAAGAAGGAGATTTCTTTGGGATTGTTGGACGAAATGGTTCAGGGAAATCAACTCTTTTGAAAATTATTTCTCAAATTTACGTTCCTGAACAAGGGAAAGTTACTGTAAATGGTAAAATGGTATCTTTCATTGAACTTGGTGTTGGATTTAATCCAGAACTAACAGGACGTGAAAATGTTTATATGAACGGTGCCATGCTTGGATTTACAACTGAAGAAGTAGATGCTATGTATGATGATATTGTTGAGTTTGCGGAACTTGAAGATTTCATGAATCAAAAACTTAAGAACTATTCAAGTGGGATGCAAGTTCGTCTAGCCTTTTCAGTAGCTATTAAGGCTCAAGGTGACGTACTTATCCTTGATGAAGTCCTTGCAGTTGGTGATGAAGCTTTCCAACGTAAATGTAATGATTATTTCCTAGAGAGAAAAACGAGCGGAAAAACTACTATTTTAGTTACCCATGACATGGGTGCTGTTAAGAAATATTGTAATAAAGCTATTTTGATTGAGGATGGTTATATCAAAGCACAAGGTGAGCCAGACGAGGTAGCTAACCAATATAGCTATGATAATGCTAATACTGAAAAAAATGACGATGGAAAAACTGTTGAAAAATTAGTTGTTGATAACCTAGAAGTTAATCTACTTTCTTCTGGTCAAACTACACCAGATAAGCCAATTGAGTTCAGTATCAGTTATAATGTTCTCGAAGACTTAGAGACATATGTAGCATTTTCACTTACAGATATTGACCGTAATATTTGGATTTATAACGATAATTCTATGGAATACCTTTCAAGTGGAAAAGGTTATAAACATGCTACGTATTCTTGTTTATTAAATAATGTAAACAATCTAAAATTAAAACTTGAGGTTTCTATAAGAGATAAAAATGGTAAAATGTTAGCTTTTGCTAACTCAAGTAATACAAATGTTATTCTTGTTAGTCGTAATGATTTAGCACTAGATGATAAATCAGGTAGGGATTCGGCTACAGGTTTAATTCAAAGAAATGGCACTTGGAAATTTAAATGATGGATGCTTTAGTTAGTATTGTTGTAACTTGTTACAACCACGAATCTTATGTAAAAGATTGTCTTGAGAGTATATTTCAACAGACATATAAAAATATTGAGCTATTGGTTTTTAATGATGGGTCATTAGACGATTCTGATACTGTTATTAAAGATACGCTAAGTTTGAGTCCTTTTGAAAATACTCAGTATTTTTACCATGAGAATAAAGGAGTCGTTCTTACCAGAAATATTGCTTTAGAGTATGTTTCAGGAGATTACCTTGTTTTTGTTGATAGTGATGATACTTTAAAAAAGGATTATATTCGTTTATTAGTTGAAACTGCAGAAAAAGAAAATGCGGATATAGTTTATTCTGCACTCTATGAATTGAATTCTGGAGAGGTTGTTTTACCTATTAAAGAGTATGATTTACAAGAAATGTTTATTGGTAATTTCATACATGCTTCAAGTTTAATAAGAACATCAGCGATTGGAAATATTAAATTTGATGAGCAGTTGAATCGTGAAAAATTAGAGGACTACGACTTCTATTTAAATCTGGTGACAAGCAAGGAATTAAAAGTAGTTCCTTGTTATGAAACTGGATTAAATTATCGTATGTCATTTGATTCAAGAAGTAACCATCAAAATCTAAAGTCATATTACAAAACGTATGGATATATAATTGGGAAATATCTGACTCGATTCCCTAATTATGTAAAAGAAGCATTAGATTATCATTTTGAGCGCTTAACGAGTTTAGATATTGAACACTCTATTAAAGAAGAAAAAATATCGATTTATTTTTCTGAGAATGAAGCATTTTCGGATATTCCAGATTATCAGAATCAAATACAATTTCAAGATGAAATTGAAATTCCTGTAGTAAAAGGTAAGAATTATATCAGAATAAGACCTTCTAATATTCCAAGTTTCTATGAATTTTTTGTTTTAAAATCGAAGGAATATCAGACTGAGATTCTTCCAATAATGTCAAATGGTTTAATCGATGAAAATAGTGTAGTTTTTGAGGCTTTCTATCCTTTCCTTGATTATCAATTTACTCTTTCAGAAGGTGATAAGCTAGTGTTGAGCTATAAACGCTATAATATCAATGACATTGTTGCTAAAGATTATATTGGAAAATTGCTTGCGAAGCAAAAATATAATCGCTTACAAACTATTCTATCGTATGAGCAGAAACAAAGACAACTTGAAAGTGAACTTAATCAAAAAACACAGGAATTTGATGACTTAAGTAAGGAGTATAACACTTTACTATCTAACTATCGTTCTATAACAAACTCAATATGGTGGAAAATACCAACTAAAATTATTAATTTCTTTAGGAGAAAAAAATGAAACGCTTACTCTTATATGTTCATTTCAATAAATATAATAAAATTAGTGAGCATGTCTATTATCAACTAGAACATATGCACCCTCTCTTTTCAAAAGTAATCTTTATTTCAAATAGTCAACTTGATGAGGGTGAAGTTGGTAAATTACGTCAAAGTCAATTAATTGATGCTTTTATACAACGTGAAAATATTGGATACGATTTTGCAGCATGGCATGATGGTATGGCTTTTGAAGGTTTTGAAAACTTAAAAGCTTATGATTCAGTAACTGCAATGAATGATACTTGCTTTGGACCACTTTGGGATATGGCTCCTGTATATGATAAGTATGAATCAGATGAAAAAGTTGACTTTTGGGGAATGACAAATCATAGAGCGATTGATGCGGGTCATATTTATATTGATGAACATTTACAATCATATTTTATGTCTTTTAAGAAAAGTATTGTAATTTCTGAAGTTTTTCAAGAGTTTTGGAAGTCTGTTGAAGCATATACAGATGTTCAAAAAGTTATTGATAATTATGAAACGAAATATACTAAGCGTTTTGTTGATGCTGGTTTTCGTTATGCTTCTGTATTGAATACAGTACCAATTGCAGATAATTTTTTCCATTCTAATTTTACAATTCATTATCCACATGTACTTTTAGATAATCATGTTCCGTTTATAAAAATAAAAACTTTTGATTTGATACAACATTTAGCGCCTTATTTGTTGAAAGAAATTGAAAAAGTCTCTAATTATCCAACGAAATTAATTTTAGATCATATGTCGGATATAAGTCTTCCTACCCCACCTTATTTGTTAGATCGTAAAGTACTTAAGGTAGTTGAAAAAGAATATTCAAATACTAAAAAAGTAGCAGTTCATCTTCATACTTTTTACGTTGATTTGTTAGAGGAATTTTTAAATCAATTTGAGAATTTCCATTTTGACTATGACTTGTTTTTGACAACTGATACAGAAGCTAAAAAAGCAGAGATTGAGTCTATCCTTGAGAAAAATGGTAAAACAGCTCAAGTCTTTCTAACAGGAAATCGGGGTCGTGATATTATTCCAATGTTAAAATTGAAAGAAGAATTATCTTCATATGATTATATTGGGCATTTTCATACTAAAAAATCTCCAGAATATCCTTATTGGGTAGGGGATTCATGGAGAAATGAACTTTATCAGATGTTAATTCAATCTGCTGATAATGTCTTAGCTAATCTAGAAAATAACGATAATCTTGGACTTGTTATTGCTGATATCCCATCCTTCTTTAGATATACTAAAATAGTTGATCCTTGGAACGAAAATCGATTTGCTGATGGCATGAATGAACTTTGGGAACGTATGAATCTCGGGCGACAAATTGATTTTAATAACTTGAGTACGTTTATCATGAGCTATGGAACTTTTATTTGGTTCAAACATGATACACTTAAACCACTATTTGATTTAGAGTTGACGGACGATGAAATACCATCAGAACCAATTCCACAACATACAATTTTGCATTCAATTGAACGTATCCTAGTTTATCTTGCATGGGCAAATAATTATGATTATGCCATTGCTAAAAACGATATCTATATAACACCATTTGTGGATAATGTGGTGTTTAATATTCGTCCGAATACAATGCCTAACACCTACGTGAACTTTGACAACATTGGTGGTATTAAAGGAGCGCTTAAGTATATTTACCGTGGTCCAGGTAGTGCTATTAAATATATTGTCAAGAGGATGGTACTGAAATTTAAATCATGATGAAAAAGTTTTTGAAAAGTTTTGATTGGGTTAATCTTCTAAGGATAGTTTTATTAATTATTTTTCTATTTTACATCAATTTTTATTTAGTAAATTCTTATGTACTTAAAGGGGCAATAAGTGATTTGTCTTTAGGGTTTCAATCCAGCTTACATTTTAGCCTGATTGCCTATATTTTATCTATTGTGGGGATAAGTTTTTACCTTGTTAAGGATCTGAGTAAAACATTCTTTATAAAGTTAGTTTCTGGATATTTTATTTATCAGATTGTTTCCTATTTTATTTTAGTAACAAGAAATTTAAATAATGAAAAGTTTAAAGTATGGGATTTGATTAAAAATCATTTTTTCCAACCGAATTTTCTTGTTACACTTTTGATTATTATAGGTATTTCAGGAGTACTATATTTTTTAATTCAAAAAAATAGGTATCTTGCATTTATTGAAGATTATCTTCAGGATTATGATTCTAAAAACACAATTCTTTTTGGATTTTTAGCATCTTTTGTCGTTAATGATAGACAGATGCTAAAGATTTTCAAAGAATTAGTATACTCTTATCTTTCTGATAATGATTATGTTCACTTTATAATTCACTTGTCTAGCAATCTTGCTTTAACTTTAATGGTTATGGGAGTAGTGTCTTATTTTGTGATTAATGCTTATCAAGCAATTGTTACAAATTCTCCTACTCCATCATTGATGATAACTGTAAGCTTTGCATTAGCAACTATTTTTAATTATACGTTACAGCTAGGAGTTAGAAGTGATGAAACATTACTAGATAAATTTATTTTTCCAGGAGCAACAGCTTATCAAATTATTGCTTTAACATATCTCTTTTTAATTATCTATCTTGTATTTAATCGCTTTTTATCTGCAACTTTCCTTATTATTGTAACTGGAGTGATTATATCTGTTGTTAATAATATTAAGGAAGGTCTGCGAAGTGAGCCTCTTCTTATTACAGACTTTGTTTGGTTAAAAGAGATTTCGTTGTTAACTAGTTTTGTCGATAAAAGTGTTATTATTTATATTGTGCTTGGTGTCATTGCAACACTTGGTGTCTATATTCTGTTAAGGAAACGTATTTTACCTGGAAAAATTTTTAACATTAAAAGATTACGATTCTCCTTCTTAGGAGTGTTAATTGGTCTTGGAGTTTTCAATTTTATTGTCTTTAGAAATGAAACAGATTCTAAAATTATTGATAATATCCCCGTTGTTTCCAAGGTTAATAATTGGGTTGATATTAATTGGATGGGATTTTCGACTAATGCTAGCTATAAATCGTTGACATATGTTTGGACAAAGCAATTAACCAAATCGGTAATGGAAACTCCTGATGGGTATAGCGAAGAGAAAATTAAAGAGCTTGCGGAAAAGTATCGCAATGAAGCTTTAATAATTAATGCTTCTAGAGCTAATAAAATTGAAGACCAAACAGTCATCTTTATTTTAAGTGAAAGTTTTTCAGACCCGAGTCGTGTTCCAGGTGTTACTTTATCTGAAAATGTTATTCCAAATATTACCCAAATAAAAGATGAATATACAAGTGGTTTGATGATATCAGATTTTTATGGTGGTGGTACAGCTAACATGGAAATTCAGGCTTTGACAGGTTTATCCTATTCTAATTTATCGCCTAGCGTTTCTGTTATGAATACTGAGGTGCTTCCTAAAATGTCGTATATTCCTTCTATAAGTGATAGTTATACTGATGACGAAAAAATTGCAGTACATCTTCATAATGGCGCAAATTATTCTCGAAATATTGTTTATAAAGATTTAGGATTTGACACTTTTATAGCTTTGGATGGTACTGACGATAAGCCGACACAATTAGAGTATCTCAGTTCAGGGGCTAGAGATAGCTCAACTTACTATGCTGTCACAAGTAACTTATCATCAGATACAAGCCAATTTTTCTCAGTTATCACCATGCAAAACCATATTCCTTGGGAAGCAGAGGAGCCAGCAGAGATTACTGCTTATGGAGAAGGATTATCAGATGAGGAGAATGAAAGTTTAACTAGCTATGCTAGACTTTTAAACATTACTGATTCAGCAACTGCCGACTTTCTTAACGAGTTATCTGGTTATGACAAAAAAATAACGGTTGTTTTTTATGGTGATCATTTGCCAGGATTGTATCCTGCAAGCATATTCTCAAGTAATCCTTTAAATCAATATGAAACTGATTATTTTATTTGGAGTAACTATGAAACAGAAAAACTATCTTATCCATCTGTTAATTCAAGTGATTTCCCAGCACTTGTACTAAAACAAACAGATTCAAAAGTTTCTCCTTACTATGCTTTATTAACTGATATTCTAGAAGCTGAAAATCAATCTTCTGACGATTTAGAAGCTTTATCAATGGATTTACAGATGTTGCAGTATGACCTTACATTAGGAAATAGTTATATAACAAAAGTGGATGAGAAATTTTTTGAGACTGAATAATTAAACTACTGGAGTTTTTATGAAAAATAAAGTTAATGATTTTGTTAATTTGAATAAGCAAAAAATATTTATAATTTTTGTATTGTATTGCGTTTCTGCTTGTTCAATAGGTGTAGTTAATTATCCTTATATAGATGATATTGCTCGACGTATTGAAGGAGTTGGAAACTTTGCAGCTCATTACTCACGCTATTTAAGTGAATTTGCTTCGTATATCGTTCAAGGAAGTCATCATTTAACAGATACAGGTTTGACCACTTTTGTGGTAAGTGCAATTATTTTAACACTTACAAGCGTAGTCGTTTTATATGTTATGTTTGATGGCGAGCAAATTTCGTGGGTTTCAGCAATGGGTTCAGTTTTTATAGGTATAAATCCATGGTTTTTGGAACCAATTAGTTTTAGATTTGACGCACCTTATATTTGTCTTTCTGTATTGGTATCAGTTATTCCATTTCTTTTCTTTTATTCAAAAAAAAGAAACTATTTTCTTTTATCAATTATTGGAATTTTTTTGATGTGTAATTCTTATCAAGGCTCTTCAGGAATTTATATTATAATGTTATTAACATTACTTTATCGTGATTTTTTGAAGGGCGTTGAGATATCCGAACTCTTAAAAAAACTTTTAATAAGTGCTTTAGCCTATGTGATTTCAATGGGAGTATACCTCTTAGAAACGAAATTGAACCCCGAATTAGCATTACGTGGTGATACAACTAGTATAGCACCTTTGAAGGCTATGCCAGCTGCAGTTTTTAATAATCTTAGAGTGTATTTTATAACTTTAAAAAGCCAAAGTACCAATGCTTGGTTATATCTTGCTATTGTATTATTTATAATGTTTTTTGTTTATATGACGTATAGTAGCAAGATTAATAAATTAATATCAAGTATTTTTGGAATTATATATCTTGCTCTTGGTTCTATTTTGAGTTTTGGAGTTTATATGTTCTTTTCAACTCCACTTGCAGACGATCGCCCCAGATATGAATATGGTTTTGCATATTTTATTGCTATTATCATGATTCTGTTAGGAAGTTATTCTAGCAATAAGGTGATTGATTATGTTAAAGGTTTAGTAGTAGTTTTATTAGTGTATTACTCTGTATCGTTTGCATTTATATATGCCAGTGCCTTAGATAATCAGAAAGAAGCATTTGAAGATAGTGCAGTTATGTTAGCCGAAGATTTAAATGATTATGTTACAGCTGATAATCAAACAGTATATATTAGTTCAATGTTTAAGGATTCTCCAGCTTATCTTAATACTCTAAAAACATATCCTATACTGGATGATTTAATTCCAAGTAATGCTAGTCTTTATTGGCCAAATCTACTATGGTTTAATACTTTGACAAATTTAAATGTCAATCTAGTTGGTTTTGATTTTAATACAATTGATATGAACACTTTGGAGTTGCTCGAGTCAAATAAATTATGGGATATTTACCAATTGAACGGGGAAATTTATGTCTATACTAAATAGTATTGAAAATAGTTAGCTACTTGTTATAGTGTAATTTTATTTACCGTTGGACTATTGCTATATATTCTGTTGTAAGTTATTCATAAATTCACAGTTTGCATATCTTAGAGAGGTTATTATGAAAAAACTATCTATCGTTGTTCCTTGTTACAATGAGCAAGAAACAATTTACCCATTTTTGGAAGAAACTCAAAAAGTCGAGCAAAAGTTAAAAAATCATTTGGTATTTGATTATATTTTTGTTAATGACGGTTCAAAAGATGAGACATTGAACGTATTGCGTGATGTTGCAAGTCGTTTTCCTAACGTTCATTATCTATCTTTCTCACGTAACTTTGGGAAAGAAGCAGGGCTTTTAGCAGGGCTTGAGGCAGCTGATGGTGATTTAATTACTGTTATGGATGCGGACTTACAAGATCCACCTGAGCTTTTGATTAATATGTATCAGAAGATTTTAGAAGGCTATGATGTTGTTGGAACACGTCGCGCCGACCGTAAAGGTGAACCAGTCATTCGTTCTTTCTTTTCTAAGATGTTTTATAAAATAATAAATGCTGTTTCAGATACTGAGATGGTAGACGGTGCGCGTGATTTCCGTCTGATGACTAGACAAGTTGTTGATAGCATTTTAGAACTTGGTGAAGTCAATCGTTTTTCAAAGGGAATTTTCTCATGGGTTGGTTACAATGTGACTTACATTGCTTATGAAAATCGTGAGCGTGTCGCTGGTGAAACGTCATGGAACTTTTGGAGTTTATTAAAATACTCAATGGAAGGGTTCATCAACTTTTCTGAAGCGCCATTGAATCTTTCTTTGTGGGCTGGTGCAGTATCATTTTTAGCATCAATTTTAGGAATTTTATTTATTATTGTTCGAAAATTGACTATCGGTGGTAGCGTCACTGGTTGGGCTAGTCTAGTTTGTATCATCTTGTTCATTGGTGGTATTCAACTGCTTGCTCTCGGAATCATTGGAAAATACATTTCCAAAATTTTCCTTGAAACCAAAAAACGCCCAGCTTACATTGTAAAAGAAAAAGGGTAAACTATCTTGACTATTTTAAGAGATAGCAATTATTTATAAAGGGGTTTTAGGAAATTTATGTTAAAGAAATGCCATGATGTAATCATCAATTTACTTCATGCTTGGTCACTGCTTTTATTTACGATGATTACTTTAATTAGTTTATTTTATCGAACTTTTATCCCAAGATATTCAGAATTGGCTGAAATAAAGCAAAATCGTTTGTTTCTTCTAATTCTTTTTCTTGCTCTTGGGATATTTTATTTTGTAATAGCCAATCTAAGAAAGAGTAGTGCAAAAAGGATCTTTTTTCTAGGAGTACTTGCATACACTATTTTTGCTATTTATTTATTTCTTTCGGTATCGGGAATTTTAAGAAATGACGCTGTAGCGGTATATGATGCTGCTCGTGGTTTAAATAATGGTGATTTTAGTTATTTGGAAATAAATTCTTATTTGTATCGATTCCCCCATCAATTAGGTTTAGTGACCTATGAAAGAATTATTTTATTACTTACAGGTGCAAAAAATGCTAAGATTTTCTTTCTTTTGAATTATATTATGATTATTGCTATTAACTATTTAAACTGGAGAGTAACGAAAAAACTCTTTGATAATGAAGAAATTTCAAAAATATCAATTGTGATATCATTTATATTTTTACCACAGTTTTTTTCAATACTTTTTGTGTATGGATTAGTACCTGGGCTATTTTTTTCCATGATAGCAATATATTGTTTAATCGCTTATTTTGAGAAAAGACAATTAAGATTCTTGGTTAGCTTAATCATCGCACTCACTTGCGCAACGGTTATTAGAAATAATTATATTATTTTGGTTGTTACGATAAGCATTATTTTAATTCTGGATGCAATTAATCATAAAGCTTTCCCCTCTTTTTTAGGAATAATCGTTTTATTTACAATGCTTTCTGCAGCTAATACCAGTATCGATAGTCACTATAAAAATTTATCAAACGGAAGTGATATTTCTGGCACACCACATATCGCTTGGATTGCAATGGGATTAGATGATAATCCAAAATCTCCTCGCTTACCAGGCTGGTACGATGAATCAATAGATAATGTGTATGTAGAAAACAAAGGAGACTTTGAAAAAATTAAAATTTTAAGTCAATATAAGGTTAAAGAACGCTTGGCTTATTTAACTGGTCACCCTAAGTATGCATGGGATTTCTTTGCAACAAAAGTTCTTTCAACTTGGACAGAAGGTTTATTTCAAAGTATCTGGTCAGGTCCAGCTCCAGCTCTTAACCAAGGAGTGAGGACTTTTCTTTGGAAAAGTGTATATAATGGAAAGTTTTTCTATAAATTCTTTTCACTTTTTAGTACTGCAATACTGTTTTTGATTTATTTTGGAAGTTTAGTATTTCTATTTTATTTAGTTGGTTCACAAAAAGTGGTAAATTCCCTCATTTTTTATCCGTATATTTATTTTTCAGGAGGCTTTCTTTTTCATATCGTTTGGGAAACTAAAAGTCAATACGCTTACCCTTATATTGTATTACTATTTCCCGTCGCTGCATTTGGTCTATTTAAATTTCCACAACTGAAGAAAACAGTTCTTTGGAAGAGAATAGTTCAAAAACTAAGATTAGTTTTATTTTCTTTAAGTGATACTATTGAGAATGCGAAATTAAATAAATAATTCTATATTTTTCACCGATTTTATAGCTGTTTTTCCGAATTATATAGTGTAAACACATTATACAAAGAAGGAGAACAGCTTTTTGAGTAAACTTAAAACAGCTTTATTGTCAACAGTTGTACTAGGTGCGACTTGTCTTTCACATCCCGTTTTTGCTGATCAGCAAGGGAATGCCATTGTTTCTAAAACTAATTTTGATTCTGCAAGTAAAACATTTGAAGTTACAGCGCAGCAGTCAGATAACGGAAAAGCAATCAAAGGGATTAGTGTTGCTATTTGGTCTGAAGAAAATGGTCAAGATGATTTGAAGTGGTACACAAATTCAAATGTATCAGGGGGGAAAGTCAAAGTTCAATTTAATTTAGCAAATCATGGTAATCGTGCAGGAAATTACATCACGCATATTTATACAAATTACACGGACGGTAGTTGTTCAGGAGTTGCTTTGGAGAATACTAAGATTAACCCGAAAGCACCGCAAATTTCCGTAAAAAATGGTGCTATCCAAATGACAACAGATATTTATGCACCATCAAATGGTCAGATTAAATATGCAGTTTGGTCTGAGGAGAATGATCAAGATGATTTAAGATGGTATGAAGATAGTGGTAAAGGAATTACGCAAGCAGATTTGAAAAATCATAACGGATATGGAAGATATTTTGTTCATACTTATTTATCTCAAGGTGGGAAAATGATTGGAATTAATGGTCAAGACATTGTCATTAATAAACAAGAAGTTTCGTATCAGATTAACAAAGTTAACGATACAACTTACGATGTATTAGTAACTAATGTGCCAGAATACATTACTTCTATCGCTGTACCTGCTTGGTCTAACGCAAATGGTCAAGATGATATAAAATGGTACACTACTACTAAAGTAGATAATGGGACATATAAGGCGCAAATCAATTTAGCAAATCATGGTTATGCATCAGGAGACTATAGTGTCCATATCTATGGTCAAAATGCGATTACTAATAACTTTGAAGGATTGAAAGGAACTTCAGGTTTTAGAGCAGACAATGTTCCAAATCAGAATGCTACCCCAACCCCTCGTATCACGACTTACATCAATGAAACGAATACTTACCCTGTTGGTCAGTGTACTTGGGCGGTGAAATCATTAGCACCATGGATTCCGAATTGGCTTGGAAATGCTGGTGGCTGGGCTACAAATGCCAGAGCTAAGGGATTTAGGACTGGTTCAACGCCACGTGTGGGGGCGATTGCAGTTTGGCCCAATGATGGAGACGGTTACGGTCACGTAGCTTATGTGACAGATGTAGCTAGTAATACACGTATTCAAGTTAAAGAATCTAATTACGCTGGAAATCAATACATAGCGAATTTCCGTGGTTGGTTTAATCCACTTGATTCATTTTGGGGTGGAAGTGTAACCTACATTTATCCAGATTAATCATAAGGCGGCGATTTTGAAGTCGCTATTTGTTATATTGCATTTATATGCGCTTGAATGCCATAAAGATTCATGTTACAATGGTGAAAAGGAAGTAAAAAAGAGGAGGAAGCATTTGAAAAAGAATGTCCTGCGAAGTTGTCTTTTATCGCCAGTGATTATCGGAGCTTTTCTAAGCTCAGGTTTAGTTTTGGCAGATGAAAATACAACGATTTCTACAACAGCTGAGAATATTCAAGCGGAGCAAGTTTCATCAACGACAGAAAACAATTTTGCAGATACATCTGTATCCGAAGTAGAACAAGCAACGGAATCGTTATTTGAACAGTCGCTTGTAGAAGATAGCGGTAACGAAACAACGGTTTCTGAAAATAATTCTTCAATAGATTCAGCAACTACAGACACAACAGATGCGACAGTAGTAGCTAATGAGTCAGGGTTGTCTGATATGTCAGATAACCCTAGTGCTAATAAAAAAGCAGAAGAAGTCAGTGAGGATTCTCAAACAGCAGAAGTGGTAGAAACAAGCACTACAATCACTAGTGCTGTGGATGAAGAAGCTACGGAAGATGACAATGAGACTGAAACTTTGACTGTGAATACTGATACTGTTTCTGAAGTCAATACAGCAAGTCTTGCGACGTCATTGGTGCAATCAACAGCAAAGAAAGTGACTTCAACCCAGACTCAAAAATCATTAGTAGAGGCTTCTGTTTCTGGAAATACGCTTTCCATTCAATATAATGGAATTATCACAGCAGGAGAATCTCTAAAATTTGCGGTTTGGTCTGACAATAATGACCAAGATGATTTGGTTTGGTATGATGCAGATGCTTCTGGTGCGGCTTATATCGATTTATCAAATCATAAAGATTACGGTATTTACAATATTCACACCTATTCTTTCAAAAATGGTCAAACTACTGGTTTGAATGCTATGACTGTAACGGTGGCACGGCCAGAAGTCACAACAAATATTACACAAACGAGCAATGGCAATTTCACCATTACAATTAACAATGTGCCTGATAGCATCACTAGTATTTTAGTGCCTGTTTGGTCTGATAAAAATGGCCAAGATGATATAAAATGGTATTCTGCTACACAAACTGGGATAGGAACTTACCAAGCTACGATTTCAGTTGCCAATCATAATAGTAACAATGGTCATTATAGCGCCCATATTTATGGACAAAGCAGTATCACAGGTGGCTTAATTGGTTTGGCAGTAACGTCTGGTTTTGATAATGTAGATACTCGTCCTAATGCCACAGTTTCAGTTGTTAATTATTCTGAGAATAAAACAACATTTGATGTCGTTGTCACTGGTAGCTCTGCAACAAAAACAATCACATCAGTTGCTATCGCTGTCTGGTCAGAGGATAAAGGGCAGGACGACCTTATCTGGTACACACCAATGATTACCAATAATTCTGCGCGTGTAACGATTGATATTGCTAATCATTCTAACACATCAGATATTTACAATGTTCACGTTTATACTGACTACGCTGACGGTACACGTGTGGGGCAAGTTTTGGGAGCTTATCAAATTACAAAACCAACGCCTAAAAACGATGTGACGGCAACCCTGACAAGTGATGGTATTGCTTTAACATTGGATTCTAATACCGTAACGGATTATAGCAAGGTTAAATTTGCGGTTTGGTCAGATGACGAAGGTCAAGATGATTTGGTTTGGTACGATGCAAGTTCTTCTGGAACAGCTTTAGCATCATATGAAAATCATTCAGGATATGGAACTTATCATATTCACACGTATTCATTTGAAACAGGTAAAGCCGTTGGTTTGAATGCGACAGATATTATTATTGAAAAGCCAAATGTTCAAACAACTATTACTAAAGTTGATGACAATACCTACAAAGTCACGGTGACAAATGTGCCAATTTATATCAAATCAGTATCTTTACCAGTTTGGAGTACGGTAAACGGACAAGATGATATTGATTGGTTAACTGCAACTAAAGAAGATTCATCAACTTATACTGGTACCATTTCATTGAAAGATCATCATTATGATTCAGGTGACTACAATGTTCACGTTTATGGGCAAAGCAAACTCGGCAATCATTTTATCGGCTTAGCTGTAACCAAAGGTTTTACAGTCACAGAAACAAGTGCAACAGCACCAACAATAACTGTTTCAAATTATGCTAAAGATAGTGGAGTATTGACTGTTACAGTCTCTGAGACAAGCACAAGTAAGCAATTGAAATTCATTCGTGTAGCGGCTTGGTCAGAAAGTGATCAATCTAACCTTTACTGGTACACAACATCAGATATTACTAATGGCACAGCAAGCTTAACAGTAGATGAAAAGTATCATGATTACATCAAAGGTGATTATACGGTGCATGTCTATGTTGATTTTAGTGATGGGACAACATCAGGTTATAATCTAGGTAGCTATACTTTTAATGCAGACCAACCTGTTCAGCAAGAGTCGTCCTATTTCATTGACATCAGTAGTCATAATGGCGTTATTTCAGTTAGTGAATTCCTATCATTGAAGAGTCAAGGAATTACAGGTGTGGTTGTTAAATTGACAGAAGGAACAAGTTATACCAATCCATATGCAAGTTCTCAAATTAGCAACGCACAAGCAGCTGGTTTGAAAGTTTCAGCTTATCATTATTCACATTATGAAACGGCTGCGGAAGCTAAAGCCGAAGCGCAATACTTTGTTTCGGTTGCAAAATCATTAGGGCTTTCAAGTTCAACAGTTATGGTTAATGATATGGAAGCTTCAGAAATGCTAAATGGAGATATTAATGCTAACACGCAAGCTTGGAAAGAAGAAATGACTCGCCTTGGTTATGGTGACTTGGTTTACTATACAATGGCAAGTTGGTTGGATATCAAGGGCGGAAAAGTTAGCACATCAACATTTGGCATGTCTAATTTCTGGGTAGCTCACTATGTTTATGGATACACCTATTTAGATCAAGAAACGGCTAAATCCCTTGCTTATTATTCATCAGCAGCGGCATGGCAATATACAAGTGTATCACCTAAATTATCACATGCTTTAGATGAAAACATTGATTATACTGGTCGCTTCACATGGTAAAGGAGGTTACCAATGAAAAAGAAATTGAGATGTTACCTAACCTTACTTTTGTCTTTAGGATTGCTAGCGGCGTGTTCTACGCATTCGCAAAATAGTACCAATCAGAGTTCTTCGTCAACTACCGTAAGTAGTAGTGTTAAGAAATCGACAAGTTCAAGTGAGACAAGTACATCATTAACTGTTTCATCTGAATCAGAAGAAGCATCATCAACGGAAAGTTCATCATCAACAGAAGTTACGTTAGCCCCAATTAATACAGGTGCTATTTTGAAAGCAGACTATTCAACAATGGCTGGAACGTGGCAGAATGCTTCTGGGGAAACTTTGACGTTTAATGATGCAGGATTGGCAACAGAAGGGTTAACGGCTGATTTTCTGGATATTGATCAAAATGGAATCTTACTCTTAGATGTTCAAACAGGGTCAAAAACAAATGTGACACTTTACATTGTACCTGCTAATACTAGCTTTTCTAGTGATTATTTGAACGGACAAAGTGATAATTCTGAGGTATCAAAAGACCGTATAATTTCTTCTGCCGATATTAGTTCTGGAGATATCGCTAACAAAGCTTATTATCATGTATCAGAATAAAAGTCTTAAATTTTAAAACGAACTCGTTTATTAATTTTATGACTCGTTAAAAAACAGTCCACTGGACTGAACTCGTTCATTAATTTCAAGACTCATGAAAAAACAGTCCACTGGACTGCTTTTTTATGCTATAATGGTAATGAAAAAAATAGAGGTGAATAATGTCTTACGAAAATTTATTAAATCGTTTTTTAAGCTACGTGAAAGTGAATACGCGTAGTAATCCTGATAGTACTACAACACCTTCAACTCAGACTCAAGTTGACTTTGCATTAAACGTTTTGAAGCCTGAGATGGAGGCAGTTGGTTTGCAAGATGTGCACTATTTGACAAATGGCTATCTTGTTGGTACTCTACCAGCTAACGATGCAACAAAAACACGTAAAATTGGTTTTATCGCACACATGGATACAGCTGATTTCAACGCTGAAGGTATCAAACCACAAGTTATTGAAAATTATGCAGGTGGCGCTATTGAACTTGGTCAATCTGGTTATGCCCTCAATCCAGAAGAATTTCCTAATTTAAATAACTACCTTGGTCAAACCTTGGTAACAACTGACGGAACAACCCTTCTTGGTTCTGATGATAAATCAGGTATTGCTGAAATCATGACAGCCGTTGAATACTTGGTAGCTCATCCTGAAATCAAACATGGTGAGATTCGTGTTGGTTTTGGTCCTGACGAAGAAATCGGTGTCGGTGCTGATAAATTCGATGTTGATGATTTCAACGTTGACTTTGCTTACACGGTCGATGGTGGACCACTTGGCGAAATTCAATACGAAACATTTAGTGCAGCTGCTTTGGAAGTTGATTTCATGGGACGTAACGTTCACCCAGGAACAGCTAAAAATCAAATGATTAACGCTTTGCAACTAGCGATTGATTTCCATAATCAACTACCAGAAAATGAACGTCCTGAAAATACAGAAGGCTATGAAGGATTCTTCCATTTACATGGTACGGAAGGTACTGTGGAAAAAGCGCACAGCTCATATATTATCCGTGATTTTGAAGACGACTCATTTGAAAATCGTAAAAAATTGGTTCAAGAAATTGCTGATAAGATGAATGCTGAATTAGGTAAAGAAAGTGTCATTGTCAATCTTCATGACCAATACTACAATATGAAGAAAATCATTGAAAAAGACATGACACCAGTTGAACTTGCTAAGGAAGTCATGGAAGATTTGGAAATCAAGCCAGTTATCGAGCCAATTCGTGGCGGAACAGATGGTTCAAAAATCTCATTTATGGGAATTCCTACACCAAATCTATTTGCAGGTGGTGAAAATATGCATGGCCGCTTTGAATTTGTCAGTCTTCAAACAATGGAAAAAGCTGTGGATGTTATTGTCGGCATTGTCCAAAAATAACCTTAAGCTTTACATAAGTATTGTTTGTTAGAATCGACTAATGGAGGACTGTTATGATTAAAATCTTTGGAAAGATGCGATACCATTGGCAACCTGAGTTATCTTGGTCAATTATCTATTGGTCAATTGCCGTAGCGCCAATGTTTATCGGCTTATCATTACTGTTTGAGCGGACAAAAATACCAAGTCAATTTTTTATCTTATTTGCTATCTTTATTGTGCTGGTTGGTCTTGGTTTTCATCGGTATTTCGTTATCGAAGACAATGGAAGATTACGGATTGTTTCTTTGAATCCTTTTAGAAAATCAAGCGTAGCGATTGCGCAGATTAAAAAGATTGAAGTCAACAAATCTGGGATTATCATAAAAATCAAAAATCAGCCAGATCGTATTTTTTATATGAGAAAATGGCCTAAGAAATATTTTTTAGATGCTTTGGCAGTTCATCCTGACTTTTTTGGCGAAGTAGAATTGATAGACAATTTTATCAAGCTAGATTACTTCGAAGTTTACAAGGCTAACGAAAAAGCTCCTACAAAATCGTAAGAGCCTTTGTTGGGCAGGACCTGATAGCAGTGAGGGCGTCTTGATCTGAGTTAGGAACAACTTTTTCTAAGTCCTCAGAATCAGAGAATTTGACGATACCGTCATCATGGTAATCAAAAAGTTTAGAATATGTCTGGCATAGGCCACAAGCAATACATTTTTGGGGAATTATTGATACTTTCATAGTATTATTGTAATATGAATTGATTTATTTAACAAGGGGACATTATGGCAAAACAACCGTGGGAAGAAAAAGTAGTTGATGACAACGAAATTAAAATTAGCCGTAAAACAAAAGGCTCTGCTATTAGTACGCCTTTGTTGACAGCGTTGCTTAGTATTTTCTTTGTCATTGTCGTTGCGATTTTGTTTGTTGTTTTTTACACTTCAAATCGTGGTAGTGATAAAGCATCAGAGACGTCGAATTTTTATGGTGCATCATCATCTAGTGTTGTTTCTTCATCGTCAGAGGCGTCATCATCAGAGACAACGACTGATGCGTCATCAACAGAAGCAAGTTCAGAGGATACAACCGACTCTTCAAGCTCTACTGGTAGTGGAGATACTATTACTGTTCTATCAGGAGAAGGTGCAGCTTCTATTGCAGCACGTGCAGGCATTTCAGTTGAAACACTCTATGAGCTTAACCCTGACCACATGACATCGGGTTATTGGTATGCTAACCCAGGAGATGAAGTTTACATTAATTAGGAAGAAAAGGAAATCATGAAATCAATTAGAATTGCGATTGATGGTCCTGCTTCAAGTGGAAAGAGTACTGTAGCCAAGATTATTGCTAAAAATCTTGGCTATACTTATCTTGATACTGGAGCAATGTATCGTTCAGCAACTTATCTAGCTTTGCAAAATGGATTAACAGAAAACAACGTCCAAGAAATTTTAGAAGCTTTGTCTAAGCACCCTATTTCTTTTGGACGTGCCGAAGATGGTAGTCAAACTGTTTTTGTTGGTGACAAAGATGTGACACTTGCTATTCGCCAAAATGATGTGACAAACAACGTTTCTTGGGTGGCAGCTATACCAGAAGTTCGCGAAGAACTGGTTGATCAACAACGTCGCATTGCTAAAAATGGCGCTATCATCATGGATGGTCGTGACATTGGAACGGTTGTTTTACCAGATGCAGAATTGAAAATTTTCTTGATTGCGTCGGTAGAAGAACGAGCAGAACGTCGTTTTAAAGAAAACCAAGAAAAAGGTATTGAAACGGATTTTGAAACATTGAAGCGTGAAATTGCAGAACGTGATTACAAAGATAGTCATCGTAAAGTTTCACCGTTGAAAGCTGCTGATGATGCCATTACTTTTGATACAACTGGTGTTGATATCGACGGTGTTGTCAAATTTATTCAAGAAAAAGCAGAAAAAATCATTGACATGAATTAGTCTATGTGATAGAATAGAAACAATGAGAAAAGCAGAAGTGGGAACTTCTCGCCTTGCGACTAAGGTTGTCTGGCCCAACATGTCAAAGATTCTTTCGGGAATACTATGTATGTACGGGCTTGATTTGTCAAGTCCGTTTTTGTTTTTCTCTAAAAAAATAAAGAGGTGAAAATCATAGCTAAGAAAGATCTATTCATTAACGATGAAATCCGCGTTCGCGAAGTTCGTCTCGTTGGTCTTGATGGTGAACAACTAGGAATTAAACCATTATCAGAAGCACAAGCTATTGCTGATGATGCTAATGTTGACTTGGTTTTAATTCAGCCACAAGCTACGCCACCTGTTGCAAAAATTATGGACTATGGAAAGTTCAAATTTGAGTATCAAAAGAAACGTAAGGAACAACGTAAAAAACAAAGCGTTGTGACTGTTAAAGAAGTTCGTCTTAGCCCAGTTATCGATAAAGGTGACTTTGAGACTAAACTTCGTAACGGCCGTAAATTCCTTGAAAAAGGAAACAAAGTGAAAGTCTCAATTCGCTTTAGAGGTCGTATGATTACTCACAAGGAAATTGGAGCAAAGGTATTGGCGGAATTTGCAGAAAGAACGCAAGATATTGCTATTATTGAGCAACGAGCTAAGATGGATGGACGTCAAATGTTCATGCAACTTGCTCCAATTCCTGACAAAAAATAATTGTCAATTTTAAATATTTTAAGAGGAGAATTCTAAAATGCCAAAACAAAAAACTCACCGCGCATCAGCTAAACGTTTCAAACGTACAGGTTCTGGTGGATTAAAACGCTTCCGTGCGTTTACTTCACACCGTTTCCACGGTAAAACTAAAAAACAACGTCGTCATCTTCGCAAAGCCGCTATGGTGCACTCAGGAGATTTCAAACGTATTAAAGCAATGCTTTCAGGTCTTAAATAAGAATAAAGCATTTACTCAATATTATTAAGAATTATTTGGAGGAGAATATAAATGGCTCGTGTTAAAGGTGGCGTTGTATCACGCAAACGTCGTAAACGTGTATTGAAACTTGCTAAAGGTTACTATGGTGCAAAACATATCTTGTTCCGTACTGCAAAAGAACAAGTAATGAACTCTTACTACTATGCATACCGTGACCGTCGTCAGAAAAAACGTGATTTCCGTAAACTTTGGATCACACGTATCAATGCGGCAGCTCGTATGAATGGTTTGTCATATTCACAATTGATGCACGGTTTGAAATTAGCTGAAATCGAAGTTAACCGTAAAATGCTTGCTGATTTAGCAGTTAACGATGCAGCAGCTTTCACAGCTCTTGCAGATGCAGCTAAAGCTAAACTTGGTAAATAAGAATTAAAACAAACGTAAGTTCTACTTACAATCAATTAAGAGTGCTAAGCTTACAGCTTAGTGCTTTTTTTATTCAATAGAATAAAACATGTGAACTATTTATATCGTTACCTAGTGCGCTATGATTTAGACGTTAAGAATTTTGAAATAGCGTGTTCGGGATTACCGTCGAAAAACGGTGATAAGATATTGTTTGCAAGACAGGATTTATTATTTACTTGTGAGTTCGATTTTGGGTCTGCTAGAGGAGAGTTAGGAGAAGTTAGAAGGTAACTTCGACTTTGGAGATAATGATAATATAGGAGTACAAGAAAAATCCCAATCACTAAATGTAATAGTGATTGGGATTTTTCTTGTACTAATTACGGTTAAGAGTCGTCATCACTTGAGCTTGATGAGCTACTGTGCAGTTGCATATAGCTTGGAGCTTTAAAGAGGTCAACGGTAGATTGGTTACCATTTTCGCTATATAAGCTTGTCGATTCATCACCTAGTTTTTTCTCTATCGATTTCAGGCTCTTCAAGGAGTTGGAGTAGGAAATCGACGAACTATCAACGGTTTCTAAACCAGTATCTGTGTCAAAGCGGAGTAAATCTCCCGTCTGGACTTCGTCACTAACGGAAAGCTGTTTAGCAACGGCATTGCGGATTTCTTTTGTTGCCGCAGTAGTGCTTTCATCTGGATTGGTGATTTCTTCACCAGTCGCTGTGTAGTAGAGATGTCCACTATAGCTTGTGTATGTAGGTGTGATATAATATCCAGCTGTTCTGAGAGCAACAGTTTGATCGTTATCCTCAGAAAGCAAATCTTGTCCAAGTTGAACATAGTTGCTAGTATCGACACCAAGCAAGTGAAGAAGTGTAGGTAAGGCATCAACCTCACCACCATAGGTGTCACTAATAAAGCCGTCTGTGTACCCTGGAATGTGAATCATAAATGGAACACGTTGGAGCATAGCATTATCGTACTCTGTCCAAGTTTCTGAATCTTTACCAAGTAGAGGAGCTAGGCTAGTATTTCTTGAATTTGAAATACCGTAGTGATCCCCATAAAGCACGATAATAGAATTGTCATATAAACCAGATTCTTTTAAGTAATTGAAGAAAGCCTCAATGGCAGAATCAAGGTAATTAGCTGTAGCGAAGTAACCATTAATGGTCTCATCATCAGTTTGAGCTAGTGGGAAACCTTCTTCATCAGATTCTCCGGCTAAGCTAGTGTAAGGATAGTGGTTACTTACTGTGATAAATTTCGTATAGAATGGTTGTTGAAGGTGTTCTAAATACTTAATAGAATCAGCAAACATGTATTTATCATTCAAACCATATTGGAATGAATTTTCATCAGTTTGCTCTTGGAAATATGATGAATCAAAGAAGTAGTCATATCCCCACTGTTTATAAGTATTGTTACGATTCCAGAACGAACCGACATTACCATGGAATACAGCGCTAGTATATCCGCCTGTTTGAGCAAGAATAGAAGGAGCAGCAAACGCTGTATTATCTCCACCATAGTTAACCATATATGATCCACTGCTAAGTCCGAAAAGCGATGTTTCCATTAATGTTTCGGCATCGGAAGTCTTACCAGCCTTAACTTGGTTAAAGAAGTTTGAAAAAGAAATAGTTGAGTTTGAGTGATATAGCGAATTAAGGAATGGTGTTACTTCATAAGATTGTCCATCAACTTCCAGTTTGTAGTCAATCAAGAATTGTTGGAAACTTTCCAAATGAATAACGATAACATTTTTCCCTTGAGCAATACCATAATACTTAGAGTTTGGTGCTGCATAATGTTCTGAGACGTATTCTTTAACCTCGGTCAAATCGTCAGCAGTTGCTTCACTACGTTCTTTTTCAGCTTGATAAGTTTGGTTAGCACTATAGACGGTGAAAGATGGTAAACCAAGCGCTCTAACGACATAGACATTTGAGAAACCACGAGTTAGCAACTCAGGTCTATCAATTTCCGCCATAAAAAGGTTGATAGAGAAAAGCAGAGCCGATAATGCTGTAAATGCAAAACTAGCACGTTTGTTGAAAGGACGTTTATCTGTTTTTATTTTTTTTGTAGCAAATAAAATAATTAAGATAATATAATCAAGGACATAGACAATATCCCAAACTCGCAGTAGATTTAAGGCAGAATCCCCTAAACCAGCAGAAACCTTACTACTTGCAAGCATTGCACTAACAGTAATAAAATCAGAAAACTCACGGAAATAAATGGCGTTAGCGATAAGTAGAATATTTAAAATAGTGTAAATAATCCAACTAACGGCATAAAAAACACGTGTCCTTTTAATATAAAGGCTTAATCCAAGTAAAAGCAAACCAATCGGAATGGGGTTAATTATTGAAAGGAAAACTTGATATAAATTTCCCAAATCAAGACTAAAATCAACATGGTAAGCCCACATGGTTTTTAGCCAATACATAAACAAAAGCGTCAAAATGAATCCCAAGCGTGTGTTTAGCACGTGTGAGATAACTTGTTTCAATTTCTTCACTGTAGGAACTTCCTTTATTTTTTTTCCTAAAGATAAAATCTCAGTTTCAATTATATCATAAAAACTTTTTTGTTATGTGTGAGAAATATAAAATTTAGTAGGAAAAATTCTGAATTTTTGATATAATAGGCTTCATGAACAAACTATACGTGGATTCTTTCGTTGAAAAGAAAATTAAGCGTGGCATTCAACTTTTGGATGGAAGAGATTTTCATCAACTTGATTTTGATAATCAGTCGGTTGCTGTTTACAATCATTCTCATCAATTTCTAGGAACGGCTTACTTGTCTCGACAAAATAAGGGAATCGGTTGGTTTTTAGGTCCAAGAAAAATTGAATTGACAGAATCTTATTTTGTGGACTTGTTTACAAAAGCTAAAAAACAACGCCAAAACTTTGAAAATTCAGATTTAACAACAGCTTATCGATTATTTAATCAAGATGGAGATAATTTTGGTGGTGTGACGATAGATCGTTATGCTGATTTTGTCGTATTTTCTTGGTATAATATGTTTATTTATCAGCATCGCGATGTTATTATAAATGCCTTCCAAAAAGTTTATCCAGCTATCAAAGGCGGTTATGAGAAAATTCGTTTTAAAGGACTTGATTACGAATCAGCTCATATTTATGGTCAAGAGGCACCAGCGTCATTTACCATTTTAGAAAATGGTGTCAAATACAGTGTTTTTATGAATGACGGGTTGATGACAGGAATTTTTCTAGACCAACATGACGTTCGTGATGCTTTGATTAATGAACTTGGACTTGGAAAACGTGTCCTTAATATGTTTTCATATACCGCGGCATTTTCAGTAGCAGCAGCAATGGGTGGCGCTACTGAAACAACATCTGTTGACCTTGCAAAACGCTCACGTGAATTGTCACAAGCGCATTTTGAAGCGAATGGTCTTGATTTGAGTAATCACCATTTTGTGGTAATGGATGTTTTTGAGTATTTCAAATACGCAAAACGTAAACAATTGACTTTTGATTTGATTGTTATTGACCCACCAAGTTTTGCACGGAATAAAAAGCAAACATTTTCTGTCGCTAAAGACTACCACCGTTTGATTAGTCAAGCTTTGGAAGTTATGTCAGAAAATGGCACTATTATTGCTTCAACTAATGCAGCTAACTTGACGGTCGCACAATTTAAAAAGCAGTTAGAAAAAGGCTTTGCTTCTGTTAAACATGACTATGTCCGTTTGCAACAATTGCCAAGTGATTTCACGGTTAACAAAGCAGATGTCAACAGTAATTATTTGAAAGTATTTACAATAAAGGTTAAAAAATGAAAATAGTAGTACCTATAATGCCTAAAAATTTAGAAGAGGCACAGTCGATTGATATTTCGAAATTCGACGAAGTCGATATTATTGAGTGGCGAGCAGATTTCTTAGATAAGGATGACATTATGACTGTTGCGCCAGCTATTTTTGAAAAATTTTCAGGTCGAGAAATTATTTTTACCATTCGTACGGATAAGGAAGGTGGCAACATTAACTTATCTGACGATGACTATGTTGAGCTTTTGAAAAATATTAATGCTATTTACCACCCAGATTACGTTGATTTTGAATATTTTTCTCATAAAGAAGCTTTTCAACAAATGTTAGACTTCCCAAATCTTGTTTTGTCATATCATAATTTTGATGAAACCCCTGAGAATTTGATGGAGTCATTTTCTGAACTAACGGCCCTTGCTCCACGTGTGGTTAAAGTTGCTGTTATGCCACAGAGTAAACAAGATGTGTTGGATTTGATGAATTACACACGTGGTTTCAAAACATTAAATCCAGAACAAGAATACGCAACGATGTCTATGGGAAAACTTGGACGCGTTTCACGTTTTGCTGTTGATGTTTTTGGCGCTTCGTGGTCATTCGCTAGTTTGGATCAAGCAAGTGCGCCTGGACAGGTTGCTCTTGCAGATATGAAACATATTAGGGAGGTACTTGATGCAGATTAATGGATACACGCGCTTAGCTGCGGTTGTTGCAACACCGATTAAACATTCTATTTCACCATTTATTCATAACTATGCTTTTGATAAAACCGGTGTTAATGGTGTTTATGTCGCTTGGGATATTCCTGAAGAAGATTTGGCAATTACGTTAGAAAATGTAAAACGCTATGATATGTTTGGCGTGAACATTTCAATGCCTTACAAACAAAAAGTGATTCCTTACATGGATGAATTGACTGATTCTGCCCAATTGATTGGGGCTGTTAATACGGTTATCAATCGTGATGGCAAATTAATTGGTCACAATACAGATGGTATTGGTTTCTTCAGAAGTCTAGCGACATTTGCTGATTTTGATGTTAAAGATAAAACGATGACGATTCTTGGTGGCGGAGGAGCTGCCACAGCACTCATTGCGCAAGCTAGTCTTAATGGTGCTAGTCATATTAACATTTTTAACCAAACTCAGTTTTTAGAGGCGACACGTGAGAAAGCGCAAGAATTTTCCGATAAAACGGGTGTATCTATCGCTGTTTATCCAGTTGAAGATTTAAAAACAATTCAAGAAAAAGTCTTAGATTCACAACTTTTCGTCAATGCTACAAGCGTAGGTATGGACGGAAAATCAATGATTATTACAGAAAATTTTGAATTTCCAGCAGGTTTGTTGGTTGCTGATACGATTTATCAACCATTTGAAACACCATTTTTGAAATTAGTTCGTAGCAAAGGCTTAACAGCTTTTAATGGTTTAGGAATGCTTTTATTCCAAGCTGCTGAAGCTTTCGAAACCTGGACTGGTGAAACAATGCCTACAGCTGAAATCTGGTCAGCGCTTGAAGAAAAATATAACACGAAATAAGAACAACTGATAGGTGATGCGAATGAAATTGAATGTTAATCTCCCACAGACACCTTATGATATTGTGATTGAAAAAGGTATCTTATCAAAAGCTGGTGATTGGGTCAAAAAACTTTGGAAACCACAAAAAATCGCTATTATTACTGATAATCATGTTGGCAGTTTATATGCTGAAAAGATTAAGCGAAGCATTGAAAATGCTGGTTTTGAAGTGATTGTCTTTGGCTTTTTGGAAGGTGAAGCTTCTAAAAATTTAAAAACAGTTAACAAAGTTTATGAATTTCTTGTTAAAAATGGTATGACACGCAGTGACGGTATTGTTGCGCTTGGTGGTGGTGTCGTAGGAGATTTAGCAGGTTTTGTAGCCTCTACTTATATGCGTGGCATTCATTTCTTACAAATTCCGACGAGTTTAACAGCTCAAGTTGATTCATCTATTGGTGGTAAAACAGGGGTTAATACGCCATTTGCCAAAAATATGGTGGGGACATTTACCCAACCAGATGGTGTTTTAATTGATCCTGAAACTTTACAAAGTCTTGGCAAACGTGAACTCATTGAAGGTATGGGGGAAGTTATCAAATATGGTTTGATTGATGATGTTGAACTTTGGAAAGAATTATCTGCTATGGATGGCTCCCCTGAAAGCATTTTAGAGCATGCTGAGAGTATTATTTACCGTTCGTGCAATGTTAAACGTAAGGTTGTTGTTGAAGATGAACTTGATAATGGTGTTCGCCTTTATCTTAACTTTGGCCATACCATTGGTCATGCGGTTGAAGCGACTGCGGGCTATGGAAAAGTCATGCACGGTGAAGCTGTTGCCATTGGAATGGTACAAATTTCTCGTGTTGCTGAGAAAAAAGGCTTGATGCCTCAAGGTATTACGGAAGAAATTTTTGACATGTGCCAAAAATTTGGTTTACCTACAGATTACGAACCATGGCATGTTGACGAACTTTATAGTGCTTTAGTACATGATAAGAAAGCTCGCGGTAAAATGATTAAGACAGTTATTGTACCAGAGCTTGGTGGCGCAGCAATCAATCAGATTCCACTTGAAGAGATGAAAGAGTATTTGGAGAAGTAAGATGAGATATTTGACAGCTGGTGAATCCCATGGACCACGTTTGACAGCAATTATTGAAGGAATTCCTGCCGGGCTTCCTTTGACTGCTGAGGATATTAATGTTGACTTAAAGCGACGTCAAGGTGGTTATGGGCGTGGTGGACGTATGAAAATCGAATCAGATAAGGTTGAAATCACATCTGGTGTACGTCATGGAAAAACAACTGGTGCTCCAATTACCCTTCATGTCATCAATAAAGACCATGAAAAATGGCTTGATATTATGGCGGTTGAGGATATTGATGATAGCTTAAAAACAAAACGTAAAATTACTCATCCGCGTCCAGGGCATGCTGACCTTGTTGGTGGGATGAAATACCGTTTTGAAGATTTGCGTAATTCTCTTGAACGCTCATCTGCACGTGAAACAACAATGCGTGTAGCCGTTGGAGCGGTGGCAAAACGTATTTTAGCAGAGCTTGATATCGAAATTGCTAATCACGTTGTTGTTTTTGGTGGCAAAGAGATTGATGTTCCAGAGGGACTGACTGTTTCACAAATTAAAGAATTGGCTAGTCAATCAGAAGTTTCAATTGTCAATCAAGAGCGTGAACAAGAAATCAAAGATTATATTGACCAAATCAAAAAAGATGGTGATACTATTGGCGGTGTTGTTGAAACTGTTGTTGGTGGCGTTCCAGTTGGTCTTGGTTCTTATGTTCAATGGGACAAGAAACTTGATGCAAAAATTGCAGGTGCGGTCGTTTCAATCAATGCTTTCAAGGGAGTTGAATTTGGTTTAGGATTTAAAGATGGTTACCTCAAAGGAAGCCAAGTCATGGATGAAATTCTTTGGACCGAAGAAGATGGCTACACTCGTCGTACCAATAATCTTGGTGGTTTTGAAGGTGGTATGACTAATGGACAACCAATTGTTGTTCGAGGAGTCATGAAACCTATTCCAACACTTTATAAACCTTTGATGTCAGTTGATATTAAAACACATGAGCCATATAAAGCAACGGTTGAACGTTCAGACCCAACAGCTCTTCCAGCAGCAGGTGTCGTTATGGAAGCAGTTGTTGCAACTGTTGTGACAGATGAAATTCTTGAAAAATTCTCTTCTGATAATCTTGAAGAATTAAAAGAAGCTGTTGCTCGTCATCGTGATTATGTCAAACATTTTTAAAAATATAACATTTTGACAATAGGAGGGCATTGGCTCTCCAATATTGCTATAAAGATTAGCAAATCAGAAATGGAGTAACTATGGAAAATAAAGTGATTTATATTGCAGGTTTAGGTTTAATTGGCGGTTCCCTTGCCTTGGGAATCAGACGTGACCACCCTGATTATAAAATTCTTGGTTATAATCGCTCTGATAAATCACGCAACGTTGCCCTTGAACGTGGAATTGTGGATGAAGCGACTGCTGATTTTAAAGAATTTGCGCCCTTAGCCGATGTCATTGTATTAGCTGTGCCGATTAAGCAAACTATTGAATTTATTAAGGTTTTAGCTGATATGGATTTGAAAGACAATGTCATTATTACAGATGCAGGTTCTACAAAACGTGAAATTGTCGAAGCTGGTGAAAAATACCTTGCTGGACAAAGCGTTCGTTTTGTTGGCTCTCATCCTATGGCAGGTTCTCATAAATCTGGTGCCATTGCTGCTGAAGTCAATTTATTTGAAAATGCTTATTATATTTTCACGCCGTCAAGGCTGACAGATGCCAGCACAATTGCTGACATGAAAGTTATTTTGTCAGGGCTTCATGCGCGCTACATTGAAATTGATGCTGCTGAGCACGACCGTGTTACAAGTCAAATTTCGCATTTTCCACATATTTTGGCAGCTAGTTTAATGGAACAAGCTGGGGATTATGCTTCGGAACATGAGATGACTAACCACTTTGCGGCTGGAGGTTTTCGTGATATGACACGTATTGCGGAAAGCGAACCAGGTATGTGGACTAGTATTTTACTAACCAATAAGGCTGCGGTTTTAGAACGTATTGATGATTTTAAAAACAGACTTGATGGCGTTGCGGAGCTTATTTCGCAAAATGACGCCGATGCTATTTGGAATTATTTTAACCATGCCAAAGAAACCCGCAAGGAAATGAACATTCACAAACGTGGTGGTGTCGAAAGCGGTTTTGATATTTTTGTTGATGTTCCTGATGAAGAAGATGTTATCTTGGAAATCTTGGAACTACTTCGTGGAACATCTTTGGTTAACATCCACATTAACGAAGAAAACCGTGAGGATATTAACGGCATTTTGCAAATTTCTCTTAAGAATATCAAAGATTTTGAACACGCTAAGAAAGTTATCAGTGAAAATACTGATTATAAAGTTTATGTTAATTAAGGAGAATTACTATGGCAAATATTTATGATTTAGCAAATGAATTAGAACGTGGCATCCGTGCCCTTCCAGAGTATAAAAAAGCTGAAGAAAGTCGTGCAGCGATTGAAGCAGATACGGCAGCTAAAGAACTTTTCAAAGAATTTACAGATTTCCAACAAGGGCTTTATGCTAAATTGCAATCTGGACAAATGCCTACTGGTGATGAACAGGCTAAAATGCAAGAATTAGGAGCTAAAATTGAAACTAATCCAGTTCTGAAAGCTTACCTCGATGCGCAACAAGCTTTGTCAGTTTATGTATCTGACATTGAAAAAATTGTCTTTGGACCTTTGCAAGACCTTTTGAAATAATGATATTTTACAACCTGACATTCTTTGTTAGGTTGTTTTCGTATTTTCTGAATCAAAGGTCTATAATGAGTGATAACTTTATAAGGGGGAATCTTGTATGTCACGTAAGGTCGGAATTATTGGAATGGGGCATGTTGGGTCAACAGTTGCTCATGGTTTGATTGCTCAAGGTGCATTTGATGATTATGTTTTGATAGATATTAACGAAAAGAAAGTTACGGCGGATGCTGTTGATTTTACAGATGCGGCAGCTAATCTCAATCAGCATGCTAATATCGTTGTTAATGATTATCAAGCGTTGGCAGATGCAGATGTTGTGATTTCAGCTTTGGGGAATATTGCTTTGCAGGACAATCCAGATGCGGATCGTTTTGCAGAATTGCCTTTTACAGCAAAACAAGTACCACTTGTTGCTAAAAAATTAAAAGAAGTTGGTTTTAAAGGTATTATTATCGCGATTTCTAATCCTGTTGATGTTGTGACTAGCCTTTATCAACATTATTCAGGGCTTCCTAAGGAACGCGTCATTGGTACGGGAACGTTGCTTGATACAGCACGTATGAAACGTGCAGTTTCAGAACGTTTCGGTGTAGATGCTCGTAGTGTTTATGGCTATAATTTAGGTGAGCATGGGAATTCTCAATTTACAGCATGGAGCCAAGTGCGTGTGAAGGGGCAACCTATTTCAACATTTACAGATGCTAAGACTTTGGACGAAATTGCTCATGAAGCGATGATTGGTGGGCATACTGTTTTCTACGGTAAAAAATACACTAGCTATGGCATTGCAAGTGCGGCAATCCGTTTAGCTTTGGCTATTGTGTCAGATAGCCACGAAGAATTACCAGTGTCAAATTATTATGAACCGCTTGATACTTATCTTAGCTATCCTGCCATTGTTGGACGTGAAGGAATTATCGAGCAAATAAAATTGACATTACCAGCAGAAGAAGAAGCAAAACTTGAAAAGTCTGCCAACTTTATTAAACGTAAATTTTCAGAAAGTCTAAATTAAAGAAAAAAAGAAATCCCATCTGGAAAATCAGGTGGGATTAGTGATTTAACAAGTGATTCCGAACTTCAGAAATGAAATAAAGTGACCCTGTCACAACAAATAAGTCTTCTGGATTGTCATCTACTCTTGAAAGCCAGTCTTTGTAATCAGCAACTTTTGGGTATTGTTCTGGGTAGTCTGACAATGCCTGCGCCTGATAGAAATCAAATGTTGTGACGGTTAAGTCATAGGTGGACAATTCTTCCAGCATTTGTGTTAAAGGCTTGCGATTTAGCCCTGCAAATAAAATGTGACTGTTTTGTTGAGCAAAGTCATTCTTTAGTAAGTCAACTAATTTGGCGATAGAATCTTCGTTATGAGCACCATCTAGCATTAGATTTGGCTTGATGAGTTCACAACGTCCTGCCCAAACAGTCTCTTCCAGACCAGTTTTGATTGTAATTGGTGTAATAGCTGGCAATTGTTTTTGAAGAATCAATGCAGTCATAGCTGCCAAAGAGGCGTTAGTTTTTTGGTGTTTACCAAGCATTTTAAGCTGAATATCTGGAATAATAGTCTGATGATAAATCATATCAAAAGCTCTGCCATTTTCCATAAACGAAAAATCTTTTCCTAACTCATAAATGCTGGACATTGTCTCTTCGGCTTTCTGATAAAAAACGCGGCGAACGGGCTCTGCCATTTTTCCAAAAATAAAGGGAACGTTTGTTTTTAAGACACCTGCTTTGTGCTGAGCAATCTCAGCTAGGGAATTGCCGAGTGTTTCTCGGTGGTCGATGCTGATTGAGGGGCAAATGACAGCTTTGGCTGTGAAAACATTGGTTGAATCGTAAGTGCCACCAATACCAGCTTCGATGACCGCAATATCGATAGGATTAATGACTGCAAAATAATAAAACATGAGAGCAGTGACTAATTCAAATTCGGTCACTTTACCGACCTTGTCTTGAAATTTTGCGCTATCAACAAGTGGTTTAATAGCTTGAACTGTTTTTACCAAATCCTGGTCAGGGATTTCAATGCTATCAATAGCAATGCGCTCATTAAAACGAGTGATAAATGGCGATGTGAAAGTACCAGTCTTGTAACCAGAAGCAGTTAAAATATGTTGTAAAAAGCTTGTTGTTGAACCTTTGCCATTAGTTCCGACGACGTGAATCGCAGGAAATTTATCTTGCGGATTGTCGAGCAATGCTAGTAAATACTGCATCCGCTCAAGGCTCGGACGACGTCCGTTAGCTTTATGAGAATGAATCCAGTTTAACGTTTCAATATAATTCATAACTTTTTGATTAAATTCGTAAAAAAGAGGTGAGAACTTAGTGTACTCACCTCTTTTGAGTGTGATTGAGACGGTTGAAAATCAATAGAAGGAGCAAATAATCGCTGAAAACGATATTAGCACTAGTAACGATTACTCAGTTGTTTCGGTGTTGCTACCTGTAGTGGTATCGTCAGAAGTTGTATCTGAACTTGATGGTGTTGTTGAACTTTGGCTTGTAGCAGAGCTTGAACTATAAGTGGTATCTGAACTTGAACTGTAAGTATTGTTGTTACTGTTGTTAGAACCACTATTATAGTTATTATTAGCAGAAGCAGAACTTGAATAAGTTGTCGAAGCGGAAGTATCTGTTTTACTATCGCTGTCACTTTCTTTGATGATAACAGTTGTTGTCGTTGTTGATTTATCTGTTGTCTTTGAGTTTGACCCCTTTAAGGCATTGCTAATGGTAATACTTGCCACAATGATACTAAGAATAGAACCAATAAGAGCAACTGTTTTTTGAAGGGCAGAAAAACCTGTCTTAATGTGTTTTGTTGGGGCAGCTGACTTATCGTTTTTTGATGATGATTTTTGACGTCTTGAGTATTTTTGAGACATGATTAACTCCTTTTTCGCATATGACTCTATTATAAAATATTCTTTTTAAATGTCCAGCGTTAGAATTTTTTTGTTTCAAAAATTATTGTACGTCAAATTCTTAAAGTTAACCTTAAAAAAACTTAAAATTAAAACTTTCACACTCATAAAAGTCTGTGCTATAATGATAGTATTGATTTTTGTGAAGGAAGAAAAAATGATATATTTTGATAATTCAGCTACAACAATTCCCTATCCTGAAGTGTTACGCACTTATCAGGAAGTTGCTAGCAAGATATTTGGAAATCCCTCAAGTTTGCATAATTTAGGAACAAAGGCTAGTCGTATTTTAGAAGCTAGTCGCAAGCAAATTGCGGATTTATTAGGGGTTAAGAGTACTGAAATTATTTTTACGTCTGGTGGTACAGAAAGTGATAACTGGGTACTTAAAGGTGTTGCCTTTGAAAAAGAACGTTATGGCAAACACATCATCGTTTCAGATATTGAACACCCAGCGGTTAAAGAGTCGGCAAAATGGCTAAGCGAACACGGTTTTGATGTTTCATATGCACCTGTTAATGACCAAGGCTTTGTGGATATCAAAGCATTAGCTGCGCTTTTGCGACCAGATACAACTTTGGTATCAATCATGGCAGTAAATAATGAGATTGGCTCTATCCAACCGATTAAAGAAATTTCTGAATTATTAGCTGATAAGCAAGGCATTTCATTCCATGTGGATGCTGTTCAAGCTATTGGAAAAATTCCATCGGCGGATTATTTAACTGACCGTGTTGATTTTGCAAGCTTTTCAGGGCATAAATTCCACAGCGTTCGTGGGGTTGGTTTCATTTATAAAAAAGAAGGAAAAAAATTAACCCCATTATTAGCTGGTGGTGGTCAGGAAGGTGACCTTCGTTCTACAACTGAAAATGTAGCAGGAATTGCGGCTACGGCTAAAGCACTTCGCTTGGTGACTGATAAAGAAGCTTATGCTCTTCCGAAAATTGCCAAGATGAAAGAAGTTATCTATGACGAGCTAGCTAAGCATAAAGATATTGTTATTTTCTCAGGTAAAGATGATACATTTGCTCCAAATATTTTAACCTTTGGAATTAAAGGGGTTCGTGGTGAAGTTGTGGTTCATGCTTTCGAAGAACACGAAATTTACATTTCAACCACATCAGCTTGTTCATCAAAAGCTGGAAAACCTGCTGGAACATTGATTGCTATGGGCGTTCCAACGAAATTAGCACAATCAGCTGTCCGAATCAGTCTTGATGATGATAATGACATGGGACAAGTTGAGCAATTTCTAACGATTTTCAAACAAGTTTACGAAAAAACCAAAAAAGTAAGATAATAAGAAAGGATAAAGAGAGTTTTCTCTTTAATAAACTATGCAGTATTCAGAAATTATGGTTCGTTACGGCGAACTATCAACCAAAGGAAAGAACCGTATGCGTTTCATCAATAAATTGAAACATAACATGAAACACGTTCTTTCAATTTATCCAGATGTGCGTGTTGTTGCTGACCGTGACCGTGCTCACATTTATTTAAATGGCACAGATTACGTATCAGTTGCTGAATCATTGAAACAAATTTTTGGGATTCAAGGCTTCTCGCCATCATACAAAGTTGAGAAAAATCTTGAAACTATTAAGAAAGCAGTTCAAGATGTGATGAAAGATGTTTATCACGAAGGACTAACTTTTAAAATTACAAGTAAACGTAGCGACCATAACTTTGAAATGGATAGTCGCGAATTGAACCAATACCTTGGTTCTGCTGTATTTGAGGTTTTACCAGATATCCAAGCTCAAATGAAAGGTCCAGATGTCAACTTGAAAGTGGAAATTCGTGAAGAAGCAGCTTACCTTTCCTATGAAAATATCAAAGGTGCTGGTGGTCTCCCTGTCGGAACAGCAGGACGAGGAATGTTGATGCTTTCTGGCGGAATTGATTCACCAGTTGCAGGTTACCTTGCTCTTAAACGTGGGGTTGATATTGAGGCAGTTCACTTTGCTAGCCCACCTTATACAAGCCCAGGTGCTCTTAAAAAAGCCCAAGATTTGACACGTAAGTTGACTAAATTTGGTGGTAATATTGATTTCATCGAAGTGCCATTTACAGAAATTCAAGAAGAAATTAAAGAAAAAGCACCTGAAGCTTACTTGATGACTTTGACACGTCGTTTCATGATGCGTATTACTGACCTTATCCGTGAAGAACGTAATGGTTTAGTGATTATTAATGGTGAAAGTCTTGGACAAGTTGCCAGTCAAACACTTGAAAGCATGCGTGCCATTAATGCGGTAACCGCAACCCCAATTATTCGTCCAGTTGTCACAATGGATAAATTAGAAATCATTGATATTGCTCAAAAAATCGATACTTTCGACATTTCAATTCAACCATTTGAGGACTGCTGTACTATTTTTGCACCTGACCGCCCAAAAACAAATCCAAAAATCAAAAATGTTGAACAATACGAAAAACGTATGGACGTTGAAGGACTTGTTGAGCGTGCGGTTGCAGGCATTAAAGTAACAACAATCACTCCACAAGCAGACCACGATGAGGTTGATGACTTGATTGATGATTTATTATAGGAGACAAAAAGCTACCGTTGGTGGCTTTTTAGGTAAATTCTGACTCCTTTGCTAGAAAATGCTATAATAGTGTTTGGAGGTAAGATTAAGTGATGTTTGATAGGATTATTTATAAAAAAACAACGCTTGCTTGTTTGAGTTTTTTGGTGATTTCCTTGCTTGGTTCGGGTGTGTATAGTCTAGCTTTTGAAAAATCGAGCTCTAATACGACACAAACGACAGAAAAACAAGCACAAAACAAAAGCAATACGACGAAAACAGCGCGTGTCATGGCAAATGGTGATATTCTCATCCACAATGGGCTTTATGGAAGTGCTGAACAAGCTGACGGAAGCTATGATTTCACGCCGTTTTTTGAGTACGTCAAGGACTGGATTTCAAGTGCTGACTTGGCTATCGGTGATTACGAAGGAACGATTAGCCCTGATTACCCTTTGGGTGGTTATCCGCTTTTTAATGCACCAAGTGAAATCGCTGACGCTATGAAAGACACGGGGTATGATGTTGTTGATTTAGCGCATAATCACATTTTGGATTCTGGGCTTTCAGGTGCTATCAATACGGTTGAAACCTTTGAAAATTTTGGCTTGTCAACTATCGGTGTTTACAAAGAAAATCGTGATACGGAAGACATTCTCATTAAAAATATCAACGGCATCAAAATTGCGATTTTGGGTTATTCTTATGGCTATAATGGCATGGAAGCGAATGTGGCAGATGAAGATTACGAAAAACATATGTCAGATTTAGATGAAGATAAAATGAAATCAGAAATTCAAGAAGCTGAAAAGAAAGCTGATGTCACAATTGTCATGCCACAAATGGGAACAGAATACGCTCTTGAACCAACAGACGAACAAGTAACGCTTTATCATAAAATGATTGACTGGGGAGCAGATGTTGTGTTTGGTGGACATCCTCACGTTGCTGAGCCGTCTGAAACGCTTGAAAAAGACGGCGATAAAAAATTTATCATCTATTCAATGGGGAATTTTATCTCTAACCAGCGTTTAGAAACGGTTGATAATATCTGGACAGAACGTGGTCTCTTAATGGACGTCACTTTTGAAAAGAAAAATAATAAAACAACAATCAAGACCGTTGCCGCTCATCCGACAATGGTTTGGGTTTGGAGTAAGGGTGTGACGGGCTCAGAAGGCTTTGTGCTTTCCGATTATCGAACGCTTGTTTTGGAAGATTTTATTGAAGGTGGAAAGTATCGTGATATTCTTGATTCAACTATGCAAGAAAAAGTGGATACTGCCTACCAAGAAATGAATGAATTGGTGAATTTACAATGGGATTAAGTCGTCAAAAAGTTAACCTATTTTCAAAGAGTTATGAAGATGTTAAAAAATTATACCTAACTGCCTTTCCAGCAGTAGAACGGTTACCCTATTTGCCGTTAGTTTTGAATGCTTATCGGCGTTTAGCGAATTTTTATGCCTACTATGATAAGGATGACTTTGTTGGTTTAGTGTATTTGTTGGAGAATGAAGAAGTTATCTATCTGTTCTTTCTTGCGGTTAATCCAAATATTCGTTCACGTGGCTATGGCTCTGCCATTTTACAAGACATTAGAAATTTAGCAGGAAAACGTCCGATTATTCTTGCCATGGAACCATTAGATAAAACTGCTGAAAATTATCATCAACGTGTTAAACGAGTTGTTTTTTATGAAAAGAATGGCTTTAATATCACGGATTATTATTATCATGAAGGAACAGAAGTGTATCAAGTCATGGCAACAGATGCCTCACTTAACATTCAAGTAGTGGAAAAATTAACGAAAAAAGCGGTGCTAGGCTTAATTGCTATTTCATTTGAGAAAAAATCAGAATGAAAACGTAATATTGCTAAAAAAGCATAGCATATTCCTTGATTTAATCACTTTATCATGTTAAAATATGAACGTTGACTAAATGCACATCCTGTGCAACCGCACGAAAATCGTTCATAAGTAACTTTCGAAGTTCACGATTTAGGCGAGTCTTCACAAGCGGAAAATCCGCAACAAAAATTTATAGGAGGTGCACGATGAGCACATATGCAATCATCAAAACTGGTGGAAAACAAGTTAAAGTTGAAGTAGGTCAAGCTATCTATGTTGAAAAACTTGATGTTGAAGCTGGTTCAGAAGTAACATTTAACGAAGTTGTTCTTGTTGGTGGTGACAAAACTGTTGTTGGTACACCAGTTGTTGAAGGAGCTACTGTTGTTGGTACTGTTGAAAAACAAGGTAAACAAAAGAAAGTTGTTACTTTCAAATACAAACCTAAAAAAGGTAGCCACCGTAAACAAGGTCACCGTCAGCCTTACACAAAAGTTGTTATCAACGCTATCAACGCTTAATTTGGCAATATTATGATTCAAGCAACTTTTATTCGCCACAAGGGTAACTTAGAAAGTGTTGAACTGATTGGTCACGCTGGTAGTGGTGAGTATGGCTTTGATATCGTATGTGCAGCTGTCTCAACTTTATCAATTAACTTGGTTAATTCGTTAGAAGCTTTGGCAGATTGCAACGCTGATTTAGCTATCAATGAGATTGATGGTGGTTATATGAAGATTGATATCTCTCATGTAACTGAAAAGACAGATGAGAAAGTTCAACTTTTATTTGAAAGCTTTCTTTTAGGAATGACAAATTTGGCAGAAAACTCTCAAGAGTTTGTGTCAGTTCAAGTCATTGCAAACTAATTTGAAAAGAGGACACAACATATGTTAAAAATGAATCTTGCTAACTTGCAACTTTTCGCCCACAAAAAAGGTGGAGGTTCTACATCAAATGGTCGTGATTCACAAGCTAAACGTCTAGGTGCTAAAGCAGCTGACGGACAAACTGTTTCAGGTGGATCAATCCTTTACCGTCAACGCGGTACTCACATTTATCCAGGTGTAAACGTAGGTCGCGGTGGAGACGATACACTCTTCGCTAAAGTTGAAGGTGTTGTACGTTTCGAACGTAAAGGTCGCGATAAAAAACAAGTCTCTGTTTACCCTATCGCAAAATAATAGCGTAAATAGATTACTTGAAAGCTTTGTCAATCATGGCAAGGCTTTTTTGATTACCTGCCCCCCTTGGAAGAGAGCGTTTCCTTGCCAAATTTTGAAACCAGTCTAAAAAGCTATTACAAGTTTGTTAACCATTTTGCAAAAAGAATTAGGAAAACAGGCAATAGTCTAGTTTTTTTGTTATAATAAAGTTGATTGATTTTTAGAAAGAATGATTGAAATGAACATACAACAATTGCGTTATGTCGTGGCGATTGCCAATAGTGGTACATTTCGTGAGGCGGCTTCTAAACTTTTTGTAAGCCAACCCAGTTTATCAGTAGCAATTAGAGATTTGGAAGACGAACTTGGCTTTCAAATCTTTACTCGAACAACAACTGGAGCGGTTTTGACAAGTCATGGGATGACTTTTTATGAGAAAGCTCTTGAGGTTGTGAAAAGTTTTGATTCCTTTGAAAAACAGTTTTCACAAGCAGCAGCGGATTCAGATGAATTTTCAATTGCCAGTCAGCACTATGATTTTTTGCCACCGTTAATTACCGCTTTTTCACAAGCTCATCCAGAACATAAAGATTTTCGTATTTTTGAATCAACGACGATTCAAATTTTAGATGAAATTGCTCAAGGTGATAGTGAGATTGGGATTATCTATTTAAATAACCAAAATCGTAAAGGGCTTTTGCAGCGTATGGAAAAGCTTGGCTTGGAATTTGTTGAGTTAATTCCATTTCCAACCCATATTTATCTTGCTAAAGAACATCCTTTAGCGAAAAAAGATAGCTTGGTTATGGCTGATTTATTAGGATTTCCGACTGTGCGATTTACCCAAGAAAAAGATGAGTACCTTTACTATTCTGAAAATTTTGTGGATACAACGGATAGTTCTCGTATCTTCAATGTTACTGACCGTGCTACTTTGAATGGTATTTTGGAAAGAACAGATGCCTATGCAACAGGCTCTGGTTTCTTAGATAGTCGTAGCGTAAACGGAATTACTGTCATTCCACTTGAAGATGATTTGGATAATAAAATGGTTTACATCAAACGCCGTGATAAGAATTTATCAGCTTGTGCGCTTAAATTTATCGCTGTTATGAAAGATTATTTTGCTAAATTCAGCCCAAAGGTGACTAAATGAAGACATTAAGAAAAGTTTATTTTCCACTTGCTGCTGTGGTTTTGATTGTTTTAGACCAGTTAAGTAAGCTATGGATTGTTAATCACATCACTTTGGACACCATTCAAGAGTGTTTGCCAGGCATTTTTAGCTTAACTTACTTGCGTAATTATGGCGCTGCTTTTTCGATTTTACAAAATCAACAATGGCTATTTGCGGTTATTACGTTTGCGGTCGTTGGGGCTGCTTGCTATTATTTTGTTAAAAATATCAACGGTCAGTTTTGGTTTTTACTTGGTTTAATCCTCATTATCTCAGGCGGTTTAGGAAATTTTATTGACCGTGTGCGCCTTGGTTATGTTGTTGATATGATTCATTTAGATTTTATGAATTTTGCGGTGTTTAATATGGCGGATTCTTATTTAACAGTTGGGGTTGTGATACTATTCATTGCCCTTTGGAAAGAGGAGGAGAATGGAGTTAATCATTAAGGAAGCTGGTATTCGTTTAGATAAGGCGCTAGCAGATTTGACAGAATTGTCACGTAGCCAAGCTAACGATGAAATCAAAAAAGGAACAGTTTTGGTCAATGGCAAAGCTGTTAAAGCGAAATATGCTGTCAAAGTTGGTGATGTTGTCACTTACGAAGTGCCAAAAGAAGAAGTGCTAGAATATACAGCTGAAAATATTCCACTCGATATTATTTACGAAGATGCTGACGTTGCTGTGGTCAATAAACCACAAGGAATGGTGGTTCATCCGTCAGTTGGTCATACGTCTGGAACATTAGTGAATGCCTTGATGTACCACATTAAAGATTTATCTTCGATTAACGGTGTGATTCGACCAGGAATTGTGCATCGTATTGATAAAGACACTTCAGGTTTGTTGATGATTGCTAAAAATGATACAGCTCACAACGCACTTGCAGCAGAATTAAAAGATAAAAAATCACTTCGTAAATACGTTGCAATCGTCCATGGCACTATTCCAAACGACCGTGGTGTTATTGAAGCACCAATTGGACGTTCAGAAAAAGACCGTAAAAAACAAGCTGTGACAGCAAAAGGCAAACCCGCTTTAACTCACTTTAAGGTTTTGGAACGTTTTGGAAATTATACGTTGGTTGAGTTGACTTTGGAAACAGGGCGTACGCACCAAATTCGTGTGCATATGGCGTATATTGGTCATCCTGTTGCTGGTGATCCGCTTTATGGACCACGTAAGACATTAAAAGGCAATGGTCAGTTTTTACATGCACAAACACTTGGTTTTACTCATCCAACAACGGGTGAAACATTGACTTTCATGGCAGAAGCACCAGCTATTTTTAAAGAAACATTGGAAAATCTAAGGAATGGCAAAGCTTAATGATAAAGCAGGGGTTGGACAACCAATTTTTGCTTTTTTACCATAGAGTTGGTAAAAGATAATCGTAAATCTCTTGCCAAATAATCATAGTTTTGGTATCATATAGAGAGTAAATATTATCCTTTAATACTGTCCTGTGAGGCAGGCAAGGAGAGAACGGTAAAAGAAGTGTGCAACTGGCATAGTTGTACCTATATTTTGTGGAATCTCCTTGGTAACGAGGAGCTTTTTTGTATATTAGAGAGGTTTGTTTTATGAAAACAAAAGAAATTGTTGACGACGTAACAATGAAACGTGCGATTACACGTATCACTTATGAGATTATCGAGCGTAATAAAAATCTTGATAATATTGTTCTCGCAGGAATTAAGACGCGTGGTGTTTTTATCGCTCGTCGCATTCAAGATCGCTTGAAACAATTGGAAGGAATTGATATTCCAATTGGCGAACTTGATACCAAACCTTTCCGTGATGATATGAAAGTTGAAGAAGATACAACTGATATGCCAGTTGATATTACTGGAAAAGATGTGATTTTGGTTGATGATGTTCTTTATACAGGACGTACAATCCGTGCAGCAATTGATAACTTGGTAAGTCTTGGACGTCCAGCGCGTGTCAGTCTTGCTGTACTTGTTGACCGTGGTCACCGTGAACTCCCAATTCGTGCTGATTATGTTGGTAAAAATATTCCAACAAGTGCTGTGGAAGAAATTATTGTTGAAGTGATTGAAGTAGATGGAAAAGATTGCGTCAGCATTGTTGATCCGAGCTAAGCAGTTATAGAATTGAGGAGGAAGATAAAAAGTGGAAAACGTAAAATATGATGTGCACGATATGCCTAAACCAGGGATGTTGTTTGGACTATCCTTCCAGCATTTATTTGCCATGTTTGGCTCAACGGTTTTGGTTCCAATTTTAGTTGGTATCGATCCAGCAATCGCCCTTTTCTCAAGCGGTTTGGGGACATTGGCACATTTGACAGTAACTAAATATAAAATCCCAGCTTACATGGGTTCAAGCTTCGCTTACATTGCAACGATGCAAATGCTAATGAAAACCGATGGTATTGCGGCAGTAGCACAGGGGGCAATCGCAGGTGGTCTAGTTTACTTAATCGTTGCCTTGATTGTCAAATTTGCTGGAAATGCTTGGATTGATAAAGTTCTTCCACCAATTGTAGTTGGTCCAATCATTATTGTTATCGGACTTAGTCTTGCAACTACAGCTGTTAATGACGTCATGTTAAAAGATGGCGAATATAATTTCACATACTTGTTGATTGGTATGGTAACGCTTCTTGCTGTTATTCTATTTAACATGTATGGTAAGAAAATTATTGGTGTTATCCCAATTCTTCTTGGTTTGATTGTTGGTTATCTTTTCTCCTTGATTGTTGGCGCAGTAACAGGTCAAACGATTGTTGACTTATCAGACGTTGCTAAATCGGCCTGGTTCCAAGTTCCAAGTTTTGATATTCTTTTCGTGGATTATCATTTCAAACTTTATCCAAGCGCGATTTTGACAATGGCACCGATTGCTTTTGTCACTATGACTGAACATTTTGGTCATGTTATGGTGCTTAATAGTTTGACAGGACGTGATTTCTTTAAAGACCCAGGCCTTGATCGTACCCTTACAGGTGACGGTATTGCACAAATTATCGCTGGTGTCTTCGGTGCTCCCCCAGTAACATCTTACGGTGAAAACATTGGTGTTATGGCACTTAATAAGATTTATTCAGTTTATGTTATTGCTGGGGCAGCTGTGATTGCAGTAGTGATGAGTTTTATCGGAAAAATTTCAGCATTGCTTTCTTCAATCCCTACACCAGTTATCGGTGGAATTTCAATTGCTCTCTTTGGTGTTATCGCTTCAAGTGGTCTTAAAATCTTAGTTGAAAATAAAATTGATTTTGACAATAAGAAAAATCTTTTGATTGCAAGTGTTATCTTGGTATCTGGTATTGGTGGTTTGACATTGCAAGTTGCTGGTTTGCAAATTACAGGTGTCGCATTCTCAACACTTTTAGGTATCATTTTGTATCAAATTCTTCCAGAAAAGGATTAAGAAAATGGCAGTTACAGATGGCGTTGTTTCACTAAAACATTTAGTGACTATGGAAACATTATCAAACGAAGAAGTGCTTGGCTTGATTAGACGTGGTGTTGCGTTTAAAACAAATAAGGCGAATTTTAGTTTAGATAGGCAGTATTTTGCAGCAAATCTTTTCTTTGAACCGTCAACGCGTACGTATAAGTCTTTTGAAGTCGCTGAAAGGAAACTTGGATTGGATGTCATTGAATTTGACGCTAAAACAAGTTCAGTGAACAAAGGAGAGACTTTGTATGATACTATTTTGACGATGAGTTCTTTGGGAATTGACATTTGTGTGATTCGCCATTCAATGGAAGATTACTACAAAGAATTAATTGATAGTCGAACAATTCAAACAGCAATTGTGAATGGTGGTGACGGTTCAGGTCAACATCCAAGCCAATGTCTGTTGGATTTAATGACGATTCATGAAGAGTTTGGCGGCTTTGAAAATCTAAAAGTAGCTATCGTTGGTGATATTACCCATTCACGTGTGGCAAAATCAAACATGCAAATTTTAAAACGTCTCGGAGCAGAATTATATTTTGCTGGTCCAGAACAATGGTATTCAAGTGAATTTGATGTTTATGGAAAATACGTTGCAATCGATGATATTGTTGATAAGGCAGATGTCATGATGATGCTTCGTGTTCAACATGAACGCCATGATAGCGAACGTGGTTTTTCAAAAGAAACCTATCATAAGATATATGGTTTAACAGCTGAACGTTATGAAAAAATGAAAGATTCTGCGATTATCATGCACCCTGCCCCAGTCAATCGTGATGTGGAAATTGCAGATCAATTAGTAGAAGCGCCTAAATCACGAATTGCAACACAAATGCAAAATGGTGTTTTTGTACGAATGGCAATTCTAGAAGCTGTGCTGAACGGCAAAGCTTAATGAATAATAACATACTTTAGTTTGAATTGTCTGCTAAAAACGTTAAAGTGCTCCCGTGAGAGCAAACGAGAGGAATAAAAATGGCAAAAAGACTTTTAATTTTAGAAGATGGAACAATTTTTGAAGGAAAAGCTTTTGGAGCTGACCTTGATGTAACAGGTGAGATTGTTTTTAACACTGGTATGACGGGTTATCAAGAATCCATTACAGACCAATCCTATAATGGTCAAATATTGACTTTTACTTACCCTTTGGTTGGTAATTACGGTATCAATCGAGATGACTATGAATCAATCACACCCACTTGTAAAGGTGTTGTTGTTTCTGAAAATACACGTCGTGCAAATAATTGGCGTAATCAAATGACTTTAGACGAGTTTTTGAAATCTAAAAATATTCCAGGCATTTCAGGAATTGATACACGTGCTTTGACAAAAATTATCCGTAAACATGGAACAATGAAAGCAACACTTGCTAGTGATGGTGATTCTATTGAGCATTTGCAAGTGCAATTACAAGCCACGGTTTTACCAACAAATAATATTGAACAAGTTTCAACAAAAACGGCTTACCCAGCACCTGGTGTTGGTAAAAATATCATTTTGGTTGATTTCGGATTGAAACATTCTATCCTACGTGAATTTTCAAAACGTGATTGCAATGTGACCGTTGTTCCTTACAATATTACGGCTGAAGAAATTCTTCACTTAAATCCTGACGGTGTTATGTTGTCAAATGGTCCAGGTAATCCAGAAGATGTTCCAGAAGCTCTTGACATGATTCGTGGTGTTCAAGGTAAAATTCCAATCTTCGGTATCTGTATGGGACATCAATTGTTCAGCTTAGCTAATGGTGCGACAACTTACAAAATGAAATTTGGTCACCGTGGATTTAACCACGCTGTTCGTGAAATTGCAACGGGACGTATTGATTTTACAAGTCAGAACCATGGTTATGCCGTTGATCGTGACACTCTTCCTGATTGTCTTATGGTAACGCATGAAGAAATCAACGATAAATCTGTTGAAGGTGTTCGTCATCGTGACTTCCCAGCGTTTTCAGTGCAATTCCACCCAGATGCTGCGCCAGGTCCACATGATGCAAGTTATCTTTTTGATGACTTTCTTGAATTAATTGATGCTTTTCAAGCTGAAAAAGCTCGTAACTAATATTTAAATCTAATCCGTGAGTTAGATAATATAGAAAGGAGAAGATACATCGTTCAAGTTGGCTAATGAGCTGATTTGAACAAACCATACAAGCTGTGCCAAAAGATAATCTTTAGAAATAGATGTTATCGTGTTTTTTATTGCTTGTCTGGCTTTGTATCATAGATTATGCCAAAACGTACAGATATTAAAAAAATTATGGTGATTGGTTCTGGTCCGATTATTATTGGTCAGGCAGCTGAATTTGACTATGCAGGAACACAAGCTTGTCTTGCTCTTAAAGAAGAAGGGTACAGCGTTGTTCTTGTCAACTCAAACCCAGCGACAATCATGACAGATAAAGAAATCGCAGATCAGGTTTATATCGAACCGTTGACACTCGAATTTGTCACACGTATTATCCGTAAAGAGCGTCCAGATGCACTCCTTCCAACGTTGGGGGGACAAACTGGTCTTAATATGGCAATGGAGTTGTCAAGAGCTGGAATCCTTGATGAACTTGGTGTTGAGTTGCTAGGTACAAAACTATCAGCGATTGATCAGGCTGAGGACCGTGATCTTTTCAAACAATTAATGGAAGATCTCAATCAACCAATTCCAGAATCTGAAATTGTCAATACTGTTGACGAAGCGGTTGCCTTTGCAGAATCAATTGGTTACCCAGTTATCGTACGTCCTGCCTTTACTCTCGGTGGTACAGGTGGCGGTATGTGTGATAACGAAGAAGAACTTCGTGAAATCGCTGAAAATGGTTTGAAATTATCACCAGTAACGCAATGTTTGATTGAACGTTCTATTGCAGGATTCAAAGAAATCGAATACGAAGTTATGCGTGATGCTGCCGACAACGCCCTTGTGGTTTGTAATATGGAAAACTTCGACCCAGTTGGTATCCATACTGGGGATTCAATCGTATTTGCACCAACACAAACTCTTTCAGACATTGAAAACCAAATGTTGCGTGATGCAAGTTTGAGCATTATTCGTGCCCTTAAAATCGAGGGAGGATGTAACGTTCAGCTTGCTCTTGACCCAAATAGCTTCAAATATTATGTTATTGAAGTTAACCCACGTGTGTCACGTTCATCAGCTCTTGCCTCGAAAGCAACTGGTTATCCAATCGCAAAATTGGCTGCCAAAATTGCCGTTGGCTTGACGCTTGATGAAATGGTTAACCCAGTTACTGGAACAACTTATGCTATGTTTGAACCAACCCTTGACTATGTGGTTGCCAAAATTCCACGTTTCCCATTTGATAAATTTGAAAATGGTGAACGTCGTCTAGGGACACAAATGAAAGCGACTGGTGAAGTTATGGCTATCGGTCGTAATATCGAAGAATCGCTTTTGAAAGCTTGTCGTTCACTTGAAATCGGTGTTTACCACAATGAAATAGCTGACTTGGCAGAAGTTTCAGATGATGAATTGGTTAATAAGATTGTTCGTGCGCAAGATGACCGTTTGTTTTACCTTTCTGAAGCCATCCGCCGTGGATACACTATCGAAGAACTATCTAAACTAACAAAAATCGATCTTTTCTTCCTTGATAAATTGCTCCACATCTTTGAATTAGAACAAGAGTTAGCGAGTCATGTCGGAGATGTTGACGTTTTGAAAGAAGCTAAACGCAATGGTTTTGCTGACCGTAAAATTGCATCACTTTGGAACATGACTGCCGATGATGTGCGTGCCATTCGTACTGAAAATAAAATCATTCCAGTTTATAAAATGGTTGACACGTGTGCAGCTGAGTTTGAATCAGAAACACCATATTTCTACTCAACATATGAGTGGGAAAATGAATCAGTCAAATCAGACAAAGAATCAATCATTGTTCTTGGTTCAGGTCCAATTCGTATTGGGCAAGGGGTTGAATTTGACTATGCAACTGTTCACTCAGTTAAAGCTATTCAAGCAGCTGGATATGAAGCCATCATTATGAACTCAAATCCAGAAACGGTATCAACAGACTTCTCAATTTCTGATAAACTTTATTTCGAGCCATTAACATTCGAAGATGTTATGAATGTTATTGAACTCGAACAACCAAAAGGTGTTATCGTGCAATTTGGTGGTCAAACAGCTATCAATTTGGCAGAACCGTTGTCTAAAGCTGGTGTTGCTATCCTTGGTACACAAGTTTCTGACCTTGACCGTGCTGAAGATCGTGACCTCTTTGAGCAAGCTTTGAAAGAATTGGATATTCCACAACCACCGGGACAAACTGCGACAAATGAAGAAGAGGCGGTTGAAGCTGCACGTAAGATTGGCTTCCCAGTTCTTGTTCGTCCATCATATGTACTTGGCGGACGTGCTATGGAAATCGTAGAAAATGAAGAAAATCTTCGTTCTTACATGCGTACAGCTGTTAAAGCTAGTCCAGACCACCCAGTCCTTGTTGACTCATATATCGTTGGTCGTGAATGTGAAGTAGATGCGATTTCTGATGGTAAAGATGTCCTTATCCCAGGAATTATGGAACATATCGAACGTGCAGGGGTTCATTCGGGTGACTCAATGGCAGTTTACCCACCTCAAACATTATCTAAGAAAATCCAAGATACAATTGCTGATTACACAAAACGTTTGGCGATTGGATTGAACTGTTTCGGTATGATGAACATTCAATTTGTTATCAAAGATGAAACAGTTTATGTTATCGAAGTTAACCCTCGAGCTAGTCGTACAGTGCCATTCTTGTCTAAAGTGACTAACATTCCTATGGCGCAAGTTGCAACGAAATTGATTCTTGGACAAACTCTTGCTGACCTTGGATATGAGGATGGGCTTTACCCAGAATCTGATTATGTACATGTGAAAGCACCAGTTTTCTCATTCACAAAATTAGCTAAAGTTGATAGCCTCCTCGGTCCTGAAATGAAATCAACTGGTGAAGTTATGGGATCAGACCAAACGCTTGAAAAAGCTCTTTACAAAGCCTTTGAAGCTTCATACTTCCATTTGCCATCATTTGGTAATGTTGTTTTCACAGTTTCTGATGATGCAAAAGAAGAAGCACTTGGTTTGGCGAGACGTTTTGCTGATATCGGATACAGCATTTTTGCTACACAAGGTACAGCCAAATATTTTGCTGAGAATGGTTTGATGTCAACCATTGTCAACAAACTTGGTGAAGATGATGAGAACGATATTCCAGCCCTTGTTCGTACAGGAAAAGTTCAAGCTATCGTCAATACTGTTGGAACAAAACGTACGCTTGACGAAGATGGTGCAACAATTCGTAGCTCTGCTATTGAACACGGTATTCCTCTCTTCACTGCACTTGATACAGCAGATGCCATGATTCGTGTCCTGGAAAGTCGTGGATTCACAACACAAGCTATCTAATACAATACATTTAGTTATAGAAATAAGAAGCTGAGCTAACGCTCAGTTTCTTTTGTTTAGCCATAAATTTTTCTACCAAATAGCTTCAAAATTTCTACTTACAAAACTGTAAGTTTATTGAGAAACGTTTTTCTTATAATAAATACGAAAGATGTTTTTTACATTTTATTCTTGACAGTAAAATACTAAAAACGTATAATTGTCTTATCGCAACAATACAAATATACAAAAGAAAAAGAGGAAGATTATGCCTAGAAGAAGTAAAGCGAAAATGTCTAAAAAGACTAAAGGGATTATTGGAGCTGCGGCAGCTTGTTTTGTTGTTGCAGGTGCAGCTCTGCTTTGGTGGCAACAAACCAAAACATCAGAGTCAACCGTTGAAACAACCTACGATACCACAACTGTAACAGAAGGCACCATTTCATCATCAACTTTGTTGACTGGTACAGTTAAAGCTTTCCAAGAACAATACGTTTATTATGACAGCAGTAAAGGAACTGAAGCTAGACCAACGGTATCAGTAGGTGACCAAATTACTACTGGTCAACAATTGGTTCAATACGACACTACAACAGCCCAAGCGGCTTATGACACAGCTGTTCGTAATTTAAATAAAGTTGGACGTCAGATTAATTACCTTAAAACATATGGTAATCTACCGACAACATCGACAACGACAGATGAAGAAACTGGTGAAGAAAAAACTGTTACTACACCACCAACAGCCCAACAAAATGCTGAATACAACCAACAACTGCAAGATTTAAATGATTCTTATGCAGATGCACAAGCTGAGGTTAATAAAGCACAACAAGCTCTTAACGAAACAGTCGTTGTGAGTGATGTGTCTGGTACAGTTGTTGAAGTTAATAATGACATTGATCCATCATCTAAAAATAGTCAAACCCTTGTTCACGTAGCAACAGAAGGTCAATTACAAATCAAAGGGACATTGACTGAATATGATTTGGCTAATATCAAAACAGGACAAAATGTCAAAATCAAATCTAAAGTTTATCCAGACCAAGAATGGACTGGTACCATTTCATATGTTTCTAACTATCCAAATCAATCTGATGATTCAACCGGAACAGGCGGCTCAAGTTCATCTTCAGGGTCAGCTTCTTATGATTATAAAGTTGATTTGACTGGTGATATTTCTAATCTTCAACAAGGATTCACAGTATCTGTAGAAGTTGTTAACGAAAATAAAAATAAACTTGTGCCAGTTGATGCTGTTGTCAATGAAGGTGATAAAGACTACGTTTGGGTTTATGATAAGGACAGTCAAAAAGCAAGTAAAGTTGAGGTGGCACTTGGAAGTGCTGATGCCAAACAACAAGAAATCTTGAGTGGTTTAGAAGTTGGTCAAATCGTTATTTCTAACCCAGATAGCAGTTTGAAAGATGGAGAAAAAGTTTCTAATGTTACTTCTGATGATACAGCCACTACAGAAGAATCAGAGGTGAGCGAGTAGTGACAGAAGAAAGAAAAGTTTTAATTCAACTCAAAGATATTGTCAAGTCCTACCGTAATGGCGATCAGGAGTTGCAAGTTCTTAAAGGGATTGACTTGACAGTTTATGAAGGAGAGTTCCTAGCGATAATGGGACCTTCTGGTTCAGGGAAGTCAACCCTTATGAATATTATTGGTTTACTTGATAGACCAACTTCTGGCGATTACAGTTTAAATGGAACACAAGTCGAAGACTTGAAAGAAAAAGAATTGGCTAAAGTGAGAAATGAAGAAATTGGATTTGTTTTTCAACAGTTCTTCCTACTTTCAAAATTAAATGCTTTGCAAAATGTTGAGCTTCCACTTATTTATGCTGGGATTGGTGTTTCAAAACGCCACCAACTTGCTAAACAGTTTTTAGACAAAGTTGACCTAGGTGAGCGTATGAAGCATTTACCTTCTGAATTATCTGGTGGACAAAAACAACGTGTTGCCATTGCGCGTGCTTTGGTTAATAATCCTTCGATTATTTTGGCGGATGAACCAACAGGTGCCCTTGATTCGAAAACCAGTGAACAGATTATGCAGCTATTGACAGAACTTAATCGTGAAGGTAAAACCATTGTCATGGTTACTCACGAGCCAGAAATTGCAGATTTTGCGACACGTAAAATTGTTATTCGTGATGGTGAAATCACAAGAGATACGACAGATAGTGTTAGGATTGACTAAGGAGGAAGATTATGGAAAACTGGAAATTCGCCCTTAGTTCAATCATGGGGCACAAGATGCGCTCATTCTTAACAATGTTAGGAATTATTATCGGAGTTGCTTCGGTTGTTGTTATCATGGCGTTGGGGCAAGGAATGACCAAACAAATCACAGATATGTTTTCTGCTGATACACGTGACATTGAGATTTATTATGTTGCTAAGGATTCTGATAGTAAAGGTATTTTTGACGATGATATTGAAACAACATCATCAGACCAAGGTCCTAAAATTCAGGAAGAATGGTTGCAAAAAATCACTTCTGATGTCTCAGGGGTTCAAAACTATTACTTGACGAATGGTACGACTGCAACGGTTTCGCTTAATAAGAAAAAAGCCAAAAACGTTAACATTATAGGTGTTAATAAGACTTATTTTGAGGTTAAAAAATACAAGGTTGTAGCTGGAAGAAATTTCCGTTCAGATGATTATGAGCATTTTTCACGTATCATTATGCTTGATACGAAATTAGCTGTGAAATTATTTGGTACGAATGATAATGCCTTAAATAAGCAGGTTTCAGTCGGTTCTAAATCATACTTAGTTGTTGGTGTTTATAAAGATCCGAATTCTGGTTCAGCTCTCTACGGAATGAGTTCAGGTGGTAATGCTGTCATGACAAATACACAATTAGCTGCTGAGTTTAATGTTAACGAAATTGAGACAGCATATGTTCATGTTAATGATGCGACGCAAGCAACAACCGTTGGAACGGAAGCTGCCAAAATGATGACACAAGTATCAGGTGTGAAAACAGGTCACTTTACCATTTTTGATATGTCTAAACAGATTGCTGAAATTAATTCAGCTTATGGCATGATGACAACAGTTATTGGTGCGATTGCTGGTATCTCGTTGTTGGTTGGAGGTATTGGGGTTATGAACATCATGCTTGTATCTGTTACCGAACGTACACGTGAAATCGGTTTACGTAAAGCTTTGGGAGCAACACGTAGGAAAATTTTGACGCAATTTTTAATTGAATCAATGGTATTGACTCTCCTTGGTGGGCTGATCGGTTTAGGTTTGGCAGCTGGTTTGACAAGCATTCTTAATAGCAATATGGCTGATATGAAACCATCTATTTCATTTAACGTAGCAATAGGAAGCCTTCTTTTCTCCGCTTTGATTGGTATGGTCTTTGGTATTTTACCAGCAAACAAAGCAAGTAAACTTGATCCAATCGAAGCATTACGTTATGAATAATAATAGCATTAATACAAAAATTGCTTAGACATTTAAAGAGCTGTCACCAGCTCTTTTTTTGAGAATAATGGAAGGGGTGATGTTATGTATGACACTTTAAAAAGAGTGATCAAGTTTTTAGGAATTTTTTCTATTATGCTAACCCTTTTGTGTTTGGTTTATCTTTTTAAACATTTAGATATTTTGAATAACCCTCATGCTTTAGCGGATGCTTTACGAGGTCATCTCTTTTGGGGAAGTATTATTTTTCTTCTGTTGCAAATTATTCAGGTGATTATTCCGATTATTCCAGGTGGGGTGACAACGGTAGTTGGTTTTATGGCTTTTGGTCCAATACTGGGCTTTATTCTCAATTATGTTGGCATTGTTATTGGGAGCATTATTCTTTTTCTATTAACACGCCGCTATGGGAAGCCATTTATTTTGCTATTTATGGAGGAGAAATTATTTGCTCGTTATGAGCGAAAATTAACGTCATCAACTTACGAAAAAGTCTTTGCTTTAAATATGGCATCTCCCATTTCGCCTGCGGATATTTTAGTTATGGTAACAGGCCTGTCAAAGATGACATTTAGGCGTTTTCTCTATATCATTCTGCTTTGTAAACCTATTTCTATCGTGGCTTATAGCTATTTCTGGATTTACGGTGGTCATTTCATTAAATCTTTTTTGTAATTTTGCTATAATAAAAGCATGACTATTGCGATTACGACAAGTTTGCGGGAAAATGTTGCTCTGCGTCAGCGAGCGCAAGCTATTGGCGAAAAACTTCATTTACCTGTTATTGAACGACGAAAACAATCAGTGACAAAGCTTTTACAGTCTAGAGAAGCGCTTCTTTTGGTTTATGAAAATGAGCTGCGCTTGGTCAATCAAGATGGTAGTGAGTTTGCTTTTCATCCTGATACTGCTATGTTGCGTATCAAGAGTGGGCATGACGCTTTATTGGCGTTATTGGGTGATGACAAGTTACAAATTCTTGATACAACGATGGGGCTTGCTAGCGATAGCATTGTTATGGCTTCAGCAGGCGATAATGTAACAGCGATAGAAAGCAATCCTCTTATCCACTTTATCGTTTCGGATGGCTTGACAACTTATTCATCAGAAAATCAACGATTAACAGCTGCTATGCGTTCCATTAAAACTTATTGTGCTGACAATATTACTTATATGAAATCGCTGTCTGATAAGTCATTTGATGTAGTTTATTGCGACCCAATGTTTTCTGATAGGATTTCAGAATCTAAAAACTTAGATGGTTTACGACAATTTGCCAATCCTAGCCCCTTATCTGATAGGTTTTTGATAGAAGCAAAGCGCGTGGCAAGAAAGAGAATTATTATAAAAGCCCATTTTAGGGATGATGTTTTTGAAAAATTTGGCTTTAAAAGGATTGTCAGACCCAATCAAAAATTTCATTATGGCATTATTGAGCTGTGACACGATAGTCAATAATGGAAGAGAGATTTGAGAGAGCTTGAAAGAATTGTTTCAGCTCTTTTTGTTTTAAAAATAATATTTTCAGATAATTATTATGCTTTTATACAATTTGATGCTATTTTAAATAAAAATATATTTACGTGAGTTACAATATAGATTTTTAGAAAGAGAATAAAATGAAAAGAAAAGTTGTTGCTTCGCTAATGTCATTAGCATGTCTTGTAATTGATGTTTTGGAAATAAATCAACTCAAAAATAAAAACGTGGTTGCTGACGATGTTGAAGTCAAGTCCTGCGAGACATCAAGTGATAATACGACCATAAATCGTTTAATCACGGTTTGGAAAGGAAAATCGCGAGAAGCGTTTGATAACTATTCTGCAGATTATTCGGACGAGCAGCGTATTGTTGCCGATGAAGAAGGTGGTATTTTGGCTTATGTTGATGGTTACGGTGATGAGGAAGAACTACAAATTAGTTATATTCAGTACGAAGACGGAAGTGTTCATGAGCTTGATTTAGAAGGCCCAGAATCAACGACAGTTGGCGAAGCTCGTCAGGTCTTATATCAATATTTAAAATAAACTAAGGAGAAGCTATGAAAAAAGAATCATGTTACCAATTGTTGGTGCTTTAGTGATTGTATCCGTTGGCACAGCTAAAACAATTGTGTCTGATGAATTGACAGCGTTACTTCCTAAAACTGTTGCCGAACCGATTACTTTACAGCTTGCTGAGGAGGAATATCAAAAAGATAATAGTTTTGTGGAGTTTTTGGATACTTATTGTTCAGATACTGATTTTGTCATTGGTTATCCTGATGAAGTGGGCGGAGGATTTTTGTTTAAAGACAAAAGTGAGTTCAGCTGATGAGCTATTGGTTGGATAACTTTTGGACGATGATGGCAATATTGTCTATCGAGATAATCAAGCAGTAACCGTTGCGGAAATAAAAGAAGCTATTTTGCAATCTCAACAATAATGCGCTCCTGCTTATTTTTAACCTTTCAAAAAAATTTAAAAGGTGTCAAGAAAAAAACTTGACACCTTATCTTTTTATGATATAATAAGTTAAGTTAGTTAGTAGCAGAGCTATTAACCAAAACAAAAAAATATAGAAAAGAGACTTTATACTAATGGCAGTAAAAATCCGTTTAACTCGTATGGGTTCTAAGAAAAAACCTTTCTACCGTATCAACGTAGCTGATTCACGTGCTCCACGTGATGGTCGTTTCATCGAAACAGTTGGTACTTACAACCCACTTGTTGAAGAAAACCAAGTAACTTTGAAAGAAGATCGTGTTCTTGAATGGTTGTCAAAAGGTGCACAACCTTCTGATACAGTTCGTAATATCCTTTCACGTGAAGGTGTTATGAAAAAATTCCACGAATCAAAATTCTCAAAATAATAGAGTACACTAAGAAGAAAGCCTATGGATACCATTGAAAATCTTATTATCGCTATTGTGAAGCCTTTGATTTCACAACCAGATAATCTTACCATTAAAATTGAAGATACACCTGAGTTTTTAGAATATCATCTTGATTTGGATGCACAGGACATTGGTCGTGTTATCGGTAAAAAGGGTCGTACCATTACAGCGATAAGGTCGATTGTCTATTCGGTACCAACTCAAGGTAAAAAAGTGAGACTCGTTATTGATGAAAAGGGAGAAGAGTAGTGATTTACTACTCTTTTTCTTGTTTTTTGGGGGGAGAAGTGTCATATTTATTGGAACTTGTTATTAGAAAATCTGAGATTGCAAATCATCATTATACATTTTGAATGCTGACTAATGCGATTTAAACGTTAGCTTTAGTACTTTCAAAACGTTGGTAATCAAAATTTTTTCAAAAAAATTTAAAAAATGTATTGACAGAGAGTCAAATCTACGATAGAATATATCTTGTTGTTTTGGGGTATAGCCAAGCGGTAAGGCAAGGGACTTTGACTCCCTCATGCGTTGGTTCGAATCCAGCTACCCCAGTAAACCTCATTGGTTTTATACATTGATTTTGGTCCGTTGGTCAAGGGGTTAAGACACCGCCTTTTCACGGCGGTAACACGGGTTCGAATCCCGTACGGACTATCTTGACCAGTTGCAGAGCGCAGCTGGTTTTTTCATTGCTATCATGGTACAATGGTAAAGACTAAGTTAAGTGGAGTAAACATGAATTATTTTAATGTTGGAAAAATTGTCAACACACAAGGTCTCCAAGGTGAGATGCGCGTGTTGTCTGTGACGGATTTTACAGAAGAACGCTTTAAAAAGGGTTCAAAATTAGCGATTTTTGATGATAAAGACCGTTTTATTATTGAAGTTGAGATTGCTAGTCACCGTAAACAAAAGAATTTTGATATTGTTAAATTTAAAGGCATGTATCATATTAATGATATCGAAAAATACAAAGGTTGTACTTTAAAAGTTGCTGAGGAAAATTTATCTGACCTTGATGATGGTGAATTTTACTATCATGAAATCATTGGACTTGATGTTTATGAAAATGATGTTTTGATTGGTCAAGTTAAGGAGATTTTGCAACCTGGTGCTAATGATGTCTGGGTAGTGAAACGTAAAGGAAAACGTGATTTGTTACTTCCATACATTCCACCAGTTGTGCTTAACGTGGATGTTGCTGGCAATCGTATTGATGTTGACGTTTTGGAAGGACTTGACGATGAAGATTGATATTCTAACGCTCTTTCCAGAAATGTTTTCACCGCTTGAGCATTCGATTGTTGGTAAAGCTACTGAAAAAGGTCTGTTGGAAATCAACTATCATAATTTCCGTGAGAATGCAGAGAAGGCTCGTCATGTTGATGATGAACCATATGGTGGCGGTCAAGGAATGCTTTTGCGAGCACAGCCGATTTTTGATACCATTGATAAGATTGACGCTAAAAAGCCACGTGTGATTCTCTTGGACCCAGCAGGGCGTAAATTCGATCAAAGCTACGCTGAAGAATTAGCACAAGAAGATGAACTAATTTTCATTTGTGGGCATTATGAGGGCTATGATGAACGCATTAAAACCTTGGTTACCGATGAGATTTCTTTGGGCGATTTTGTTTTGACTGGTGGAGAATTGGCTGCGATGACGATTGTTGATGCGACGGTTCGTTTGATTCCTAATGTCCTAGGAAAAGAAGCTAGTCATCAAGATGATTCTTTTTCATCAGGGCTTTTGGAATTCCCACAATATACGCGCCCATATGATTTTCGTGGTATGAAAGTTCCAGATGTGTTAATGAGTGGGCATCATGAGAATATCCGAAAATGGCGTATTGAGCAAAGTTTGCGTAAGACGTTAGAACGTCGTCCAGATTTATTGGAAAATTATGTTTTTAGCAAGGAAGAAGAAACTATTTTTCGAAAGATTCTCGCAGAGAAAGACGCGAAAGCTAAAAATATGTGATATAATAGGAGGCATGCGGACTGTATGTCTCTTTATTTTTGAGGAGGTTTCATGCGGACAGAAGAGGTGATTGTTCTTTCCTATCAAGAGAGTTGGAAAGATAATTTTGAAAAAATTGCGCAAGAGTTACGTGCTGTTCTTGGCGAGTTAGCTACTAGAATTGAGCATGTTGGAAGCACAGCCGTTGAAGGATTAGCAGCAAAGCCAATCATTGATATTGATGTTGTGATTGCTCAAGAGACGGCTTTATCTATGGTCATTGAAAAATTAGCAAGTATTGGATATGTTCATGAGGGAAATCTAGGGATTGAAGGCAGGGAAGCTTTTGCTTATTCTGGTAAAGAGCATTTGCAATGTCATCATCTTTATGTTTGTCCTGAAAATTCACTTGAGTTGAAACGGCATCTTGCTTTTCGTGATTATTTGCGCAGTCATCCTGGTGCAGTTGCGATTTATGGAGCAACAAAAATGAAAGCAGCGCAGCTATTTCCCAAAAATATCGAAAGTTACATGGCTTATAAAACATCAGTCATCGAAAAAATTTATAAGGAGTTGGAAAAATAAATGTCAGAAAATCGTGAAATATATGATATTACCGTTATTGGTGGTGGTCCTGCAGGGCTTTTTGCTGCTTTTTATGCAGGTATGCGTGGTGTTTCAGTGAAAATTATTGAAAGTTTGTCAGAACTTGGTGGGCAACCAGCTATCCTTTATCCTGAAAAAGCCATTTATGATGTGGCTGGTTTCCCTGAAATCACAGCAGCAGAGTTAACTGAAAATCTTATCAAACAATTAGAACGCTTTGAAGACCAAACAACGATTTGTCTTAAAGAAGAAGTTAAAACTTTTGAGAAAGAGGGCGATGTTTTCACTATTGAGACCAATAAAGGTCAACATTTTTCACGTGCGATTGTTATTGCTTGTGGTAATGGTGCATTTGCTCCCCGTACGCTTGGTTTAGAAGGGGAAGAAGAATACGCTGACAACAACCTTTTCTACAATGTTCATAAATTAGACCAATTTGCTGGCAAAGACGTTGTTATCTGTGGTGGTGGTGATTCTGCCGTTGACTGGGCAAATCATTTGGATGGCTTGGTTAAAAGCGTGACAATCGTTCACCGTCGTGATGCTTTCCGTGCTCACGAACATAGCGTTGAAGTGCTTAAACAATCAAATGTGAAAATCATGGCACCGTACGTACCAGTTGCTTTGGACGGTGATGTTCAATTTGCTAACAGTTTAACGATTCAAAAGGTTAAATCAGATGAAACTGTTGAATTGCCATTAGATGCTTTGATTGTTAGCTTTGGTTTTTCAACATCAAATAAAAACCTTAAAAATTGGAACGTTGATTATAAACGTTCAAGCATTACGGTTTCGCCATTGTTTGAGACAAGTCAAGAAGGTGTTTATGCGATTGGTGATGCCGCTGACTATGAAGGTAAAGTTGCTTTGATCGCCTCTGGTTTTGGTGAAGCTCCAACTGCGATTAATCAAGCGATTAAATACATTTACCCTGACCGTGATAACCGTGTGGTGCACTCAACATCATTGATTAAAGACAAGGAAAAATAAAACAAAATTCTTATTACGGGTGTGAACTGCACACCAAAAGTTAGATAGATAATTATTGAAAGGATTTAGTTCTGTATTGCACAGGCCTGAGTCCTTTTAGTTTGTGCCAAATTTGCCGATAGTCATTATTTTCCTGCTTTTGAAAGTACTCCAACTAACTAGTGAAAAAATGATAGAATTTGATAGAAAATGCTTGACAATGGCAGAAAAAATAGTATAATTTTATCTGGAAACGATTTCAGTGGAGGTGATGAACATTCTTAAGTCTAAACGAAAACAATTAATTATGGAAAAATTGTCTCATGATAAATTTGTTAATCTTGAGGACTTAGTTAGCATGCTAGATACCTCGGAGTCCACTGTTCGTCGCGATTTGGATGAATTGGAGAGTGAGCGTAAGCTCCACCGAGTCCATGGTGGCGCAGAACTCCCTCCCTCACTTCAAGAAGAATTTACCAATCAACAAAAATCTATCAAAAACATTCAAGAAAAAATGTTAGTCGCTCAGAAAGCCGCTGATTTGATTGCTGATAATGAAGTTATTTTCATTGATGCAGGGACGACAAATGAGTTGCTACTCAACTATCTCTCCCAAGATAATTTAACGGTAGTTACCAATTCCATTCACCATGCTGCCAAATTGGTTGATAAAAACATTCAAACGATTATTATTGGCGGCCATGTCAAAAAAGCAACGGATGCTAGTATTGGAACGGTTGCGTATGAGCAAATCAAACAATTAAATTTTGATAAGGCTTTTTTAGGAATAAATGGTGTCGATGAGCAATTCTTAACAACACCTGATGTTGAAGAAGCGGTCATCAAGAAAACGGTTATTGAAAATGCCAGAAAAACATTTATTGTTACAGATTCATCAAAGATTGGTCACATTTCTTTTGCTAAGGTTGGTAAGGTTGAAAATGTCATTATCATTACCAATCAATCTAGTGGAGCACTGATGAAAAAAATAAAAGAAAAAACGAGGGTAATTGAAGTATGATTTACACAGTCACTCTTAATCCATCTATCGACTTTATTGTTCGCTTGGATAGTTTAGCACTTGGAAGTGTTAACCGCATGACTAGCGATGATAAATTCGCTGGTGGTAAAGGGATTAATGTTAGCCGTATCTTGAAACGTCTGGATATTGAAAATACAGCCACAGGATTTATCGGTGGATTTACAGGGCGTTTTGTGAAAGATGGCTTGGTAGATGAAGGTATTGCAACAAAATTTGTTGAAGTTTCTGAGGACACACGTATTAATGTCAAGGTTAAAGCGGGTGAAGAAACAGAAATTAATGGTGCAGGTCCACACATCTCAACAGAAAAACTTGAGGAATTAGAAGCTATTCTTGCTAGTCTTTCAAGTGAAGATACTGTTGTTTTTGCAGGTTCAGCACCAAGTAGCCTTGGAAACCAAGTCTATAACACATTGATTCCGATTGCTAAAAAAGCCGGTGCAGAAGTTGTTTGTGATTTTGAAGGACAAACACTTTTAGATTCCTTAAACTATCAACCACTTTTGGTGAAACCAAATAATCATGAATTAGCTGATATTTTTGGTGTTGAATTAAACGGTCTTGCTGATATTGAAAAATACGCCCGTGAAATTCTCGCTAAAGGTGCTAAAAACGTTATTATTTCAATGGCTGGCGATGGTGCATTGTTGGTAACACCAGAAGCAGCATACTTTGCAAAACCAATTAAAGGTATTGTCAAAAATTCTGTTGGTGCAGGTGATTCTATGGTTGCAGGATTTACAGGCGAATATGTCAAATCTGGCGACCCAATCGAAGCTCTTAAATGGGGTGTTGCATGTGGAACAGCAACAACATTCTCAGATGACTTGGCAACTGCCGAATTCATAAAAGAAACTTATCAAAAAGTAGAGGTAGAAAAAATATGAAAATTCAAGACTTGCTCAGAAAAGATGTCATGATTCTTGATTTGAAAGCAACTTCAAAAGAAGCGGCGATCGATGAAATGATCACAAGCCTTGTTGAACACGGTGTGGTAACTGATTTTGATACTTTTAAACAAGGTATCATGAACCGTGAAGCGCAAACATCTACTGGTTTAGGTGATGGTATTGCCATGCCTCACAGTAAAAATGCAGCTGTTAAAGAAGCGACTGTTTTGTTTGCTAAATCTGCTGCAGGTGTTGATTATGAAGCATTGGACGGTCAACCAACTTACCTATTCTTCATGATTGCAGCACCAGATGGCGCAAACGATACTCACTTGGCTGCTCTTGCTGAATTATCAAAATATCTTTTGAAAGATGGCTTTGCTGATCAATTACGTCAAGTGACATCAGCTGACGAAGTGATTGCAACATTTAACGCAGCAGAAGAAGATAACAAAGTAAAAGAAGAAGCGAAAGTTGCTCCAGTTTCAGATGATAAACCACTTATCGTAGCTGTTACGGCTTGTACAACTGGTATTGCGCACACTTACATGGCAGAAGAAGCCCTCATCAAACAAGGTGACGAAATGGGTGTCACGGTTCGTGTTGAAACAAATGGTGCTTCAGGTGTCGGTAATCGTTTGACTGCTGATGAAATTGCGCGTGCAAAAGGTGTTATTATTGCAGCTGATAAAGCCGTTGAAATGGCACGTTTTGATGGAAAAGCATTAGTATCACGTCCAGTTGCCGATGGTATTAAAAAATCTGAAGAATTAATCAATATCATTCTTGATGGTAAAGCAGAAACTTACACAGCTTCAGCTGGTGAAGCTTCGTCTTCAAGTGATACTAGTGAAAAATTAAGCCTTGGTGCTGCATTCTACAAACACTTGATGAGTGGTGTTTCTCAAATGTTGCCATTCGTTATTGGTGGTGGTATCTTAATTGCTATTTCATTCTTGATTGACCAATTTATAGGGGTTCCCAAAGATCAGCTGAGTCATCTTGGTAACTATCATGAAGTAGCTGCAGTTTTTAATCAGCTTGGTAATGCAGCTTTTGGCTTTATGATTCCGGTGTTTGCTGCTTACATTGCCTATTCAATTGCTGAAAAACCTGGTTTGGTAGCTGGGTTTACAGCTGGTGCTATTGCAACCTCTGGTCTTGCTTTTGGTCGTATCTCATTCTATAGTTTAGAAAGTGCAGCAAACCTTGCTGATAAACAAATTGCTTCAGGTTTCCTTGGTGCTCTTGTTGGTGGTTTCTTAGCTGGTGGTGTTATTCTTGTTCTTAAGAAAGCTCTTGCCTTCTTGCCAAAATCACTTGAAGGTATCAAATCAATCCTCCTTTACCCACTTCTTGGTGTGTTGGTAACTGGATTCTTGATGCTCTTCATCAACATTCCTATGGCTGCTATTAATAGTGCACTTTATGATTTCCTTGATAGTTTGTCTGGTAGCTCTGCTATTATCCTTGGACTTATCCTTGGTGGTATGATGGCAATCGATATGGGTGGACCTTTCAATAAAGCCGCTTATGTCTTTGGTACAAGTAGTCTTACTGCAGCAGCTCTTTCAAATGGTGGTTCAGTTGTTATGGCGGCTGTTATGGCCGGTGGTATGGTTCCTCCTCTTGCAGTCTTTGTTGCAACACGTTTGTTTAAAGATAAATTTACAGCTGAAGAACGCGATGCTGGTTTAACAAATATTGTTATGGGACTATCGTTCATCACAGAAGGTGCAATTCCATTTGGTGCTGCTGACCCTGCTCGTGCTATTCCAAGCTTTATGGTTGGTTCAGCTGTAACAGGTGCTTTAGTAGGTGCATTTGGCATTAAATTGATGGCTCCTCATGGTGGTATCTTCGTCTTTGCATTAACAAGCAACTGGATTCTTTACCTTGTTGCTATTGTTATCGGTGCTATTATTTCAGGATTACTATTTGGTGCCCTTAGAAAAGCTAAATAATAAATTTTATTAATCTAACATTGAACTCCTTCGGGAGTTCTTTTTGTTATAGTTAAAAACTATAATAAATTCTAAATGTATAGTTAAAAACTATATCAGTCCATAAAAAGATAGAATGGTGAAAAGTGTTGAAAAAAGGATTATTATCCTTTACAATCTTAATTATAAAAATTTAGCAGGTATAGTTTAAAACTAATATTGTTATAGGAGGTAACTATGGTAAAGGTTTCGAATTTGGGTTATCCGCGTTTAGGTGAAAATCGCGAGTGGAAAAAATTAATTGAATTTTATTGGGCAGGGGATATTTTACAAGAAGAGTTACGAGCTCAAGCTAAAGATTTACGTCTTGAATTTTTGAAAAAACAAGCTGATGCAGGGCTTGATTTTATTCCTGTAGGTGATTTCTCACTTTATGACCATATCTTGGATTTGTCAGTACAATTTGGTGTGATTCCAAAACGTTTTGCTAAAGAAGAAATCAACCTTGATTTGTATTTTTCAATTGCGCGTGGTAATAAAGACAACGTTGCTTCATCAATGAAAAAATGGTTCAACACAAACTATCACTATATTGTTCCTGAATGGTCTGGTGTTAAACCACAATTGACAAATACACGTTTGCTTGACTTGTATTTGGAAGCAAAAGAAGTGGTTGGCGATAAAGCTAAACCAGTTATTACCGGACCAATTACTTATGTGGCTCTTTCATCTGAAGTTGGTGATTTCACAGTTGCAGTGAAAAAATTATTGCCACTTTATAAACAAGTCTTTGTAGAATTGGTTGAAGCAGGGGCAACTTATATTCAAGTTGATGAGCCAATCTTTGTGACAGATGAAGGGGCTGACCTTTTAGAAGCAGCAAAAGATGTTTATGCTTATTTTGCCAAAGAAGTGCCAGAAGCTAAATTGATTTTCCAAACTTATTTTGAAGCCTTGATTGATGCCAAAGATTTGTCAGAGTTACCAGTAGCAGCTTTTGGTCTTGATTTTGTTCAGGGGTTTAATGAAAACCTGGAAGCTATTGAAGCAGGTTATTTTGCGAATAAGGAAGTTTTTGCAGGTGTAGTTGATGGACGTAATATCTGGGCAACAGATTTTGTTAAGACATCAGCATTGCTCGAAAAAATTCAAGCCAATGTAAAAACACTTGTTGTTCAACCTTCTTGTTCACTTCTTCATGTGCCAGTAACGACTAAAAACGAAACAGAACTCGAACCAGTTCTTAAAAATGGTTTGGCATTTGCGGATGAAAAATTGCAAGAACTCAAATTGTTGAGCCAACGTTTAGACGGTGAAGAATCTGATGCTTACAAACAACACGTTGTTGATTTTGATGCTTTGCAAGCAGCTGATTTCCGTAATGTAACATTGGAAAATTTGGATGATGTTGCTACTGAACGTGTTGACTATAAAGTTCGTCGTCAAGTGCAACAAGAAAAACTTGGTTTGCCAATTCTTCCAACGACAACAATCGGTTCATTCCCACAATCACCAGAAGTTCGTCGTACACGCTTGGCTTGGAAACGTGGCAATATTTCTGATGTGGAATATGAAGATTTCATTAAATCAGAAATCGCACGTTGGATTCAAATTCAAGAGGATTTGGACATTGATGTGCTTGTACACGGTGAATTTGAACGTGTGGACATGGTTGAATTCTTCGGTCAAAAACTAGCTGGTTTCACAACAACAAAACTTGGTTGGGTTCAATCATATGGTTCTCGTGCTGTTAAACCACCAATCATTTATGGAGATGTTAAACACATTCAACCGTTGACTGTGCAAGAAACCGTTTATGCTCAAAGTTTGACTGACCGTCCAGTGAAAGGAATGTTGACTGGTCCAATCACTATCACAAACTGGTCTTTTGAACGTTCTGACATTTCACGTGCTGATTTGTTTAACCAAATTGGTCTTGCTATCAAAGATGAAATTAAATTGCTTGAAGATGCAGGTATTGCCATTATTCAAGTGGATGAAGCAGCGCTTCGTGAAGGTTTGCCGCTTCGTAAGAGCAAACAACAAGCTTATCTTGATGATGCTGTTCATGCTTTCCACGTAGCAACATCATCAGTGAAAGAAGAAACACAAATTCATACGCACATGTGTTACTCTAAGTTCAATGAAATCATTGATTCTATTCGTGCTTTGGATGCAGACGTTATTTCTATCGAGACAAGCCGTAGCCATGGTGACGTTATTGAATCATTTGAAACAGCTGTTTACCCACTTGGAATTGGTCTTGGTGTCTATGATATCCACTCTCCACGTGTACCAACTAAGGAAGAAGTTATTGCTAACATTGAACGTCCGTTGCGTCAATTATCACTTGAACAGTTCTGGGTAAACCCTGACTGTGGTCTTAAAACACGTCGCGAACCAGAAACAGTAGCGGCACTTGAAGTTTTGGTGGCTGCAGCCAAGGAAGTCCGAGCTAAATACGGAAAATAAGAAAGGTTATGCTATGTCACGATTATTAGAACGTTTAAAAACAGATATTCTGGTAGCCGACGGTGCTATGGGAACTCTTCTTTACGCCAATGGTCTTGACAATTGCTACGAAGCTTATAATCTTACACATCCAGATAAAATTTCAGCCATTCATCATGCTTATCTTGAGGCAGGGGCAGACACTATCCAAACCAATACCTATGCTGCTAAACGTCATCGTCTGAAAGGCTATGCTTATGATGACCAAGTTAAGGAAATCAATCAGGCTGGTGTTAAAATTGCTAGGGAAGCTGCAGGTGATGATGCTTTTGTTCTTGGAACTGTTGGGGCTCTTCGTGGACTTAAACAATGTAATTTAACTCTTGATGAAATTATTGAGGAGACTTTGGAACAAGTCGGGTATTTGATTGAAACGAATCAAATTGATGGTTTGCTTTTTGAAACTTATTATGATGAAGAAGAAATTATCGAAGTTTTAAAAGCTGTTAGACCAATAACTGATTTGCCAATTATCACTAATATTGCTCTCCATGAAGCTGGAATTACAGAAAATGGTCGTCCTTTAGTTGAAATTCTGGGAAAATTAGTCATGTTAGGTGCTGATGTGGTTGGCTTGAATTGCCACCTCGGTCCCTATCATATGATTAAGTCACTGAAACAAGTTCCGCTTTTTGCTCAGTCTTATTTGTCTGTTTATCCAAATGCTAGTTTGTTGTCTTTTGTTGATGACAATGGCAGCGGTCAGTATGGCTTTAGTCAAAATGCTGATTATTTCGGAAAAAGTGCAGAACTTCTTGTGGCAGAAGGTGCGCGTTTGATAGGTGGTTGTTGTGGAACAACGCCTGACCATATCAGAGCGGTAAAACGTGCTGTTAAAGGATTAAAACCTGTTGAACGAAAATTTGTGACACCAATGGTTGAAGAAGTAGAACTTATCAAAGCAGCTAAACAATCAGAGACATTGGTAGATAGGGTCAAAAGAGAAGTTACAATTATTGCGGAGTTAGACCCACCAAAGACGCTTGACATTGCGAAATTTACGGAGGGGGTAAAAGCCTTAGACAAAGCAGGAATTTCAGCCATTACCTTAGCAGATAATTCGCTAGCTAAGACGCGAATTTGTAATGTTAGTATCGCGGCTCTATTGAAAAATGAGATTTCGACACCGTTTCTTTTGCATTTATCTTGCCGTGACCATAATATGATTGGTTTGCAATCGCGACTTTTGGGAATGGACGTTTTAGGATTTAATCATGTCCTTGCCATTACGGGAGACCCGTCAAAAATCGGTGATTTTCCTGGTGCTACAAGTGTTTATGATGCCACAAGCTTTAAATTGTTAGCACTCATAAAACAGCTCAATAAAGGTCAAGGATACAGTGGAGCCAGTATCAAGAAAGAGGCCAATTTTACAGCAGCTGCGGCTTTTAACCCAAACGTCAAAAATCTATCACGCTGTGGTCGTTTAATCGAAAGAAAAGTAGCGGCAGGAGCAGATTATTTCATCACACAACCTGTTTTTAACACAGAGATTATTGATGGATTAGCCGATTTAACACGAGATTATGAAGCGCCATTTTTTGTAGGTATCATGCCGATTACAAGCTATAATAATGCTATTTTTCTTCATAATGAAGTTCCTGGTATCCAACTATCAGATGAGTTTTTAGCAAAATTAGAAGCTGTTAAAGGTGATAAAGAAACCTGCCAAAAATTGGCTTTGGAAGAAAGTAAACAATTAATTGACCGCGCTTTGGAGCATTTTAAGGGGATTTATCTCATCACACCATTTATGCGCTATGACTTGACAGTTGAGTTGATTGATTACATTCACCAAAAAGTTGAGTTAAAAAATCAAAGAATATCTTAAAAATTGAGAATGGGAAAGCTGGGACGAAAGTGCCCAGCTTTTTTAGCTGCGAGATATGGTGATTGGCCTTTTAAAATCTGAAGATGAGAGCAAAAGTGGAGAAAAATATTTTTTGAGTTGTTTTGGCTAGAAGCGTTATAGCAGTAAATTTTCATCGTTTTTTGTTATAATAGACACAAATAAATTAAGGTTTAAGGGGAAGAAAGATAGTTTCGATGAAGTACAAATTGGGTAAAATAGTTTAACCAATATTTTATTGCGGAAGAATGGTCAACGAATTTTGTGCCACTTATTTTACCAATGGCTTTTATTTCTCTGTTTCTTTTGTTGCAATATGTGATTGCGTATTTCAATACTAAAGCAGAAGCAGACCGTAGTTTGATTTGTCAATATTTTGGGAATACGTTCTCTGACTTTGTTTATTTCAATTTTTTACCTTATCAGTTCGGGCTGATTTTGCCGGTTTATGGTGTGCTGTTAATGTGGATTTTACTTAATCCCAAATAAGGTCATGTCTCATAGAAAAGGTGCACTATTAATTTTCTGCATTTGGTTGGAGGCTTATCACTTCTGGTGAAATGATTATCGGCATAGCCCCGTATTTTTCAGTGGATAATTTGTCTGTGGCTTCTTTCTTAATTTTCATCATTGTAACCAATCTTTTTATGGTGTATATTATTGAAATTGATCACATGATGGATGTCAGCCAAAACCGTGTGATAGGAAATGGTGCAAGCTACTATTTTCAGTTTACCTTCTTATCTTGGTATATTACTGTTTGATGCATTTTTACATCAGCATAATAATAAATCAAGTCATCAAAATACCAATAGGCTTTATGGGGTTGAATTTGGTATGCCAATACTAGGATTGCTTTTAAGTTTCTTGATGCTTCAATCCGCATTTGCTTTAATTGCAATTGCTTGTCTTGTGACACTTATCATGATTTCCTTTAACTTAAAACGAATTTAATGTGAGAGTTTATCAGTTTTTGGGGGTGATAAACTTTTTTATTTTTTAAAATAATGTTTTCACTTGACTTAGAGTTAACTCTAAGGTGTACAATGAAAGCGTTCAGAAAAAATTGAAATATCTTGGAGGTTTCGTATGGAATACACAAAATTTGGAAATACAGGTCTTGAAGTGTCAAAATTGTGCCTTGGTTGCATGAGTTTTGGTGATGCTAGTCTTGGTTTTCATTCTGGTTGGCTTTTAGATGAAGAAAAATCACGTATCATCATTAAGAAAGCTTTAGATTTGGGTATTAACTTTTTTGATACAGCAAATGTTTACGGAAAAGGAACAAGTGAGGAATATCTTGGTCGTGCTATTCGTGATTTTGCGGACCGTGATGAAGTGATTATTGCCACTAAGGTTTTCTTTGGTGATGGTTTACACGAGGGACGAAATACAACTGGTTTGTCACGAAAAGCAATTTTTAGCCAAGTTGAAGCTAGTCTTAAACGTTTAGGAACAGATTATATTGATGTGCTTTACATTCATCGTTGGGATTATAACACACCGATTGAAGAAACTATGTCTGCACTTAATGATTTAGTGCGCTCTGGTAAGGTGCATTATCTTGGTGCGTCAGCAATGTATGCTTGGCAGTTCCAAAAAGCGCAGTATGTGGCTGAGAAAAATGGTTGGACAAAATTTTCAGTCATGCAAAATCATTACAATATGCTTTATCGTGAGGACGAACGTGAAATGATTCCGTTTTGTAAAGATTCAGGTGTTGGTTTAGCGCCTTATAGTCCTTTGGCAGCAGGTCGCGTGGTGCGCGATTGGGATGCGGATACTGCACGTAGTAAGACAGATGAAACAGCCAAAATGAAATACGATAGCACTGAAGAACAAGATAAGGCTATCGTAGCGCGAGTGGCAGAAGTTGCAGAAAAATACGGTGTTACTCGTGCTCAAGTTGCTCTTGCTTGGCTATGGCAAAAAGGGATTGACTCACCGATTGTTGGAGTGACAAAAGAAAAATACTTAGATGATTTCATGGGTGCTTTTGACGTGACTTTGACAGATGACGATATGGCTTATTTGGACGAAAAATATTTACCACATAAAATCGTTGGTGCTTTGTAGGGTGATTTTTAAGCTTTGCTTTCGGTTCAAAGCGAAAGGAGAAAGTGATGCCCACATTGAAATGGATAATTTGCTGAAAAATCCTGTCAAGGGGCGTATTTTATCAAGCGAAACGTCAATTAATAGTTGGTTGGCAGATAACGGTCTGATTAGTTAGTTTATTATTATTGAAAAAAATTAAAAAAGTATTTGACTTGGAGTGCACTCTATGGTGTATGATAGCATTACTTGCAAAAATTAGTGAGTTTTTAGCTAATTTTTGAAGATATAAATCAATTTGAGAACAGAATGTTATGAAACTTTTCAATTGATTCTTAGATGAAAGAAGGAGAATTTATGGTATTTGAAACAATTTCATCACCACAAGATTTAAAACAATTATCACGTGAAGATTTGCACCGTGTTGGTGATGAAGCACGACAAGCGCTTCTTGAAAAAACAAGCCAACATGGTGGACACAACGGACCAAACTTTGGTATGGTTGAAATGACAGTTGCTATGCACTATGTCTTTAATTCACCAGTAGATAAATTCATTTTTGACGTGTCACATCAATCATACGTTCATAAAATGTTGACTGGGCGTGCGCAAGCTTTTCTTGACCCAGCGCATTATGATGACGTATCAGGTTACACAAATCCTAAAGAAAGCGAACACGACCTCTTCACAGTAGGTCATACGTCAACATCATTGTCACTTGCTTCTGGTGTGGCTAAAGCGCGTGATTTGAAAGATGAAGCTTATAATGTTGTGGCGGTTATTGGTGATGGTTCTCTTTCAGGTGGTATGGCGTATGAAGGGCTAAACCAAATCGCAACAGAAGGGACAAATACGATTGTCGTTATTAACGATAACGACCAATCAATCGCTGTTAACCCAACTGGCGGTATTTACACAGCACTTCGTGACTTACGCGAAAGCAACGGTCAAGCTGATAATAATCTTTTTAAAGCTCTCGGTTTTGATTATCATTACCTTGACGCAGGAAATGATCTCGACCAATTGATTGCTTTATTTGAAGAAGTCAAAGACGCTAGTCACCCAGTTTTGCTACACATTCATACGCAAAAAGGATACGGTGTGTCATTCATGGAAGAAAATCGCGAAGCTTTCCATGCAGGTGGACCATACAATCCTGAAACAGGAGAATATCTTGGTGGTGCAGGTGCTGCTGAAACATACAATAGCATTACAACAGATTTTGTCTTAAATAAAATCAAAAATGACTCAACAGTAGTTGCCGTCAATGCAGGAACACCAATGTTTATGTTGAGCCAAGACCAACGCAAACAAGCAGGTAAACAATTTGTTGATGTAGGTATTGCTGAAGAAGAAGCAGCTACAATGTCAGCTGGGCTTGCTAAAAACGGTGCAAAACCAGTCTGGTATGTTGCCTCTACATTTATGCAACGTACTTATGACCAATGGTCACATGACATCGCTTTGAATAATTTGCCAGTAACAGCTCTTGTTTACATGGCGTCTGTTAGCTCTTTGAACGACGAAAGTCACCTCGGTTTCTTTGATATTCCATTCTTAGCTCACATTCCAAACGTGGTTTACATGGCACCAACAAGTAAGGAAGAACATCTTGCCATGCTTGATTGGGCAATTGAGCAAAAAGAACACCCAGTAGCTATCCGCATCCCAGTTGGTCCACTTCGTGAAACTGGTATTGCAGACACAACGGATTACTCGATTCTTAATAAGAACCAAGTGACTCAAAAAGGTAGTCAAGTAGCGCTCTTTGGTCTTGGTAATTTCTACGGATTGGCAGAGGAAGTTGCTAAAGAACTGGCTGACAAACATGGTATTACAGCGACAATTGTTAATCCAAAATTCATCACAGGATTGGACGAAGAATTGCTTGATAGTTTAGAAGCTGAGCACCAAGTCGTGGTTACTTTGGAAGACGGTATTTTAGAAGGTGGCTACGGTCAAATGATTGCAAGTTACCTTGGTGATACGGAAGTTAAAGTCCAAAATTACGGTGTTGAAAAAGCCTTCCATGACCGCTACAATGCGCAAGAATTGTTAGCAGAAAATGGCATTACTGTCGAAAATATCGTTAACAACGTTTTAAAAAATTTGGCAGAATAAAAACTTTTCAGTGTAAGTAACAGTCAACATGATAAAAGGCAAAACTTGCCTTCCAAGAAGCTGAGACCAAGTGCTCAGTTTCTTTGTTTATGCAGTTACAAATCTGTAAGACGCAGTGGTTTGGACTTTAACAATTCAGAAATAGATTGTTAAAGGTCGCTGTCAAGGCATATTAAAACAGCGCTTGTCACCTTTGGTTAATTTAGATTTCCCATGCTCAATTGATTAGGCACTTTTTAATATTTGCTTTGTAAGCTAGATTTCCAACCTCAAACAATCAATTACTGGGGTCTAATACGCTGATAATCGGCACTCTTTTGGGTGCTGATTTTTATTTTTGACAACAGTTATCAGTCTCTTTTTTATTAAAAATTTGTTATACTGGAAGGTGAATTTGCGAAAGGATTGACAGATTTGACAAAAACAAGAAAACGCAAGATTAGAAAAAAAGCGAGAAGTCATCGTCGGCAGAAAAAAGTTCCTAAATGGGCTTTATATGGCATGAGTTTGTTGGCGGTTTTAGCTTGTGTCACCCTAGTGATTTTTACTTATCAAGCGCAAGAAGCAGATAATACGGCAACTGCTGACACCACAAGTCCTACTACAATACCTGACCAAATAACGATAAATTTTATTGAAAGTATTGGCGAAGCCGCACGGCAAATTGCTGCGCAAAATGACCTTTATGCTTCGGTGATGATTGCGCAAGCGATTCTAGAGTCAAACAGCGGTCAATCAGCTCTTAGTCAAGCACCTAATTATAACTTTTTTGGCATAAAAGGGGACTACAATGGGCAATCAGTCACGATGAAAACGTGGGAAGATGACGGAAGTGGTAATGCTTATACCATTGATGCCCAATTTCGCTCGTATAGTAGCCAAGCAGAGTCATTGGAAGACTATGCCCAATTTCTCCAAAAAGATATTTATGCTGGTGTGCATAAATCAAACACAACTTCCTACAAGGATGCAACCAAAGCTCTTACAGGTACCTATGCTACGGACACTTCATATGGGACAAAACTTAATCGACTGATTGAACAATACGGACTTACTGTTTATGATAGTTGGTGAGTGTGACTTTTTGTATTTTTCGATAAAAATAATGTTCAGTATTATTTCAAACTTCAAAGAAAAATGTGCAAAATATAGGCTATTTATGCTATAATGAATGGTGATATACAAAATAGGAGACCAGTATGGAATTAGTACGCGAAAAAGAATTTGTAAACCAGTACCATTATGATGCAAGAAATCTCGAATGGGAAAAGAAAAATGGTACACCAAAGACTAATTTTGAAGTGACGTTTCAGTTAGTAAGAAAAGATACAGAAAACAACCAAACGATGATTGTATCAGTATTACAATTTACGGTTGTTAAAAAAGAATTCGTTATTAGTGGTGTTGTTTCACAAATGGTTCACATTAAAAAGCGTATTGTTAACGAACCAAGTGAATTCACCAAAGAAGAAGTTGAAAATTTAGCCGCACCGCTATTAGATGTTGTACAACGTCTAACATATGAAGTAACCGAAATTGCCCTGGACCGTCCAGGGATTAAATTGGAGTTTAGAAACTAATGAAATTAGCAGTTATTACAGATACAACCGCAGTTTTGTCAGATGACATCAAACAAAAAGAGAACCTTCACATTTTGGATATTCCAATCATGATTGGTGAGATTAGCTACCTTGAAGGTAAGGATTTGAGCTTAGATGATTTTTATAAGAAAATGGCAATGTCGCCTGTTCTTCCAAAAACAAGCCAACCAAGTTTGGCAAAATTAGACGAGATTTTGTCACAGTTGTCTTCAGAAGGTTATACACACGTTATCGGTTTATTCTTATCTTCAGGAATTTCAGGATTTTGGCAAAATATTCAATTTCTAGCTGACGATTATCCCGAATTAACCATTGCTTTCCCAGATAGCAAAATTACATCCGCACCTCTTGGTAGCATGGTAAGAAACACATTGAATTGGGCAGAAGCTGGTGTGGATTTTGATGATATTTTAGCTAAATTGCAACAGCAAATTGACGGAACAAGTGCTTTTATCATGGTTGATGACTTGAATCACTTGGTAAAAGGTGGGCGTTTATCAAATGGCTCCGCACTTATCGGAAATTTACTTAGTATCAAGCCAATTCTTTATTTTAATGACGAAGGTGTTATTGAAGTTTTCGAAAAAGTGAGAACTGAGAAAAAAGCTATCAAGCGTTTAGTTGACGTTTTGTCTGAAGTGACTGTTAACGGTGATTACGAAGTTTTCATCATTCATTCACGAGCTGAAGAAAAAGCGCAACAGTTTTATCAGACTTTAGCTGACAGAGGTCAGGCTGAAAATCTTAAAATTGTCACATTTGATGGCGTTATTGCTACTCATTTAGGGGAAGGCGCAGTTGCATTTGGTTTCACACCAATTGTTTAAGTGTTAGAGAGGAAAAAACATGAGTATTAAAGTTATCATTGCAGGTTTTAAAGGACGAATGGGCTCAGCAGCAGTTAATATGGTTAAGGGAGATGACGAATTAGCCTTAGCCGCATTACTTGACCCATTTGCGACAGAATCAGACGTGGACGGTGTTCCAGTATTTACAGACAAATCACAATTAGTTGGGTTTGATGCAGATGTTTGGGTTGATTTTACTATGCCAGCAGTTGCTTATGAAAATACCCGCTTTGCTTTGGAAAATGGCTTCGCTCCCGTTGTTGGAACGACAGGATTTTCAGAAGATGAAATCGCTGAATTAATCGCTCTTTCTGAAGAAAAGAAAACAGGTGGTTTGATTGCTCCAAACTTTGCAATTGGTGCTATTTTACTCATGGAATTTGCCGCTAAGGCTGCCAAATATTTTCCGGACCTTGAAATCATTGAACTACATCATGACAATAAGAAAGATGCTCCTTCAGGTACAGCTGTGAAAACAGCGGAATTGATTCGTGAAGTTCGTCAACCTAAAAAACAAGGGGCTGCAGATGAAGTTGAAACGTTAAAAGGAGCGCGTGGAGCTGATTTTGATGGTATGCGTATCCATAGTGTTCGTTTACCTGGATTGGTTGCGCACCAAGAAGTCATCTTCGGTGCCCAAGGTGAGGGATTAACACTTCGTCATGATTCTTATGATCGTATTTCGTTTATGAGTGGTGTTAATATTGGAATTAAAGCAGTTGTCAAACGAGATAAACTCGTTTATGGTTTGGAAAAATTACTATGAAATTAAACAATCTGCCTTCTGAATTTCAGGAGGCTTTACCAATCTTGAAAAAAATTCGCGAAGCTGGCTACGAAGCTTATTTTGTCGGTGGTAGCGTTCGTGATGTTTTACTAAATCGTCCGATTCACGACGTTGATATTGCAACAAGTTCTTATCCAGAAGAGACAAAGAGCATTTTTCATCGTACGGTTGATGTTGGGATTGAGCATGGCACAGTTCTTGTTTTAGAAGAAGGTGGCGAGTATGAAATCACTACTTTCCGTACAGAAGATGTTTACGTGGATTACCGCAGACCTAGCAGCGTGTCATTTGTTCGTTCTCTAGAGGAAGATTTGAAACGCCGTGATTTTACAGTCAATGCTTTTGCACTTGATGAGACAGGTTTAATTATTGATAAATTCAACGGTTTGGCAGATTTGGAAGCTAAGTTATTACGTGCGGTGGGAAATCCTGCGGAGCGTTTTAACGAAGATGCGCTGCGTATTATGCGCGGTTTCCGCTTTGCGGCTAGTCTTGATTTTGATATTGAACCTGATACGTTTACTGCTATGGCAGCACATGCGCCCTTACTTGAAAAAATTTCGGTAGAGCGCTCTTTTATTGAATTTGATAAATTATTGATGGCACCTTTCTGGCGTAAAGGGATTAAAGCCATGATTACTAGTCAAGCTCAAAAATATTTACCATATCTTGAGAATGCTCATGACAATTTACAGCAATTACTTGACGATTTGGCTTGTAATTATCACTTTAAAACGTCTGAACAAGCTTGGGCAGCTTTGCTATTAGCTTTAGATGTCAAAGACGTTCGTGTCTTTTTGAAAGCATGGAAAACATCAAGTCAATTTCAAAAAGATGTCGAACAGATTGTGGCGATTTACCGTTTCCGTCTAGAAAATGAGCTTGATAAGATGGAAATGTACCGTTATGGCAGTTGTTTGATTGAACAAGCAGAAGATTTGCGTGCTGGTTATGGTTTGCCAGTTGATTTTAAACGTATTGAGCGTTTAGATAAAGAATTAACCATTCATGATAAACACGAAATTGTTATCAATGGCGGAGTTTTAATCAAAGAATTACAATACAAACCTGGTCCAGAATTAGGGCAGGTATTAAAAGAAATCGAGGAAAAAATTGTTCTTGGTGAGCTTGCCAATGACAAAGAAGCTATTTTTGACTTTATTAGAAAGGAAAACAAATGAGTGATTTTATCGTAGAACACTTAACAAAATCAGTCGGTGATAAGACTGTTTTTCGTGATATTTCCTTTATTATTCATGATTTTGACCGCATTGGGATTATTGGTGTCAATGGAACGGGGAAAACAACGCTCCTTGATGTCATTTCTGGTCGTCTTGGCTTTGATGGCGATGTGTCGCCGTTTGCAGCTAAGAACGGTTATAAAATTGCTTATTTGACCCAAGAGCCTGAATTTGATGATGATAAAACTATTTTGGATACAGTTTTGTCGTCTGATTTGCGTGAGATGACTTTGATTAAGACCTATGAGACCTTGATGGCTGATTACAACGAAGCCAATCAAGCTAAACTTGAAAAAGTCATGGCAGAGATGGATTCGCTTGATGCTTGGGCGATTGAGAGTGAAGTCAAAACTGTTCTTACGAAGCTAGGTTTGGACGACTTGTCACAAAAAGTTGGTGCTTTGTCTGGTGGACTTCGTCGTCGTGTTCAGTTGGCGCAAGTTTTGTTAAATGATGCAGACTTGTTATTATTGGACGAGCCAACCAACCACTTGGATATTGATACCATTGCTTGGTTGACGAATTTCCTAAAAAATTCTAAGAAAACGGTACTTTTCATCACCCACGACCGTTATTTCTTGGATAATGTGGCAACGCGTATTTTTGAATTGGCTAATAGTCAATTGACTGAATATCAAGGAAATTATCAAGATTATGTGCGTTTGCGTGCGGAGAAAGATGAGCGTGATGCTGCAACGCTTCACAAGAAAAAACAACTTTACAAGCAAGAATTAGCTTGGATGCGTACGCAACCACAAGCGCGTGCGACAAAACAGCAAGCTCGTATCAATCGTTTCAACGAGTTGAAGACTGATTTGTCAGGAGCGACACAATCAACAGAGCTTGAGATTAATTTTGAAACAAGCCGAATCGGTAAAAAAGTTATCAATTTTGAGAATGTTTCCTTTGCTTATCCTGATAAACAGATTTTGACTGACTTTAACTTTTTGGTGCAAAATAAAGACCGAATCGGAATTGTTGGTGATAACGGTGTCGGAAAATCAACGCTTCTTAATTTGATAAATGGTGATTTGCAGCCGACAATTGGGAATCTTGAAATTGGTGAAACGGTTCGTATTGGCTATTTCTCACAATTGACAAAAGACATGGATGAAAATAAACGTGTCATCAATTATTTGCAAGAAGTAGCAGATGAGGTCAAAACAAGCGTTGGAACAACAAGTGTCACAGATTTGTTAGAACAATTCTTATTCCCACGTTCAACACATGGCACATTGATTTCAAAATTATCTGGTGGTGAGAAAAAACGCCTTTACTTGTTGAAAATTTTGATTGAAAAACCAAATGTGCTTCTTCTTGACGAACCAACCAATGACCTTGATATTGCAACCTTGACAGTTATAGAAAGTTTCTTGCAAACATTCTCAGGACCAGTTATCACGGTTAGTCACGACCGTTATTTCCTTGACAAAGTGACTAATAAAATCTTGGCGTTTGAAAATGGTCATGTTCGTGAATTCTTCGGAAATTATACGGATTATCTTGATGAAAAAGCGTTTGAAGAAAATGCCGTAGCGGAACAAGCTAAAAAAGCGTTCTCACAAAAGACTGAGAAGGAAAAAACGAAGAAAAAACGCATGTCTTACTTTGAAAAACAAGAGTGGGAAGTCATTGAAGATGAGATTGCCAAATTTGAAGAGGATATCGACACTATTGAAGCGCAAATGCAGGAAAATGCCAGTGATTATGGCAAACTAGCAGAGCTTCAACGTTCATTAGACAAAGCTAATGAAACCCTACTTGAAAAATATGAAAGATATGATTATTTGAGTAACTTAGCTGAATAAGCCCAGTCACTCTTTCTTGCAGAAAGAAGGTATTTCGTTACTTAAAAATAGAGAAACAGATTAGAAGGGAAAGTTACTATGAAACTAGTTTGGACTTATTTGAAAAAATATCCCAAATGGCTCATTTTGGATGTGTTAGGAGCTTTTACATTTGTCGTGGTTAATCTTGGTTTGCCAACAGCACTAGCTCGTATGATTGACCAAGGGATAACAACTGGAAATAAAGATAAGGTTTATTTCTGGGCAATTGTCATGTTTATCGTGATTATTGTTGGAGCGATTGGTCGTGTTACTCTGGCTTATGCGGCAGGAAAAATCACAACTAATATGATTAAAGACATGCGTAATGACATGTATGATAAATTGCAGGAATACTCACACCATGAATACGAACAAATTGGTGTGTCATCACTTGTCACTCGCATGACAAGCGATGCTTTTATTCTTATGCAATTTGCTGAACAATCTTTGCGTATGGGGGTTGTGACACCGCTCATGATTATTTTTAGTGTTGTCATGATTTTGGTAACAAGTCCGTCTTTAGCATGGATTGTTGCGGTGGCTATTCCCTTTTTGGTACTTGTGGTTTATTACGTCGCGACACATACACGGCCTCTATCTGAAAAACAACAAGGCACTCTTGATAAAATTAACCAATATGTTCGTGAAAATTTGACTGGTTTACGTGTCATTCGCGCCTTTGCCAGAGAAGATTTTCAAGAAGAACGCTTTGATAGTAAAAACGAAGAATATAAAGGCATTTCAAGTCGGCTGTTCAAGCTAACTGGTTTAACAGAGCCATCATTTGTCTTTATCATCATCTCAATGATTGTTGCCATTGTTTGGTTTGCCTTGAATCCGCTCTCAAGAGGTGATTTGCAGATTGGTAATTTGGTTGCTTTTATTGACTATGGCTTCCATGCGCTCTTTTCATTCTTACTTTTTGCCAATCTCTTTACCATGTATCCTCGTGTTGTTGTCTCAAGCGAGCGTATTTCAGAAGTTATGGCAATGCCAATTTCAATTACTCCTAATGAAAATGGTGTGACTGAGACTGAAACAAAAGGTTATTTGGAATTTGACAAGGTGACTTTTGCTTACCCTGGTGAGACAGAAAGTCCAGTTTTAAAAGACATTTCCTTTAAAGCCAAGCCTGGGGAAACTATTGCCTTTATCGGTTCAACAGGTTCTGGGAAATCTTCTCTGGTTAATCTGATTCCACGTTTTTACGATGTCACACTTGGTAAAATTTTGGTTGACGGTGTTGATGTTAGAGACTATCAATTGAAAGCTCTACGTCAGAAGATTGGTTTTATTCCTCAAAAAGCGCTTTTGTTTACGGGAACTATTGCCGAAAATCTAAAATACGGTAAAACGGATGCAACAGTTGATGAATTGCAAGAAGCAGCAGATGTTGCACAAGCTAAGGAATTTATCGAAAGCCGTGATGAGCGTTACCAAACACATTTGGCAGAAGGCGGAAGCAATTTATCAGGAGGACAAAAACAACGGTTGTCCATTGCGCGTGCAGTTGTTAAGAAACCTGATATTTATATTTTTGATGATTCTTTCTCGGCTCTTGATTACAAGACGGATGCGCAATTGCGTACGCGTTTGAAAGAAGTCACTCAAGAAGCAACCGTCCTTATTGTGGCACAACGTGTGGGAACTATCATGGATGCTGATCAAATTATTGTACTCGATAAAGGTGAAATTGTGGGACGTGGCACACACGATGAATTGATGCAAACAAACACGATTTATCGTGAAATTGCTAACTCACAATTGAAAAATGCAGATGAGATGAAAGGAGAATAACAATGTCAAAACGCAATGTTTTTCTACGTTTATGGGATTATCTCCAACAATATAAAGGTGCGCTTTTTCTTGCCGTTTTCTTGAAAGTTTTCAGCAGTGTCATGAGTGTATTGGAACCTTTTATTTTAGGGCTTGCCATTACAGAATTGACGGCAAACCTTCTTGACATGGCGCACGGTGTAGCAGGTGCTCATATCAATATTTCTTATATTGCAATGATTTTAGCTCTTTATTTCTTGCGAGGTTTGGGTTATGAGCTAGGAAGCTATTGGTCAAACTATTTCATGACTGACGCTGTGCAAAAAAGTATTCATGATTTGCGCCGAGATTTAAGTGAAAAAATCAATAAAATTCCAGTTTCTTATTTTGACAGTCAACAATTCGGAAATGTCTTGGGGCGTTTTACGTCAGATGTTGAAACAGTTTCAAACGCTTTACAACAAAGCTTTCTTCAGATTATCAACGCCTTCTTAACCATTTTCTTGGTTATTTGCATGGTGCTTTATCTCAATTGGCGTTTGGCTTTGGTGGTTATTTTAATCATTCCAATCACTTATATCAGTGCTCAGTTTATTTTGAAAAAATCTCAACCCTATTTCAAAAAACAAGCTGACGCTCTTGGTGATATGAACGGTTTTGTTCAGGAAAATCTAACTGGCTTTAACGTTATCAAACTTTATGGTCGTGAAGAAATTTCAAGTGAAGAATTTCGTGAAATCACTCAAAATTTGCAAGAAGTTGGTTTCAAGGCAAGTTTTATTTCAGGAATTATGATGCCAGTTCTTAGTGCAATTTCTGATATGGCTTACCTGATTGTGGCAGTTTTGGGAGCTTTGCAAGTTCTTTCTGGGAACTTGACGGTTGGTAATATGCAAGCTTTCGTTCAATACGTTTGGCAAGTCAGTCAACCCGTTCAAACCATTACACAGTTGGCAAGTATTCTTCAAAGTGCCAAGTCATCACTTGACCGTATCTTTGAAGTTCTAGATGAACCAGAAGAAGTTGCTGATGTAACAGAGCATTTGACACATGATTTAACAGGTCAAGTTAGCTTTGAAAATGTTTCCTTCCAATACGTGGCAGACAAACCATTGATTCAAAATTTCAATCTTGATGTCAAACCAGGTGAAATGGTGGCGATTGTTGGTCCAACAGGAGCTGGTAAGACAACGCTGATTAATCTTTTAATGCGATTCTACGACGTTACCTCTGGTTCGATTAAAATTGATGGGCATGATATTCGCAACTTGTCACGTCAAGAATATCGAAAACAATTTGGAATGGTCTTGCAAGATGCGTGGCTCTATGAGGCAAGTATCAAGGAAAATCTCCGTTTTGGAAACTTGGATGCGACAGATGAAGAGGTTGTTGAGGCTGCTAAAGCTGCCAATGTTGACCACTTTATTCGCACGCTACCTGGTGGTTACAATATGGAAATGAACCAAGAATCAAGTAACGTATCGCTTGGTCAAAAACAATTGTTAACCATTGCGCGTGCCTTGCTTGCTGACCCTAAAATCTTGATTTTGGACGAAGCAACGTCATCTGTTGACACACGTTTGGAATTATTGATTCAAAAGGCTATGGCTAAATTAATGGAAGGGCGTACAAGCTTTGTCATTGCTCACCGCCTATCAACCATTCAAGAGGCTGATAAGATTTTGGTGCTTAACAATGGTCAAATCATTGAACAAGGCAATCATGAAAGCTTACTAGCTGCTAAAGGTTTCTATTACGATCTTTACAATAGCCAGTTTACTAAAAACAAATAAGCTATCTTGGTGATAATTATTAATAAAAAACAGGATTTTATTTTAAGCAAGTCCTGTTTTCTTATTCTTGCATTTTTTAGTCATTGAATATCTGTTGCAAAGATGATATGATAGTAATGTTAATAATAACGATGTTTGGGAAAAGCCATCGCTAAAAAAAACCAGCCTAATGACTGAATTAGCGCCCTTGTGGATTCCCATGAGGGCTTTTCTTTTGCCCAAATATCTGAAAAGATATAGAGGAGATAAGATGAAACGTCAATCTGCACTTGTCGTCTTTAGTGGCGGACAAGATTCAACAACTTGCCTGTTTTGGGCTTTGAAACATTACGACCACGTGGAAACTGTCACGTTTAATTATGGTCAACGTCACAGTTTGGAAATTGAAGTAGCCAAACACATCGCTGCCGAACAAGGGGTTAAAAACCATTTGCTAGACATGTCTTTATTAGGACAATTAACTGAAAATGCCTTGACTCGTGATATTGTAATCGAAAATCCAGACGATGATTTGCCAAATACTTTTGTTGATGGTCGAAATCATTTGTTTTTATCGTTTGCAGCTGTGCTGGCGAAGCGTCTTGGTATCACAGACATTATTACTGGCGTTTGTGAAACGGACTTTTCAGGTTATCCAGACTGTCGTGATGCCTTTGTCAAATCACTCAATGTTACGCTGAATTTGGCAATGGATTATAATTTTGTTATTCAAACACCGCTGATGTGGCTTGATAAGTCAGAAACATGGGAATTAGCTGACCAACTTGGCAAATTTGATTATGTTCGAGAAAATACGCTAACGTGCTACAACGGCATTAAAGGAAGTGGTTGCGGTGAATGTCCTGCTTGCAAGCTTCGTCAGGCAGGTCTTGAAAAATACCTTGCAAAGAAAGGGCAAGCCTAATGTTTGAAATACCAAAAGAGCTAAAAGTCCCAACTGGTGAATCCTTGGTTTATTGCCCACGTCGTGTCATGGTTTCAAAAGAATTCACCTTTGATGCGGCACACCATTTGTTCAATTATGATGGTAAATGTAAGGCTTTGCATGGGCATACTTATCGTTTGCAAATTGCGGTTTCTGGACTGCTTGATGACCGTGGTATGGCAGTTGATTTTGGCGACCTCAAACAGATTTACAAAAAACATTTGGAACCAAGTTTAGACCACCATTACCTTAATGAAAGCCTGCCCTACATGAACACTACAGCAGAAAATATGGTTTACTGGATTTTTAAGCAAGTCGCGCAGTATTTGCCAAAAGAACGTGAGATTCGTGTAGAATATGTCCGCTTGTATGAAACGCCGACATCATTTGCGGAATTTAGGAGGGAGTGGGAGCTTGATGACTAAACGTCAGTTAACCCTTCCGATTCTTGAAATTTTTGGTCCAACTTTTCAAGGCGAGGGCAGAGCAATTGGGCAAAAGACCATGTTTGTGAGAACGGGTGGCTGTGACTATCATTGCGATTGGTGCGATTCTGCTTTTACTTGGGATGGCTCGGAAAAGCCTAAGCGAATGACTACTGATGAAGTGATTGAGCAGCTTGACCAATTGGGAACGTACGATTATGTGACTTTATCAGGTGGCAATCCATGTTTATTGGCGAATAATATGGCAGAGCTTGTTGCCAAATTAAAGGCACGTGGGGTGACCTTAGCTATTGAAACGCAAGGCTCGCGCTGGCAAACGTGGCTAAAGGACATTGACCAAGTAACGCTTAGTCCCAAGCCACCGTCAAGTAAGATGACGGTTAATTTTGAAACGCTTGATTTTATTGTTTCGCAATTGAAAAAAGACCAAATCACCTTTAAAGTTCCAGTTTTTGATGATGCTGATTTGGTATTTGCTAAAATGATTCAAAAACGTTATCAACCTGATGTTTTGTATTTATCAGCTGGTAATCCAGAACCGCACGCCAACGGCAATATCGTGGAACACCAGCTCGAGCGTTTGCGACAACTATGGGAGACAGTAGCAACTGACCCAGAATGGCAAAGCGTGCGCGTGTTGCCACAATTACACACGCTTTTATATGACAACCAACGCGGTGTTTAAAAGGAGAATGAGATGACTAGAACAGATGAAATGAAAGATTTGACCCTTTTGGGAAATCAAAAGACGACTTACACTTACGATTACGACCCAAGTATTCTGGAATCATTTGATAATCGTCATGTTGACAATGATTACTTTATCAAATTCAATTGTCCAGAGTTTACATCACTTTGTCCGATTACTGGGCAACCAGATTTTGCAACGATTTATATTTCTTATATCCCAGATAAACTTTGCGTGGAATCAAAATCATTGAAACTTTACCTTTTCAGCTACCGTAATCACGGTGATTTTCACGAAAATTGTATTAATACGATTGGTAAAGATTTGGTTGACTTGCTTCAGCCACGCTTTCTTGAAGTCTGGGGAAAATTTACACCACGTGGTGGCTTATCAATTGACCCATATTTTAATTATGGAGAGCCAAATACCAAGTATGAAAAAATGGCAGATTATCGCCTAATAAATCACGACTTGTACCCAGAAAACATTGATAATCGTTAATTGAGAACTAAAAAGAACTTCGTTCAAAAAAACGAAGTTCTTTTTATAGTCATAGTTAAATACGGAATGAAAAGGCGATTCCTGACCCCCCAACTGCCATTAAAAGTAATCCTGTTAGACGCCCAATAAAAATAGCTGAAAGTGCAGGATTGAGCAGGAGGAAGAGTCCTAAAAGAATGGCAAGGACCGCAGAGCCTAGGAAACGATTAGCGTCATAAAACCCTGCTTTACGCATTTGGAAACCACCAATTAAACGAAGGATGCCGCTAATAAGAATCCAATAAGCAGCAATCGTGATAACAGCACTCGATAAAGACATGGCTGAGCTTGATAGAAGAATAATTCCAAAAATAATAGATAAAATACTTTGCAACAAATACCAAAATGATCGCTCGACACTATTGGTATACATCAAAAGGCTGGTGATTCCAGACATGAAAACTAATAAAGCGATTATCCAACCAATCATTGCAGTCGTGGTAAAAGGATGCACAAAAAGAAAAATACCAATAAGTAGTGCTAGAATACCTGACCATAGTGATAAACGTTTCATAATATACCTCCTAATAATATACCATTATATTACCATATTTTTCGTGAAAAGGAGAACATAAAGTCCGCCAGAATGACGAAATCTAGCCCTCAACTTCACAAACGATGTTATATTTTATGACATAAAAACGGAATTTTTTCAAAAAAGTACGGTAAATACTTGACATAAATTTTCAGAAAATTTATAATATTCCTTGTAGTCTATTGATTACAAGATTTATAATCTGATTTTCGGAGGAAATATATATGACAACAGGTAAAGAGTATGTAGCTGGTGTCTTTGATAAAGTCAAAGCGCAAAATGCTCATGAACCAGAGTTTTTACAAGCAGTAGAAGAAGTATTTGAGTCACTTGTTCCAGTGTTTGATAAATATCCAAAATACATTGAAGAAAATCTTCTCGAACGTTTGGTTGAACCAGAACGTATCGTTTCTTTCCGTGTTCCTTGGGTTGATGACAAAGGTCAAGTTCAAGTAAACCGCGGTTTCCGCGTACAATTCTCATCTGCTATTGGACCTTACAAAGGTGGTCTTCGTTTCCACCCATCAGTAAACCAATCAATCATCAAATTCCTTGGTTTCGAACAAATCTTTAAAAACTCATTGACTGGTCAACCTATCGGTGGTGGTAAAGGTGGTTCAAACTTTGATCCTAAAGGTAAATCAGACAACGAAATTATGCGTTTCTGCCAAAGCTTTATGACAGAGTTGAGCAAACACATTGGTGCGGATACTGATGTTCCTGCTGGTGATATCGGTGTTGGTGGGCGTGAAATCGGCTACCTTTACGGTCAATACAAACGCCTCCGCAATGAATACACAGGTGTTCTTACTGGTAAAGGACTTACTTACGGTGGTTCTCTTGCTCGTACAGAAGCAACTGGTTACGGTGCTGTTTACTTTGCAGAACAAATGCTTAAAGCTCGTGGTGAAGATTTTTCCGGTAAAGTCGCTCTTGTTTCGGGCTCAGGTAACGTAGCGATTTACGCTACTGAAAAACTTCAATCTCTTGGTGCTAAAGTTGTTGCTGTTTCAGATTCATCTGGTTATGTTTATGATCCAGAAGGTATTGATGTCCCTCTTCTTAAACAATTGAAAGAAGTTGAACGTGCACGTATTGTCAAATACGCTGACGCTCGTCCAAGTGCAACATTTACACCTGCTGGTGAAGGCTCAATCTGGTCAATCAAAGCTGACCTTGCATTCCCATGTGCTACACAAAATGAAATTAACGAGGAAGATGCGAAAGCTCTTGTAGCTAACGGTGTTATTGCTGTTACAGAAGGTGCAAATATGCCTTCTACACTTGAAGCTATCGAAGTTTTCCAAAAAGCTGGCGTTTCATTTGGTCCTGCCAAAGCTGCAAATGCTGGTGGTGTAGCGGTATCAGCTCTTGAAATGGCTCAAAATAGCCAACGTACACCTTGGTCATTCGAAGAAGTAGATGCTAAACTTTATGACATCATGAAAGGTATCTACGATAATTCTGCAGCAGCAGCTAAAGAATTTGGTGCTGAAGGTAACCTTGTTGTCGGTGCCAATGTTGCTGGATTCCTTAAAGTTGCAGAAGCAATGTCAGCACAAGGTATCGTTTAAAATCTTGTCTTTCACAAGACTGTTGTATAACTCTTAATGACTTAATCAACAATCTTTTATAATCTTTAATTACATTCTCTAATATCAAATAACCGAAAATGAGTCCACGAAGTGTGGGCTCTTTTGGTTGGTATCGTTGCAACTCATTTTCTTTGAGAATTAGTTATTCTCAATTTTGTTGGTGCAATAAAATCTTGTGACAAATGTGAGAAAGCGCATGGTAGCAAGGTTTTATTTATTTTGTTATAATGTTTTTAGCGAAAGCGAGGGCTTGATATGGTTATAGTGAGAAATGCTTTGGCTAGTGATGCTGGGGCTATTTTGGCATTTTGCCAGCAGATTGGTTCAGAAACAGATAACTTGTCTTATGGAGAAGAAGGGGTGTCTGTTTCTGTTGCAGATGAGGGAATCTTATTAAGTGAGATTCAAAAATCTAAGACATCACATTTCTTAGTAGCCGAAGAAGCTGGTGAGATAGTAGGAACGTGTAATTGTAGTGCTTTTCGTAAAAAACGATTGGCGCATCGTGCAGAAATTGGTATCGCGGTGAAAAAAGCCTACTGGAATCAAGAAATTGGGCGTCAGCTATTAACGCGATTGATTGCAGCAGCGCAGCAATCAGGCTTAAAAGTCTTCTCACTTGAAGTTCGGTCTGATAACGACCGAGCGATTCATCTTTATGACAGTCTTGGTTTTCAAAAGATTGGAACGTTTAAGCACTTTATGGAAATTGATGACCAAGCTATTGATTTTGATATTATGGAATTACTATTGGAGAAAAAATGATTAAACAGATTGTAAGAGACACCTTTTTCTTGGCGCAAAAGTCAGAAGAAGCAACAAAAGAAGATTTGTATTTGGCACAAGACTTGCAAGATACTTTAGTGGCAAACCGTGATAATTGTGTCGGCATGGCTGCTAATATGATTGGCGTTAAAAAGCGAGCAATTATTGTTAATATGGGAGTAGCAGATTTGGTGATGTTCAATCCAGTTTTGCTTAACAAATCACTTCCATTTGACACGAAAGAGTTTTGTTTATCATTGACAGGAGCACGACCAACACGTCGTTACCAGAAAATTGAAGTGGCTTTTTTAGACAAAAATTGGAGCCAACAAACCTTAACCTTGACAGGGTTGCCAGCACAAATTTGCCAACACGAATTAGATCATTTGGAAGGTGTTATCATTTGATTTTCAAAAAAAACAAAAACAAACGTTGATATATCAATGTTTGTTTTTGTTTTCAGAAAATAATTGAAAAAATAAAGTAGAAGTGAAGCTTTTTCTTGACAATAGTTCTCATAAGAACTATAATGTATCCTACAAGAATAAATCTTGGTATTTTTCAGAAAGTGAGTAAAAGATGCATAAGAAAGATCCGTTTTCACAGTTTAGGGATTTTATCAATTTAGCGGAAAATCGTGTCCATGCTCTTGCGGAAAGTCATGGTGTTGAAAATCTGGCTGGTCCACAGGGATTTGCAGTGTTGTATCTCCATGATAATCCTGATAAAGAAATTTATATCAAGGATATTGAGAAGAGACTAAGAATTTCAAAGTCAGTAACTAGTAATTTGATTAAGCGCATGGAGAAAAATGGTTTTATCCGAGTTATTTCGTCAATAGAAGATAAGCGTTATAAGCAAGTGGTGTTGACTGAACTTGGAAAATCAAAGGCTCAAAACATTCAAGATTTCCATGATGAAATGCATAGACAAATCTTAGCTGGTGTTGACCATGAGGATCTCAAAATTTCGTTTCGCGTCTTTGACCGCATTTTGAAAAATTTAGAAAACAAGGAGTAACGCATGTTAAAAATTTTGAAACGCTTAACAGTAAAAGAAGTTACGATGCTTATTTTTGCTGTATTATTTGTGTGTTTGAATGTTTATCTTGAGTTGAAAATTCCAGATTATATGTCGGATATCACAACCTTGCTATCAACAGAGGGAACAAAAGTAAAAGATATTTTTGCTTGGAACTTTGATGCGCCAGGGATGCGTATGGTCTTGCTTTCTTTGGGAAGCTTTGCGGCATCCGTCGTTGTCGGTTTCCTGGCTGCTCGTATTGCGGCAAGTTTTAGTACACGTCTACGTGATGACATTTTCCATAGTGTCTTGAATTTTTCAGATGCTGAAATCAAGAAATTTTCAATTCCTAGTCTTTTGACACGTACAACCAATGATATTACACAAATTCAATTGGTTTTCACAATGGGAATCCAAGTCATTACTAAAGGACCTATCATGGCAATTTGGGCAATAACCAAGATTGCTGATAAAAATCATGAATGGCTATTGGTTCTTATTGTCGCAGTTGCGGTTATGTTCTTGATGATTATGTTCTTGTTGATGATGGTGATGCCTAAACAACGCATGATTCAAACATTAACCGATAAATTGAACAGTATTACGCGAGAATCATTGACAGGTATCCGTGTGGTGCGTGCATACAATGCCGAAGATTATCAAGATGCCAAATTTGCACAAGCCAATGATAATGTTACCAATCTTAACCTCTTTATTGGACGTTCAATGGCGTTGTTATCTCCAGTAATGACAGGAATTTCAAGCGGAATGACACTTGCTATCTACTGGATTGGTGCGCATTTGATTGAAAATATTGCCATTCCGACAGATCCAACGAAAATTGCTGGCGCTATGCAAGATAAAGTTGATTTGTTCTCAGATATGGTTGTTTATTCATCATATGCCATGCAAGTTGTTATGGGATTCATGATGATGATTGTTGTATTCTTCATTTTACCTCGTGCTGTTGTTGCTGCTGGGCGTATTAATGAAGTTCTTGAAACAAAATCTTCAATTGAATATCCAGAAACAAATCAAGCTAAACCAACTGAAAAAGGTTCTGTTGAATTTGACAATGTTTCATTCCGTTACAGCAAAAATTCAGAAGCTGTTTTGGAACACGTTTCCTTTAAAGCGAAAGCTGGAGACACGATTGCCTTTATCGGTTCAACTGGTTCTGGTAAATCAACTTTGGTGAACTTGATTCCACGTTTTTATGACGCGACAGAAGGAACGATTAAAGTCGATGGCATTGATGTTCGTCAATATGACCATGATACGCTTCATAAGATTGTTGGTTATATTCCGCAAAAAGCAGTGCTTTTCAGTGGGGATATCGCTTCAAATATGGATATGGGAGAAAGCAATAGTTCGCCACTTGATGATGACAAGATGTGGGAAGCTCTTGATTTAGCTCAAGGTAAGACATTCGTTGAAATGAAAGACGGTAAGTTAAAAGCACCTGTTGCTCAAAGTGGTCAAAACTTCTCAGGTGGTCAAAAACAACGTTTGGCAATTGCGCGTGCTCTTGCTCGTAAACCTGAGATTATCATCTTTGATGATTCGTTCTCAGCACTTGACTACAAGACTGACCGAATCCTTCGTTCACAGTTGAAAGAACGTACAGCTGATATGACGAAATTAATCGTGGCACAACGTATCTCAACGATTATGGACGCTGACCAAATTTTGGTCTTGGATGAAGGTAAAGTTGTTGGTCAAGGTACGCACGAAGAATTGCTTGCAAACAACGATGTTTATCGTGAAATTGCTTACTCACAACTATCTAAGGAGGAATTAGAAAATGGAAAATAAGAAAAAAACATCTTTCTATGACAGAATGAAGCCCTATATTAGAGGTTTCCAGCTTCCATTTCTTCTTGCAGTGATTGGAGCAATTGTTTCTGCGACGGTTACGGTTATTGGACCTGATAAATTAAAAGAAATCACCAATACAATCACCAAAGGTTTGACACCAACGGCGACTGGTATGATTCCAGGAATCGACTTGGATAAAGTTGGTAAAATTGCATTAACTTTGGCAATTTTATACGTTATTTCAGCAGTAGTTGGTTATATTCAAAGCTTTACCGTAGCGACTATCGTTCAACGTTTTTCACAACGTTTACGTAAAGCTATTCAGACCAAAATTGACAAGGTTCCATTGAATTACTTTGATAGTCATTCGCAAGGGGACACCCTTTCTCGTGTGACAAATGACGTTGACTTGCTTGGTCAATCGCTTAACCAAAGTTTGGGAACTTTGGTGACATCAACCATGTTATTGATTGGATCAATTTTCATGATGTTCCATTCAAATGTCAGCATGGCTCTAACAGCGATTGGGTCTGTTCTGATTGGTTTTGTTTTGGTTATGGTTATCATGGGCTCATCACAACCATTGTTCAAACGTCAACAAAATAACTTGGCTGCGATTAATGGTTATGTTGAAGAAATTTACTCTGGTCATAATGTGGTAACAAGTTATAACGCTGCTGGTGAAACAAGCGAAACCTTTAAAAAATTAAACACCAATCTTTATAAATCAATGTGGCAATCACAGTTCTTGTCAGGTATTATGATGCCGCTTATGATTTTCGTTGGGAACTTTGGTTATGTTATGGTCTGTGTGGTTGGTGCCGTTAAAGTTATCAATGGTGATATTACCATGGGGGATGTGGTTGCCTTTATGACTTATGTTCGTATCTTCTCACAACCATTGTCACAAATTGCGCAAGCTTTCACACAAATGCAATCAGCAACAGCTGCCATGAGCCGTGTCTTTGAATTCCTTGAAGAAGATGAAATGGAAGATGAGTCTGATAAGGAACGTCAACTTAGTGATGTTAATGGTGAAGTTACCTTTGATAATGTTTTCTTTGGTTATTCTAAGGATAAAACAATTATCCATGATTTCTCCGCTGTGGCGAAACCTGGTCAGAAAGTTGCCATTGTTGGACCAACAGGCGCTGGTAAAACAACCATTGTTAACCTGCTCATGAAATTCTATGAAATCGATAAAGGTCAAATCACTATTGATGGTGTGGATACACGTTTGATGACACGTGAAGAAGTGCATGACCAATTCTCAATGGTGCTTCAAGATACGTGGTTGTTTGAAGGAACAATCAAAGAAAACTTGATTTACAATCAAGAAAATATTACAGACGAACAAGTTATTGCAGCGGCTAAGGCTGTTGGTGTTCATCACTTTATCATGACACTTCCAAAAGGTTATGACACTTATCTTGATGATTCTGTAACACTTTCAATTGGTCAAAAACAACTCTTGACGATTGCGCGTGCTCTTTTGAAAGATTCACCGCTCCTTATTTTGGACGAAGCAACGTCATCAGTTGATACACGTACTGAAGAATTGATTCAAAAAGCCATGGATAAATTGATGGAAGGTCGTACATCATTTGTTATCGCTCACCGTTTGTCAACGATTAGAAACGCTGACCTTATCCTTGTGATGAAAGATGGTAACATCATCGAACAAGGCAATCACGATGATTTGATGCAACAAGGCGGCTTCTATGCTGACCTCTACAATTCACAATTTGAAGTAGCTTAAAACTAAACGAGTCTGGGACAACGTGCTCAGCCTCGTTTTTTATTGTCTGCATAGTCTGGCTAGAAGATTTTAGAAAGTTAGGCAAGTACCTAGCTTTTTCTTTTGTTTTTATTTTGTAATGGCATTTATATAACTTGCAATCAATTTTTAAAGCAAAAGTGGCATTTGTTTAGGAATTGAAAAATAGTCAAAATATTTGACTAATTTTGGTGGATATGACATAATAATGGGAAATTATTGAAAACGTTTAAAAGGAGGGAAGAAAGTGAAAGCTGTTATTGTTAGCAAAGCAGGAGATAGTAGTGTTTTAAAGGTGACTCAGATTGCTAAACCGCAAGTGAAATCAGGTTGGTCTTTGGTGAAAATTATGGGATTTGGGATTAATCGTTCTGAAATTTTTACCAGACAAGGCTTGTCGCCGAGTGTCACCTTTCCAAGGATTCTTGGGATAGAATGTGTTGGCGTCATTGAAGAGACGACGGACGAGCAACGTTTGCCAGTTGGTCAAAAAATCATTTCGATTATGGGAGAAATGGGACGTGATTTTGATGGATCGTATGCTGAATATGTCCTTTTGCCAAATGAGCAGATTTATCCTATCTCAACGCAGTTGGATTGGGCAACGTTGGCGACGATTCCAGAGACTTATTATACTGCCTTTGGTGCTTATCAAAATTTAAAAATCACCTCCCGTGATACGGTTTTGGTGCGTGCTGGTGCTAGTGGTATCGGGACGGCTTTTGTGAAATTGGTAAAAGCTAAATTTCCTGACGTGAACGTCTATGCAAGTGTGCGCAATACTGCTAAAAAAGCGCAACTTTTGGACGCTGGATATGATGATTTGGTTATTGATGATAATGGTGTGCTAAAGACGGATGTGACATTCACGAAAATCTTAGAATTAGTTGGACCTGCCACCATCAAAGACAGTCTAGGGCATTTGCAAGAAAACGGAATTATTTGTTCCTGCGGTCAATTGGGACGAAAATGGTATCTGGAAGAATTTGATCCAATTATGGAACTTAAAAATAATGTCTATTTGACAACATTTTATTCAGGCAATGTTTCACAAGATAAGATTCAGAAAATGTTAGCTTATATTGAGCAAGAACAAGTAGATGTTCGCCCTGAGCGTGTATTTGATTTGGATAGTATCCAAGCTGCACATGATTATCTTGATAGTGTTGCAGCATTTGGCAAGGTCATTATTTTAAATAAGGAGGAAAATTTTAGTGATAAGTAATGCAAAAAAATACGCTCGTTTGCGTGATGAGCAATTTTCCCTCTATGAAAGCTACGCTAAAAAGCATGGGCTAAATAGTAAATCGTTATTAGTTTTTATGTGGATTTATCATAATCCACATGGAATGACACAGGAGAGCATTGCAAAACGAACATTTTCAACGAAACAAGTGATTCAAGCAATTGTTAAAACTTATATGAAAAAAGGAATATTATATTTGGAGCCTTCTCGAATTGACAGGCGCAAGAAGTTGATTCGTTTAACTGAAACAGGTCAGCAGTTTGCTGCTGAATTATTGGATCCGTTAGCAGATTTTGAAGCGCAAGCAATGAGCGCTTTGACTTTGGAAGAACAGGAAGTTTTATTGTCAGCGACAGCGATGTTCACTGATAGGTTAACAGAACTTTTAGAAAGTCATCAGGTAAAGGAACATGTTAAATGATATAGCTGCATATTTTGCAGATAATGGAAATACTTATTTAGGATACGTTTGGCAACACATTAGCCTAAGTTTCGAGGCTTTGGTGATTGCCTTAATCATCGCTCTACCACTTGGCTATTTTTCTTATGAAAAGCCGTTTGTACGACAATTGTCAACGCTTTTGACGCAAGGGCTACGCGTTATTCCAAGCCTTGGAATCTTATTTATTTTGATTCCATTCATTGGAGTGGGGCGCTTACCTGCCTTGATTGCTTTAGTGATTTTGGGAATACCACCCATTTTATTAAATACGATTGTTGGGTTTGCGTCGGTTTCAGAAAATTTGCTAGAAACAGCTTTGGGACTTGGTATGACAAGGTCTCAATTATTAACAAAAGTCCAGTTTCCGTTAGCTCTGCCACATATTTTAAATGGCATTAAATTGGCATTGGTGGAAATTATTGCTAGCGCAACCTTGGCGACCTATATTGGAGCAGGTGGACTTGGTACTTTGATTTTTACAGGATTAGGACTTTATCGTTATGATTTATTGCTAATTGGTGGTGGTTCGGTTGCGATATTGTCGTTCCTTAGTATGATTATTTTTGATTTAAGCATAAAAGGGGTAGAACATTATGAAAAATAAAAAGGTGATTTCAGGAGCGTTACTGGTAGTCATTTTGGTGGCAATTGTTGGTGGGATTTGGGCGTGGCGCAATAATCAATCTTCTGAAGTGCAGCAATCGTCAACCACTATTCGTGTGGGGTCGAAAGATTTTACGGAAAATCTAGTCATTGCTGAAATTTATGCGCTTGCGCTTGAGGACAATGGTTATACCGTCGAGCGTGTGTCAAATATTTCAAGTTCTTTGATTCATAATTCAATTGTCAATGATGAGATTGACTTATATCCAGAATATACAGGAACTGGTTTGCTGTCAGTTTTGGGTGAGGATATGGAAACAGACTCAGAGAAAGTTTATAAGACTGTCAAAAAAGAGTATGAGGAACAATTTAACCTGACTTGGCTTGATTACGCGTCAGCAAATGATAGCCAAGGTTTGGTTATTCGTACGGAAGTCGCCAATTCACTCAACATCAAGACGATTTCTGATTTGCAAGCTCATGCTAGTGAATTGCGCTTTGCTTCACAAGGGGAATTTGATGAACGTGAAGATGGTTTACCAGGACTTGAAAAGACTTATGGTACCTTTAACTGGCAATCTTCAAAGGTGTATGATAATAGTTTGAAATACAGTGTTCTTGAAAATGATGAGGCAGATGTAACGCCAGCTTACACGACCGAAGGTCAGTTGGTTAGTACGGATAAATTCACATTATTGGAAGATGATAAACAGTTCTGGCCACCTTATAATTTAGCGCCCGTTGTGCGAGATAATATTTTGGATGACAATCCAGATATTAAAACCATTTTAAATAATATTTCGGCAAAACTTGATACTGAAACAGTTACGGAACTTAATGCTAAAGTGGATGTTGACGGTCAAGAATATACAGATGTCGCGAAAGAATACTACGATAGCATAAAAGGTTAGAAAGATAGATTTATGACAGAAAAGACAATGATTCAATTTGAGCATGTGAGCAAAGTTTATGGTGATAAAACGGTTGTTAATGATATTAACTTAACCATTGAAAATGGCGAATTTATCACAATTTTGGGAACATCAGGTTCTGGTAAGACAACCATGCTAAAAATGATTAACAAGCTGATTGAACCAACGTCAGGGACGATTTTCTTTGCTGGGCAAGATATTGAGCAGATGGATTCCGTTAGCCTTCGTCGTCAGATTGGTTACGTTGTCCAACAAATCGGCTTATTTCCACATATGACGGTTGCTGAAAATATTGCAACTGTTCCCAAGTTATTGGGCTGGGATAAGGAACGCATTGAAAATCGTGTGGGAGAACTTTTAGATTTGGTGCAATTGCCTGCAGTGGATTACGGCGAACGTTATCCGAGTGAATTATCTGGTGGTCAGCAGCAGCGGATAGGTGTTGCGCGTGCTTTAGCTGCTGACCCTGATGTCATGTTATTTGATGAACCATTTGGTGCCATTGATGCTATTACTCGTAATGATTTACAAGAGGAATTGCAAGCGATTCATCAGAAATTAAGTCAAAAGACATTTGTTTTTATCACTCACGATATTTATGAGGCATTTAAACTGGGAACACGCGTGGTTATCATGGATAATGGTACCATTTGCCAGTTTGACACACCAGAAAATATTATCAAAAATCCAGGAAATGAATTTGTTCAAAGATTGATAACAACTGCGCAGGAACAAGAAAAACTGTGGAGGGCTAGCTATGATTGATTATTTTAAGACATCTTCTGATAAGTTAATCACGGCGCTCATTGAACATATTGAATTGACGAGCTTTTCCCTACTGTTTGCTTTGTTATTTGCTAGTGTCATCACGGTAATTTTGCTGTTTTACCCTAAAATAAGGCTGGCTTCTGTTTACGTCTTATCGCTATTGTACGCCATTCCGAGTTTTGCGCTATTTACCTTGTTGATTCCCGTGACAGGTCTGGGGACGCGAACAGCCATAATAGTTTTGGTAATCTATGCACAATATACGTTAGTTCGCACATTTTTAGCAGGATTGACACAAGTTGATGACAGTATTGTTGAAGCGGCGACTGGTATGGGGATGACAAGGTGGCAAATATTAGCAAAAATTCAGTTGCCATTGGCGCAATCCTCTATTTTTGCAGGATTACGTTTGGCAGCAAGTTCAATGATTGCTATCGCAACAATTGCCTCAACGATTAATGCAGGCGGTCTAGGTAGTATTTTGTTTGACGGACTCCGCACAATGAGTTTGCCTAAATTGCTTTGGGGTATCATTTTGACTGTTGCCCTAAGCTTATTAGTCAACCTCATCTTGTATCTTGTTGAAGAATTAGTCAAGAACGAAAGCGTGAGTTAATGCGTCTTGCAATAATAAGAACACAAACCAAGAAGTTGGGCATTTTGCTCAACTTTTTAGCTCTTAAAAATGCCCCTTTTAGCTTCTTATAAGGAATTTTGTTATAATGAAACTATCATCTAGTTAGGAAAAGTTATGACAGATATGATTTATGGAGAATATGCGGATTACCTGCCTTTGATTTTGGAGGACTTTAGTCAGCGTATTCGCAAGAAAAATGATGAGGTTAAAAAAGAGACTGGTTATAAGCTGTTTGAACATTTTATCGCTCGCGTTAAGACACCTGAAAGTATGACAGAGAAGTGTCAACGCAAAAATCTTCCAGTAACAACCGAGTCTGCCTTGAAAAAAGTGCGTGATAGTATTGGTCTGAGGATAATATGTGGTTTTGTTGATGATATTTATACTTTAGTGGACCTTATCCGTTCTTTTGATGATTGCACCATTGTTGCTGAGAAAGATTACATCAAAAATGCGAAACCAAATGGTTATCGTTCTTACCATTTGATAGTAGAGGTTGTGACGCCTTATCCTGATTGTTTGGGAAATAGGCAGGGATCATATTTTATTGAAATACAGCTTCGTACCATTGCTATGGATTCTTGGGCTAGTTTGGAACATCAAATGAAGTATAAGCATGATATTAAAGACCCAAAACGGATTGTCCGTGAGCTCAAACGCTGCGCAGATGAATTAGCGTCTTGTGATTTGACCATGCAAACCATTCGAAACCTCATCCAAGAAAGCTCCCAAGATTAATGAATATGAGCTACGATAGGAGATAGCATATGAAAATATTAGTTGCAGAAGATGAAATTCAAATGAATCGTGTGTTGACTACGGCGTTAACCCATGAAGGTTATGATGTGGATTCGGTTTATGATGGACAGGCAGCTATTGATATGGCAAATGAAAATGCCTATGACGTTATGGTCATGGACATTATGATGCCTGTCAAATCTGGCATCGAAGCTGTGCAAGAAATTCGTCAAACAGGCAACCAGTCACACATTATTATGTTGACTGCCATGGCTGAAGTTGATGACCGTGTGACAGGCTTAGATGCTGGAGCAGATGATTATTTGACCAAACCCTTTTCATTAAAAGAACTATTAGCGCGTTTGCGGTCGATGTCACGTCGTGTGGATACCAATTTCACGTCTAATATTTTGACCGTTGGAACAGTTACTTTGAATGTTGGTGAGCAGGAACTTGTCAGTCAAAACACTATTCGCCTAGCAGGGAAAGAATCTAAAATGCTAGAATTCTTCATGCTCAATGCAGGTAAGAAACTATCAACTGACCAGATTTTTAACCATGTTTGGGCAAATGACAAAGATGACCCAGAGATTGATAATGGCTATGTTTTTATCTACGTTTCCTACCTTCGTCAAAAATTGAAATCAATTGGTGCAAATGTAGTGATTGAGGGCGAGGAAATGGGTGGTTATGAGTTGAAAGAATTGTAGGTGATGCCATGTTTCGAAAATTAAGGCTTCGTTTTATTGCGATTACCTCTTTAGCAATTCTGATTGTATTGTTTTCAGTGGTTGGGGTGCTCAATTCTGCCCGTCACATTCAAAAGGTAAATGAAATCAACAAGATTTTAACCTTGATTTCAGATAATGGCGGAACCTTTCCAAGCGTCTCCAAAGCAACTAGTGAATTGGGTGATACTGTTTCTGTCGATACGCTCTTTCAATATCGGTATTTTAGTGCTGTTGTTGATAAGGATGGCAATATCACTTCGTTAAATTTGAGCAGTATTTCTGATTTGACCAACGAGCAAGTGGAAAATTACCTGATTAAGATTAATAAATCAGGTGATACGAGAGGTGATTTTCGTTACAGTAATCACACCTATTCTTATCTTGTAACGGACGAATCAGATGATTCGACATTGATTGTGGTCTTGGACTCAACAAATCAAGTCGAGGAAAATATGACACTAGTTCATCTTTCCTTATGGATGTCAGGGGTTAGTTTTGCCTTCTTTGTTCTCATGGTTTCTATTTTTTCTGGTAGGGTTATTGAGCCTTTTATCCGAAATTATGAACGGCAACGTCGTTTTATCACGAATGCTGGTCATGAATTAAAGACACCTTTGGCGATTATTTCGGCTAATAATGAATTGGTTGAGATGATGAACGGTGAATCAGAATGGACAAAAAGTACCAACGACCAAGTTGAACGTATGACTGGCTTAATTAATAGTTTGGTGGCTATGGCCCGTCTAGAGGAACAACCTGAAGTAGTATTGACTGATTTGAATTTTTCAGCAATTGCTGAAGATGCTGCCGAGGACTTTAAGGGTCCTGTCATCAAAGACGGCAAGCAATTTATTATGGAAATTCAACCTGATATTCATGTCAAAGCAGAAGAAAAATCACTTTTTGAATTGGTGACCCTTTTGGTTGATAATGCCAACAAATATTGTGATGCAGGAGGAACGGTCTCAGTTAAATTAAGCAAAGCTAATCGCCTCTCAAAAGCACGTTTGGAAATTTCCAATACCTACGTCGAAGGCAAGAACGTTGATTATAGCAAATTCTTTGAACGTTTTTACCGTGAAGATGAATCACATAATAACAAAAAATCAGGTTATGGTATCGGATTGTCAATGGCACAGACCATGGTTAAACTCTTCAAAGGAAGCATTAGCGTTTCTTATAGCGGAGATACCATTACATTCCTAGTAAGTTTGTAGGGGCGAAAACTCTAAAGCTGATTTGCAAGTAGAGTAAGCAACACTCTAATAACTTACTTTCTCCTGTTCAAAACTCGTTAACATCAACAAAAGACGATTTCCGTTTGGAAGTCGTCTTGTTTTACTATTGTATATAAACTCGTTTTCTGACTTACAAGCCCAATAAGCGTTTGACGTGTTCTGGGCTTTCATTTGGTCCGTAGTTGTTTGGAAAACGGTCGAGTGACTGAATTTGCTTGATGTCATCTGGTGTGAGTTCAAAATCAAAAATATCAAAGTTTTCTTTCATGCGTTCTAAGTGAACGGATTTTGGAATGGTAAGGATGTCGTTTTGAACTTGCCAACGTAGAATGACTTGTGCCACAGTCTTGCCATGTTTTTCAGCTATGCTATTGAGCGTAGCGTCCTTAAAAATATTATCTTCTCCACGGTTGAAAGGGCTCCAAGCTTGGGTAGCTATGCCAAATTGGGCATTGGCAGCTTGAATGATAGGGTGTTGTTTGTAGGGGTGAAGCTCAATTTGGTTGAGTGCTGGCACAACTTCGGTATTGAGCGCAAAATCTGTTAAACGTCCAGTAGAGAAGTTAGAAACCCCAATAGCACGGATATATCCTTCCTTATAAAGCTCAATCATCGCACGCCAAGCGCCATGAGTATCACCATATGGTTGATGAATGAGATAAAGGTCAAGGTAATCAGTATCCAGTTTGCGTAGCGTTTCCTCAAAAGCCTTTTTCGTTTCGGTATAACCAAGGTGGTCAATCCAGACTTTACTAGTCAGAAAGACATCTTCACGTGAAAGACCAGAAGCCTTCACCGCACGCCCGACAGCTTCTTCATTTTTATAAATAGCGGCAGTATCAATTAAACGGTAGCCCACCTCAAGGGCGTTTTCGACTGATTCTTGGCATTGTGCTTGGTCGAAAATTTGCCAAATACCAAAGCCTAAAACAGGGATTTGGATACCATTATTTAACGTTTTAAAATTCATAATGTTTCCTCCTTAGTTTCATTTTAGCACAAAAGAAAGCAAAATAATGGTATGACGATTGCTTTATCAGTTTGCTTCAGGAAAGTCATTGAGGCTTTTCTTGATTTCTTGAATAAAGGCTGTTCCAATTTTTGAAACTTTTTTCTTTTTATTGGTCACATATCCAAGGATATGTTTAGGACTATCTTGCAGAGGAATGAGGACAATTTGGTTACGAACGAAGCTATTTACAATTCCAAGACCAGAGGCGTAGGCGTCTGTTGCACAAAGTAAATTCATGACTGTTCCACGGTCATTGCTATAGAGCACGTGCTGTTCATCGTGAATTTGCAAGGCATCCTCGTCAAAATTCAAACCTGATTGTTCCTGACGGAAGCGAATTTGGTCGTAACCTTTTAAGTCGCTTTCAGAAATGACATCCTTATGTGCCAATGGGTGATTGCGTCTAAGAAAAACACGTGTTGGAAAATCACCCAAAGACGTAAATTCCAAATCATGGTGTTCCAGGGAAGATTCCAAAATATGCTTATTTTCGTCATCCAGATAAATAATACCCAAATCAGCTTCAAAACGAGCAACACTTTCTAAAATTTTCTTAGTGGTCGTTTCAATCGTTTGAAATTCTTGATAATCTTGATTGAATTCTTGGGCAACCTTTACCAACGGAATTGACAAGAAATCATAATGATGCGATGCTACCGTGAAACTCTTTTTAAATTGGTCATGGTAACGTTGCTCAAGCAAATCAAGCTCACCGATAATACGTTTGGCATATTTCAAAAAATCATAGCCATCTTCAGTTAAGCGCGTGCCTGTATTGGAACGTGTGAACAGTTGAACCCCTAATTCATTTTCTAAATCCTTAATAGAACTTGATAAATTGGGTTGAGTCATAAATAATTCCTTAGCTGCCTGACTAAAAGAACCTACACGAGCGACTGCTTCAACATAACGACATTGTTGAAAATTCATAAAACCTCATCCCTTCTTCATAATAGTTGTTGTCATTATAGCAAAAATAAGATTAAAAAATCAGTAAATTTCTGATAGAAAAAAATAAAGCCGTGATAAGATTTTTGTATAACCTGTCATTAGTTTTCTAGATTATAAGCAGATTTTATGGATAATAATAAAAAATTTAGATTATACGAATGAAAAGAGACGTGGTAAGATAGGATTACTAAAAATCTTGAAGGAAGACGTGTCTATGATAGTAACCGAAAAGCAGTTAAGAAACATTTCAATAGTAACACTAATCATTTTTATCTTATCTCTTCTTATTTTTTGAAAATATCTCCTTTTAACCCATTGATTTCTGATTACCAGAGATCTGAAATCACGAAAGAAGATTTACAGTATCTTAATTGCTTAAAAAGTTTGACACATTTGCCTTGAAGATAAAAAGTCAGTCGAGAGAATATCTTGACTGGCTTTTTCTTTGGTTTTTGCTATAAGCAAATCTTATGGCTATTCATAAAAAATATAGATTTTTCAAGTATAAAAATGCATGATAGTATAATTGTCATACCAAAAGCAAAGGAGAAACAGATTATGACAACAAAGAGAGAATGGGTTTTAAAAGCATTTAAAAATGAAAAAGTCGACAAAGTTCCTGTCGGATTTTGGTATCATTTCACAACGGATGATGAAAGAGGCGACGGTTTTAATCCTGAGATTTTCAATAAAAATATCGCAGGACATAAAAAATTCGTTTCAGACGTCAATCCAGATTTTGTCAAGGTGATGAGTGATGGCTTCTTCACTTATCCTAATGAACAAATTCATCAAGGTGTCACTTCTATCAAAGAATTAGAAGGAATTGTCTCTATCGGTGAAAATCATCCTTGGATTACACAACAAGTTGAATTAGCCAAAAAAATACGTGAAGATTTCCCAGAAGATATTGCTTCTTTCTATAATATTTTTGCTCCTGTGACTTATTTGAAGTGGCAATTGGCAGGAAAAGGTGGCAATGGTGATGAAATCATTGAAAACTTTATCAAGGAAGATGCTGAGTTGACTAAAGAAGTTTTGGACGTGGTTGCTGGCGACATTGGCATCCTAACAAAACGTTTAATTAAAGAAGCAGGAGTTGACGGTATTTACCTCAGCGTTCAAAATTTGCAAGATTCACGTTCAAGCAAAGAAGAATACAACCAAGTGATTAAACCAGGTGAGCTTCACATTTTGAATCGTGCGATTTCTGCTGGTGGTACGAATATTCTTCACATCTGTGGTTATGAAGGCGCAACAAATGACATTATGTATTACACAGATTATCCCGCAGATGTCATTAACTGGGCAGTTGAATTGGAAGGTGTCAGCTTATCAGAAGGACGTCAATTGTTCGGTGGCAAAACAGTTCTTGGTGGCTTTGAAAATACTGAAAAAGGTTTATTATACCTTGGCAGTAAAGAAGCTATTCAAGGAAAAGTCAAAGAATTGCTTGATGAAGCAGGACGTCAAGGCGTTGTGATTGGAGCAGATTGTACCGTACCAAGTGATATTTCGTCAAAACGTATTGATTGGGTGAAAGAAGCAGTTGCTTTATGAGTTTTTAGGAAAAGGAGTGGATGTATATGAGTAAGAAAAAATGGATTGTTGCTGGTGGAATTGTTGTAGCGCTTGTTGCAGCGACAGTAATTGGACGTCAATTAACAGGTAAGACGACCGCAAGTGCTCAAAGCTCATCTGGCGATTCAGACAAGGTGACTATCCTTCAAGTCGCTCATACACAAAACTATGTGCCATACGATTATGTCGATGAAAATGGTGAAAGTGACGGATTTGAAGTTGCTGTTTTGAAAGCCGTTGATAAAAAATTGAAAAATTATAAATTCGAATACACAGGAACAAGTGACGAAGATTTGCTGATTGGTCTTGAATCTGGAAAATACGATATTGGTGTCAAAGGTGCATGGTACACTGCTGAACGTGCTGAAAAATTTGTGATTCCAGACGAAGCCATTGGTGCTAGTGTGATTGGCTTTGCCATTCGTAAAGAAGATGAATCAAAATACACAGATATCGATTCATTTGCTAATAGCGGTGGTAAACTCGTTCCAATTTCACCACAAAATGCTCAATATAATGTGATTCAAGAGTACAATAAAACAGCTAAAAATCCGATTGAATTGATAGAATCAGAAAGTTTCTCTGTTGCGGATGCCTATGCTTGGGTTCTTGAAGGACGTTACGATGCTTATTTCTCAATCAAGTTGTCATTTGAAGAAGCTGTTCAAGACGAAGATGGTGCTTATCATCAATATGCTGACCAATTAACATGGTTCCCATATAAAGGCATTGAAACTTATCCATTGATTCATAAAAATGCTACTAATGAAGCCTTTGCCGAAGAATATGATAAAGCTATTAAAGAGTTGAAAGAGGACGGTACAATCGCAAAACTTTCTGAAAAATACTTTGGAGAAGATGTCTTTAGTTACGTCACAGACTAGGAGATGCCTATGGTTTCTTATGAACCGTCTCGTGTGATAACATTTCTTCCGGAAATTTTATCAGCTTTACCTCTGACTTTATGGGTTTTAGTATTGACCATTTTATTTGGAAGCCTGTTAGGACTGTTTTTGGCTTGGTCACAGTTGTCAGGTGAAAAAAGCTTACCCTCTTTTGCAAGAGGATATGTCTTTATTTTAAGATGTACGCCCCCTATTGTGCTTATCTTTTTGGTTTTTTATGGTTTACCTCGTTTTTTAGAATGGTGGTTAGGCATCGATGTCAATGGTTGGTCTCGTTCAGTGTTTGTTATTTTAGCGATGACATTGTTGTTTGCAGCTAGTATCTCAGAAGTTTTTAAATCCTCTTATCAAGCACTTCCTAAAGGTCAATTAGAAGCAGGGCTTAGTATTGGTTTAACAGATTATCAGACATTTGTCAGAATCCTTTTGCCACAGGCGTTTCGGATTGCACTCCCCAATATCACGACAGCGATTATTAATCTATTAAAAGACATTGCTTTAGCCTATACGATTGGTCTAGTTGATTTAATGGGTGCTGGAAATTTGGTTATTTCACGAAATCTGGGCAATTATTCGCTTGAAACCTATACAGCGGTTGCCATTATTTACTGGGTTTTAGCGTTAATTTTAGCTGTTGGAACACATTTCATTGAAAATGAGTTAGACACGACACGAGGTTAAGGAGGGATTATGGATTTTTCTTACATTTTAGAAACATTTGTCAAAACTCTTTCTGGGATTCCAGTAACCTTGGGAATTATGGTTATTTCCATTCTTTTGAGTTTCTTTCCAGCTCTTTTTCTAGCTTTAGGGCGGATTTATAAGGTGAAAGGTGTTACGGGATTTTCAGTTATTTATCTCGCCTTTATTCGTTCGACTCCAGCTATTTTACTGATTTTATTTTTTTATAGTCTTTTTCCAAGTTTGATTAACCAGCTATTGAAAGCCACAGGTTTTAATATTTTTGACATTAATCCTATTTATTACGCTTACATTATTTTTGGGCTTATGACTACTGGAAGCCTATCTGAGATTATCCGCTCTGCCATTTTAACGGTTGATAAAGGACAGTTAGAAGCTGCACAGGCGCTTGGGCTTTCGACCAGTCAAGCTTATATTAGAATAGTTTTTCCGCAAGCTATTCGTCAGGTGCTACCAAATCTTTGCAACTTGGTGATTAATCTCGTCAAGGGGACCTCTCTTGTTTTTGTGATGACGGTGAAAGATATCACAGCGATTGCTAAGATTGAAGCTGCTTATGGTTACCATTATTTTGAATCCTATTTTGTTATTTTCATTATTTATATTATGATTTGTGGACTTATTCAATACGGTTTTAAATTTTTAGAAAAACGTGCTCAAATTGTTTGAGGTCAAGTTAGGAGTTTTCTATGTTATCAGTTAAAAATATCGAAAAATCATTTGGAGATAAAAAAGTTTTAGACGGGATTAGTTTGACAGTCAATCAAGGTGATGTTGTTGTCATCTTGGGACCTTCGGGTTCAGGAAAAACAACTTTCTTGCGGTCTCTTAATTATCTTGAAAAAGCTGATGCTGGGGAGTTGATACTAGATGGCAAGACCTACGATTTGGCAAAAATCAGTCGCAAGGATGTCCTTGAAATTCGCAAAAAAACAGCCTTTGTTTTCCAAAATTATAATTTATTTGCTAACAAAACGGCTATTGAAAATATTTTGGAAGGATTAGTCATTGCTCGCAAGATTCCAAAAGAAGAAGCTATCCCAATTGCTGAAAATGCGCTGAAAAAAGTTGGGCTTTTAGAGAAAAAAGACTACTATCCTAGTCAATTGTCTGGTGGGCAACAGCAACGGATTGGAATTGCGCGTGCTATCGCTGTGAAACCTGATGTCATTTTATTTGACGAGCCGACATCTGCTCTTGACCCAGAATTGATTGGAGATGTTCTTGATGTCATGAAAGAATTAGCCCAAGAAGGGGTCACTATGGTAGTCGTCACTCACGAAATGAGCTTTGCGCGTGATGTGGCAACACATGTCATCTTTATGGAAGGCGGACACATTATCGAAGAAGGCGACCCAAAAGAATTCTTCAGCAAACCAAAAGAAGAACGCACCAAACAATTCTTAACCCGCATCATCCCAGAACTCAATATAGACCCAGTGATTTAAACCAGTCCTTGACTGGTTTTTCTATTTTTTTATGATAAGGGCTAACATTTTCCAGTAAAAGTCGCTTTTTTTGTGGAACAATGATAAAATGGAGTATAAACTAAAAATTGTAAGAGAAGAGCATGACTAAGAAAATTGGCGTCGGTAAGGCGCATAGTAAGATTATTTGGATGGGTGAACATTCCGTTGTTTATGGTTATCCTGCCATTGCGATTCCGCTTCAAGGAATTAAGGTTGAATGTCATATTTATCCAGCTGAAGAAAAGATTCACTTTGATTTTTATGATACGTTATCAACTGCCGTTTATGCGGCGTTAGAGTACCTAAATCACACAGATGTTTCCATTACCTATGCGATTCGTTCTGAAATTCCACAAAAACGTGGCATGGGGTCATCAGCAGCGGTTTCTATCGCAGCTATCCGTGCTGTTTTTGATTATTTTGAGCAAAGCATTGATATGAATACTCTGGAAATTTTGGTGAATAAAGCAGAGATTATTGCACATTCAAATCCAAGTGGGCTTGATGCCAAGACTTGTTTGAGTGATAAAGCCATTACTTTTATTCGTAACATCGGTTTTAGTACCCTTGATTTAGATTTGGATGCTTATTTGGTTATTGCAGATACAGGAATTTATGGTAATACGCGTGAAGCTGTTGAGAAGGTTGCACAGGCAGAAGAGGCCAATTTACCACATCTAGCAGCCCTTGGCGACTTAACCGAAATTGTTCAAAAAGCTATTCAAGACAAAGATATTCAAAAAATTGGTCACATGATGACCAAAGCACACGCTCATTTACAAGCTATTGGTGTCAGCATTGACGTTTCCGACCAACTGGTTAAGCTTTCTTTGGGAAATGGTGCCCTTGGAGCCAAGATGAGTGGCGGCGGACTTGGAGGCTGTATTATTGCCCTTGCAAGTACCAAAGCTGACGCAGAAAAAATAAGTAACGCATTAAAAGAAGGAGGAGCGGTTCAAACGTGGATCGAAAAATTGTAACGGTAAAATCATATGCCAACATTGCTATTATCAAATACTGGGGGAAAGCTGATGCTGTCAAGATGATTCCAGCAACTAGCAGTATTTCTTTGACTCTGGAAAATATGTTTACCACAACAACTGTTTCTTTTTTACCACAATCGGTTGGTCATGATGAATTTTACATCAATGGTGTCTTGCAAGATGAAAAAGAACACGCAAAAATTTCTGCCATTATCGACCAATACCGTGGTGGACGTTCCGAATTTGTCAAAGTTGAAACTAGCAATAACATGCCAACCGCTGCAGGTTTATCATCAAGTTCAAGTGGACTTTCAGCGCTTGTAAAGGCTTGTAATGAACTTTTCGAAACTGGCTTAAATCAATCAGAGTTGGCACAAAAAGCCAAATTTGCTTCAGGCTCATCATCACGTTCATTCTTTGGACCGATTGCTGCGTGGGATAAAGACAGCGGAGATATTTATCCAGTGCAAACCAATCTCAAATTAGCAATGATTATGCTTGTTTTAAGCGATAGCAAGAAACCAATTTCTAGTCGTGAAGGCATGAAACGCTGTGCTGAAACGTCAACAACTTTTGCGGATTGGGTTAAACAATCTGAGCAAGATTATAAGGATATGCTTGCTTATTTGGAAGCCAATGATTTTGAAAAAGTTGGAGAATTGACAGAACGCAATGCACTTGCCATGCACGATACTAATACACACGCTAATCCACCATTCAATTATTTGACAAATGAGACCTATACAGCTATGGATTTTGTTAAATCGTTGCGCGCTCAAGGTGAAAAATGCTATTTCACAATGGATGCAGGTCCAAATGTTAAAGTTCTTTGTTTGGAAGAAGATTTAGAGCGCTTAACAAAACGTTTTGAAGAAAACTATCGTGTGATTGCATCACGTACTAAGGTGTTACCAGATGAAAACGATTAGTGTGCAGACAGGTGGAAAGCTCTATATTGCAGGCGAATATGCCATACTAACCCCTGGGCAAACTGCTATTTTGAAAAATATTCCCATTCCTATGACAGCGATAGTCAAAGAAGCCGAAAAAATTTCCCTTTTTTCAGATATGTTTGACTACGCTACTGATATGACAGCGGATAAGAATTATGCGCTCATTCAGCAAACCATTGTCACTCTGGCTACTTACCTTGACAAATCTTTGCATGATTTACCAGCATTTAAACTCGATATTACTGGAAAGTTAGAGCGTGACGGTAAGAAATTTGGCATTGGGTCAAGTGGTTCAGTGACGGTGTTAACGCTCAAAGCCTTGTCCGCATTTTATGAGCTAAAGTTATCAGCGGATACCATTTTCAAGCTTGCTTCCTATACGCTTTTAAAACTGGGGGACAATGGTTCTATGGGCGACATAGCTTGTATTGCTTACGATGATTTGGTGGCTTTCACCTCTTTTGACCGTCAAAAAGTGTCAACGTGGATTGCAACAGAAGACATCAAAACTGTACTTGCTAAAGACTGGGGCTATCGTATCGAAATCATCAAACCTGCGTTACTATGTGACTTCTTGGTAGGCTGGACAAAACAACCGTCCATTTCAAAAGATATGATTAATTTAGTCAAATCGGCCATTACAAGAGCATTTCTTGAGGATACAGAAAGAAATGTTCAAATCTGTAAGCAAGCCCTTCAAACAGGTGATAAGATGGCTGTTAAGGCAAGCCTGCAAAAAGTTAGTGATTTGTTGCTCGGTTTAAGCTCAGCTATTTACAACGACAAGTTAAAGGCGTTGAAATCTGCTGAAAAAGGTTTAGATGTCATTGCAAAATCATCTGGCTCAGGCGGAGGCGACTGTGGTATTGCAATATCATTCTCAGAAAGCGACAGCCACGAACTCGCCCAACGTTGGCAGAAAGCTGGTATTGAAATACTATATCAAGAAAGATTAAGTGATGAAAGATAAATTAAGTTTAGTCAGACCAATTTGGATTGAGGTAACCAAGAATGATTAATCGCAAAGATGAACACATTAAGTACGCTTTAAAATATCAATCTCCTTATAATTCTTTTGACGATATGGAGTTGATTCATCATTCTCTTCCTGATTATGATTTAAGTGAGATTGATTTGCACACCCATTTTGCGGAGCGTGATTTTGAGTTTCCTTTTTATATCAATGCCATGACGGGCGGTTCAGAAAAAGGCAGAGCTGTTAATCAAAAATTGGCTCAAATTGCACAATCAACAGGGCTTGTTATGGTTACAGGCTCCTACAGTGCTGCGCTGAAAAATCCTCATGATGATTCTTATCCTAGCAAAGAAGAATTTCCAGAGTTGCTGCTAGCGACTAATATCGGAATTGACAAACCTTATGAATTAGGGTTACAAACCATTCACGAAATGCAGCCCATTTTTCTCCAAATTCATGTCAATCTGATGCAGGAGCTTTTAATGCCAGAAGGTGAACGTGAGTTTCGCCAATGGAAAGAAAATCTCGCCGATTATGCCACAAAAATGCCAGCTCCTGTCATTCTTAAAGAAGTCGGCTTTGGCATGGATTTAAAAACAATTGAAATGGCTCACAAGTTAGGTATTAAAACTGTTGATATTTCAGGACGTGGTGGCACAAGTTTTGCCTATATTGAAAATCAACGAGGGCATAATCGTTCTTATCTCGATGAGTGGGGACAAAGCACGGTTCAAACGCTGTTGAATGCTCAGCCGATGATTGATAAGATTGAAATCTTGGCATCTGGCGGCGTTCGTCATCCTTTGGATATTGTAAAATGCTTGGTTTTAGGAGCAAAAGCGGTAGGATTATCGCGAGCAATCCTAGAACTTGTCGAAAAATATTCTGTTGAAGAAGTCATCACAATCATTAATGGCTGGAAAGACGACTTGCGCCTCATCATGTGTGCTCTGAATTGCAAAACAATTGCCGAACTTAGACAGGTAGATTATCTCCTATACGGAAAATTAAACGAAGCAAACCAAAAACGCTGATTCTTTTGAATCAACGTTTTTTATATATTACTAAATTTATCACAACATGTAATAAACAATGGCAATGTAATGTAGCACTGAAGCTAGTAAAATGAAGAGATGCCAAATCATGTGGTCGTAAGGACGTTTTCTAGCGTAGAAGATTGCTCCGATAGTATATGAAAGACCACCAGCAAGCATTAGTAGCCAGAAAGCAACACCAGTTTTGCTAACAATGCTTGGAATAATGAAAATCACTAGCCAGCCCATAAGCAAGTAGAGAAAGAGTGAGAATCTTTCATTAATCTTCTTGGCAAAAATTTTATATAAAATACCAAAAATAGTTGCGCCCCATTGCAAGATAATAATAACATATCCGAGCCAGCCACCTACTAAAGAGAGAGCGACAGGAGTGTAAGAACCTGCAATAGCAATGTAAATCATACTGTGGTCGATAATCCGCAAAATGAATTTCTGTGGTGAATCATATTGCATAGAATGATAAATTGTCGATGATAGAAACATCAAGAAAAGGCTAATATCAAAGATAGACATGCCGACAGCTGCTTCTATACCATAATGTTGATAACTATAAATGGCAGTGATAGGAAGCAGGACAAGCATTGCCACAGCTCCAACAGCGTGAGTGACACTATTTGCGACTTCTTCGCCGAATGAAAGACGTTTACTTAATTTCATAGTCATGCTAGCATTCATCTTTTTCTCCTTCTAATTCTTGAACTAATTGGTGAGTTTGGTAATACAGCTGCAATGTTTGACAAGCTGAAACGACAACAGGAGGTAAGTCGTCTATCTTTTCACCATTCATGCAAGCAACAAAATCATCATAACGTTTTTGTGATTGGTTGTCCGCTGTTAAAATCGCCAATGTTTGGCTAATTTCTTGAATGGAAAAGACGTTTTTTAAACTTGTAATGACAATTAATCGTGCCACCTGCTTACGACTGTATTTTTTCTTAATCGGCTTTTCGAGATGCCCATGTTTAACATAATTGTTAATCATAGAAGCCGTTAATCCTTTTTCGTTTTGATGATTGGCTTCGCCGATTTGGTTGACATACAGCAGTACCTGATCTAAATATAAATCTATATCTGGTAATTCAGACCATTTTGGATAAGATATTGTCATAAAGTTTTATTTACCTCTTTATCTAGTATCGATAACTAGATTATATAATCTCTAAAAAATATTGTCAAGAAAAAAACTTCATTTTGGAGAAATAATGTCAAAAAAATCAGAAAACTTAATCTTTTTCGTTCATTTACAGTTATAAAAAAGCGTCCGGGAGGTTCCAGACGCTTTGTCTATTTCAGATTTTTTAGAATTGTTTTGGCAGTTTCTAAATTCATATGTGGTGCTTGCAAGAGTTGTTGAACCACTTTGCCAACTTCGTTTTCAGTGGCACCAGCAAGAAGTGCTAATGATTTGGCTTGCAATTTCATGTGTCCTGCCTGAATACCAGTAGAAGTCAAGGCTTTCACGGCAGCGAAATTTTGTGCTAGCCCAACAGAAACAATGATTTTTGCAAGTGTTTGTGCATCTGGATGCCCTAATAGTTCGTGAACGATTTTAACGGTTGGGTTAAGTCCGATAGAACCACCGCGTGTTGCGATTGGCATTGGGAGCGTTAATTGACCGCGAAGTACTTGTTGCTCTTTATCAAATGACCAAGTTGCTAAACCACGGTATTGTCCGTCTTTGCAAGCATAGGCGTTAGCGCCTGCTTCGATAGCTCGCCAGTCATTTCCAGTTGCCAAGACAACGGCATCTATACCATTAAAAATCCCTTTATTATGTGTGGTAGCACGATAAACATCAACTTGAGCAAGTTTGCTTGCCAGTTGGAATTTACTTGCTAATGCTTGGGCTTCTGTTTTGTTGCGGCTGAGGTAGCGAAGGTCAACTTGACATTCGGTGGTAACCAGCGCCTGCGTTGCATAGTTTGAAAGAATTGCCATTAGACTTTTTCCGCCAGAAAGTTCTTCCAAACTAGGCACTAAAGCCTCCATCATGGTGTTGACCATATTGGCTCCCATAGCTTCTTGTGTATCAACCGTCAAGTAAACAATCAGAAACTCATCTTTTTCTTCCACAGTCAATTCTCTAGCGCCGCCACCACGTTTTACGATAGAAGGGTGAGCTTCATTGGCTAAGGTCAATAGCTGCGCAGAATGATTCAAGATAGTTTCTTTTGCGATAGCTTTGTCTACCACATCATAAAGGGCAACTTGACCAATCATTTTTCGAGAATGAACTTTGGTCTTAAAACCACCTGAACGTTTGATGATTTTAGCTGCAAAACTAGCCGCCGCCACCACTGAAGGTTCTTCAGTTACCATTGGAACGTTGAAAGTAGCACCATCAACCTGAAAATCAGGAGCAACTGAAAACGGCAAAGAGAAAGTTCCCAAAACATTCTCTGTTAGCTGATTGGCTGTTTCAAGCGATAGCAAGGTATTTTCTTTTAAGTCATTAAGCGTTTCAGTGCTTAAAAGACGATTATTTTCCAAATGTTCAAGACGTTCAGTTATTGCTTTTTTGGAGAATCCACTCCAGTTAACTTTAGTCGATTTCGTTTGTTTTTCCATAAATTCTTTCGTGTCCACGAATTTCTTTGAGGGCAAATGTTCCAGTTTTGTAATTTGCAAAAGAAGCATTACCGTCAGCATCTAAAACAGGTTCTTCAAAGAAGATTCTTTCGTAATCTTCAACAGAAAGAGCAATACGTTGTTTGAGTTCTTGAAGTCGGCTATTTTTAAGTTTGTCTTTGAAACCTTCAACCAATGTTCCAGTGAAAATTTCAGCAACTGCGCCACTTCCATAGCTGAAGAAAGCGATATTGTCACCGCCTACCAAGTTTTCACTATTTTCAAGAAGTGAAAGGAGTCCAAGGAAGAGTGAACCAGTGTATATATTTCCGACTTGTTTACTATAAAGGATAGAACTTTCAAAGTTAGCTTTAAGTTTTCCTTGCAAATCAGCTGGCAATGTTTTATCCATAATTTTATTAAAGCCTTTAAGGGCTAATTTTGGAAATGGTAAGTGGAAACAGAAAGCTGAAAAATCAGAAAGTGATGTATTAAAGCGTTTTTGAAATTCTGCCCATGTCGTTTTCAACATATCAAGGTATTGTTTGGTTGAATAAATACCATTGACGTAAGGCGTTGTTGAATAATTAGGACGCCAGAAGTCCATAATGTCGCGTGTTTGAGCAACGAAATTATCATTTAAGAGTAAAATTTGTGGGTCTTGTGAGATAAGCATGGCAATGCTACCAGCACCTTGCGTTGGTTCCCCTGAAGTGTGGGCTCCGTAACGAGCAATGTCAGAAGCAATAACGAGGACTTTTGATTCTGGGTGTTTTTCAACGTGTAAGCGAGCGTAATCAAGCGCTGCTGTCGCACTGTAACAAGCTTCTTTCATCTCGATACTACGTGCAAAAGGTTGAATTCCCAAAAGGTTGTGAATACAAGTTGCTGCCGCTTTACTTTGGTCAACAGATGATTCTGTCGCAACGATAACCATATCAATGGCTTCTTTGTCATCATTAGTAAGAATGCTGTCAGCAGCAGAAGCACCAAGAGTTACAATGTCATCATTGACAGGTGCAATACTAAGCGTTCTTAACAGCAAACCTTTGCTGTACTTTTCAGGGTCAACTTGACGACTTTCAGCTAAATCATCCATGTTTAGCATATATTGTGATGTCGCAAACCCGATTTTATCAATACCGATTTTCATGAATAAACCTTTCTGAATGATTGAACTCACCTGATACTACAATGTTTACGAGTACCTGCCTAGCTAACTCATAATGAGCTCAAATGTCTTATGGCATATTGAGTTCGTGATTATTATTAATTGAGTGACTAAATGTCCAAAGATAATTCTACCATAAAGTTGTGAAAATGCTCTACAAAAAAATTATTTATTTCATTCGTCAAAGTAATGGCAAAATATCTTGAATACAAGAAAAATACTAGCTTTTTTTGTTTATTTCAGATAAAATAGGAAAGAATGATTTTTTTTACAAAATCAAAAAATCCAAAGGAGTGAATGGCATGACAAAAGCTGATGTGATTTTTAAAGAAAATATCAAAAAAATTATGGAAGAAGGTGTCTTTTCAGAAAATGCTCGCCCTGTTTACCAAAACGGTGGACAAGCTAATTCAAAATACGTTACGGGAGCGTTTGCTGAATATGATTTGAGTAAGGGGGAATTTCCGATTACAACCCTCCGCCCTATTCCGATTAAAAGTGCTATTCGCGAAATCTTTTGGATTTATCAAGACCAAACGAATGATTTATCAGTTTTAAATGATAAATACAATGTCAAATATTGGAATGACTGGGAAGTTGACAACTCTGGAACGATTGGCGAACGTTATGGTGCTGTTGTCAAAAAACACGACATTATCCGTAAAATATTGAAACAATTAGAGGAAAATCCATGGAATCGTCGTAATGTCATCTCACTTTGGGATTACGAAGCTTTTGAAAATACAGACGGACTTTTGCCATGTGCTTTTCAAACAATGTATGATGTGCGTCGTGTTGACGGTGAGATTTACCTTGATGCAACTTTGACTCAACGTTCAAATGATATGCTTGTTTCACACCACATCAATGCTATGCAATATGTTGCCCTTCAAATGATGATTGCTAAGCATTTTGGTTGGAAAGTGGGAAAATTCTTCTACTTTGTCAATAACTTGCATATCTACGATAATCAATTCGAGCAAGCTCGAGAATTGATTTCTCGCGAATCTACGGATTGTAAACCACGTTTGGTACTCAACGTGCCAGACGGAACAGATTTCTTTGATATTAAACCAGAAGATTTTGAATTAGTTGATTATGAGCCAGTTAAACCACAAATAAAATTTGATTTGGCTATTTAATCCCTCTTTTGTGGTCGTTTCCGTATCACATTTCTGTATTTTTTAGGGAAATCTGATAAAATGAAATAGACGAAATGAGAGGACTGTATGACAAAGAAAATCGTTGCCATTTGGGCAGAAGATGAAAATCGTTTAATCGGAGTAAATGATGGCTTGCCATGGCGTTTACCAAAAGAATTAAAACACTTTAAAGAAACAACCATGGGACAAGCCCTTTTAATGGGGCGTGTAACCTTTGACGGAATGAATCGCCGTATTCTTCCAGGACGCGAAACATTGATTTTAACAAGAGACAAGTCCTTTGAGGCAGATGGTGTAACAATCGTTCATGACATGGACGAGGTTTTTGATTGGTTTGAAAAGCAGGATAAGACCCTTTATATCGTTGGTGGGGCTAGTATCTATAAAGCTTTTCTACCGCATTGTGATGCTATTATTAAAACAACGGTTCATGGTGTTTTTGAAGGTGATACGTATTTCCCAGACGTTGATTTGACAAGCTTTAGAAAAGTCTCTGAAACCTTCAACGAAAAAGATGATAAAAATGCCTACGACTTTACCATTACAGTCTTAGAAAAATAAAATAGGGAGATAGGAATGCAAAGAAGTATTTTTGGTGTATTCACGGCTTTCTTAGCGGTTATTTGTATTTTATGTGCCCTCCCAGCACTTAGAAAAAAACGATATGGATTGGCAGTTCTTTTGTTTTTAAATGCCTTTACAAATATAGTCAATACCATTCATGCCGTGTATGCTACCTTATTTTAATTTAGAGAGAATAGAATTAGAGAGAATAAAAGATGGTTGGAAATCGAACAAATGATGTAAAAGTTTATTGCTCATTCTGTGGAAAAAGCCAAGATGAAGTAAAAAAAATCATTGCAGGAAACAATGTTTTTATCTGTAATGAGTGCGTGGCTTTGTCACAAGAAATTATCAAAGAAGAACTTGCTGAAGAAGTTCTTGCAGATTTAGCGGAAGTTCCAAAACCTAAAGAGTTGTTAGCAACTCTTGACGAATATGTCGTTGGTCAAGACCGTGCCAAACGCGCGCTTGCCGTAGCTGTTTATAACCATTACAAACGTGTTTCTTTTGCGGAAAGTCGCAACGAAGAAGATGTTGATTTGCAAAAATCAAACATTTTGATGATTGGTCCCACAGGTTCAGGAAAAACATTCCTAGCTCAAACTTTGGCTAAAACATTGAATGTACCGTTTGCGATTGCTGATGCGACATCATTGACAGAAGCAGGATACGTTGGTGAAGATGTTGAAAATATCCTTTTGAAATTAATTCAAGCAGCTGATTTTAATATCGAACGCGCAGAACGCGGTATCATTTACGTGGACGAAATTGATAAAATCGCTAAAAAAGGCGAAAATGTCTCAATTACACGTGATGTTTCAGGTGAAGGTGTTCAACAAGCACTTCTTAAAATCATTGAAGGAACAGTTGCTAGCGTACCACCTCAAGGTGGACGTAAGCACCCTAACCAAGAAATGATTCAAATTGATACTAAAAATATCCTATTCATTGTCGGCGGTGCTTTTGATGGTATCGAGGATATTGTCAAACAACGTTTAGGTGAAAAGGTTATCGGTTTTGGCCAAAATAACCGTAAAATTGATGAAAATGCTTCTTATATGCAAGAAATCATTTCAGAAGATATTCAAAAATTTGGCTTGATTCCAGAGTTTATCGGACGTTTGCCAGTTGTAGCGGCACTTGAACAGTTGACGGCTGATGATTTGGTTCGTATCTTGACAGAACCACGTAATGCCTTGGTTAAACAATATCAAACACTATTATCATATGATGGTGTTGAACTAGAATTTGATAAAGATGCTTTGCAAGCTATTGCTAACAAAGCCATTGAACGTAAGACAGGAGCTCGTGGTTTACGCTCAATTATTGAGGAAACTATGATGGATATCATGTTTGAAATTCCTAGCCAAGAAGAAGTGACCAAGGTTCGTGTCACTAAAGCGGCTGTTGAAGGCAAAGATAAACCAATTTTGGAAATTGCGTAAGGAGCTGACGATGACTGAGTATTTAAATACCCACAACGCTTCGCTTCTGTTGAGCGCAGCCAATAAATCCCATTATCCGCAAGATGATTTACCAGAAATTGCGCTTGCTGGGCGTTCAAACGTTGGAAAGTCGAGCTTTATTAATACCCTTTTAGGGCGTAAGAACCTAGCTCGTACATCTAGTAAGCCAGGAAAAACCCAATTGCTTAACTTCTATAATATTGATGATAAATTGCGTTTTGTCGATGTGCCTGGTTACGGCTATGCCAAAGTTTCTAAATCAGAACGCGCCAAATGGTGCAAGATGATTGAAGAATATTTGGTAAGTCGTGATAATTTGCGTGCCGTTGTCAGCTTGGTTGATTTGCGTCATGAACCAAGCGCTGATGACGTTCAAATGTACGACTTCCTAAAATATTATGAGATTCCCGTTATTGTCGTTGCCACAAAAGCTGACAAGATTCCACGTGGCAAATGGAACAAGCACGAATCAGCAATCAAAAAGAAATTAAACTTTAATAAATCAGATAAATTTATTATCTTTTCATCCGTTGACCGCACAGGTTTAGATGAATCTTGGGATAGTATTTTAGATGAATTATGATAAGAGGCTGGGTTTTGAACTGCACCTCAAAAGTTAGACAGAAAAAATCTAACTTTTGAAGTGTTTTTATATGAAATTAAGTTATGAAGATAAAGTAAAAATATATGAGATGATAAAATCAGGCGTTACTTGGTCATACATTCATGACCAGTTCGGTGTGAAGACTAATAACTTAATATGTTCCGCTTAATTGAACGTTATGACATAGAGATTATAAAAAAATGGTTGTTTGGCTATACTGGATTCATTGGACGGTTGCACTAGGGATAGAGTTCCTTGGGCGACTATACTAATGGGGTGTGGTTTTCCCAATGTTCCAGCGTGGCTTTTTGCGACTTTTTTTGCGCTGATTATTTTTTCGGTTAACGCTCTAAGCGTGCGCAGTTTTGGTGAAGCAGAATCTTTCTTTGTCTCAATCAAGGTGATTGCTATTATTATTTTGGGATTGGGAGCGATGTTTGGTTTAGTCTCATTTGACGGCAAACACAAAGCAATTCTTTTCACGAATCTAACAGCAGGTGCTTTTCCGAAGGGAATTGTAGCTGGTGAAATGGACAATCCTAAAGAAGCTGTGCTTAAGGCAATCAAACCAATGATTGGTCGTCTAGTGATTTTCTTTGTTTTGACAATCGTGGTTCTCGCTTCGCTATTACCAATGAAGGAAGTTGGGAGTTCGATAGCGCCATTTATTGATGTATTCGATAAAATTGGAATTCCTTTTGCTGCAGATATTATGAATTTTGTCATTCTAACAGCGATTTTATCGGCAGGAAATTCAGGACTTTATGCTTCTAGCCGTATGCTTTGGTCTTTGGCAAACGAAGGAATGTTGTCAAAAAGGTCGTCAAAATCAATGAACACGGTGTCCCAATGCGTCCCTTCTTTTGTCAATGGCAGGTGTGGTCTTGTCACTATTTTCAAGTATTTATGCGGCAGATACGGTTTATCTTGCCTTGGCATTAATTGCAGTAGCCCTGCCGTTATTTCTGGCTTGCTAAAACGGATTCGAACGGTTTCGCCCAAGCCTTTGGAGACCTATCCAAATTCTGGCGAGATTTACGACGGTGCAACACAAACTTGGAAATCCATACCAGATAATTCACACACTCTTCTTAAAAATAGCAGAGCTTGGAACCAATTAGGCGCAAAAATAGTCGGCGGTAGCTGTCGCACAAGCCCAGAAGATATCGCATGCCTAGCCCAAGCCTTTCGAGAATAACTAAAGTAGGCAGATTATGGTGAGTTAAGATATAAGGAGTAGAAACTTTTATGCAGGAAAGTCGATTGTTTAGGATTGTTTATTACTTACTCAAAAAGGGAAAAGCTACAGCTCCAGAATTAGCCAAAAAATTCGAAGTATCAGTCAGAACAATTTACAGAGACATTGACGCTATTAGCGCTTCAGGCATTCCGATTTATGCTATGCAAGGAAAAAAAGGTGGCATTGTAATTGATGAGGAATTTACCTTAGATAGATTAGTATTATCATCAAAGGAAAAAGAACAAATTCTAACAGCTTTGCAAGGTTTACAGGCTACCCATGACAAGGCTACCAATGAATTATTGACAAAAATAAGTGCACTTTTTCAGATACAAACAACGAATTGGATTGAGGTGGATTTTTCAGATTGGCGGCAAGGGCAGCCAGAGCAGAATATTTTTAATGACATTAAATCCGCTATTTTAGATAAACACATGATATCTTTTAACTATTTTAACAACCAAAAAGAGTATGTGTTTCGCTATATCCAACCCCTAAAACTTGTTTTTAAAAGTAAAGCATGGTATGTGTATGGTTTTTGTATGCTTAGAAATGACTATCGGCTTTTTAAACTAACTAGAATCGAACAGCTTAAAATTACAGAGGAGCAGTTTACACCACCTGAAGTCATTCCCAAGGTTGATACGTTCATAAAGCAGGAAAATCTGATTACCGTAACTCTAAAATTTGATAACCAAGTAGCGTTTCGTGTGTATGATGAATTTTCACGAGATTGCATTACAGAAGAAAATGATTTTTTAGTTGTAAAGACACTGTTTCCAAATAACGATGTGTTTTATTCCTATCTTTTTTCTTTTGGCGAATACGTGGAAGTTTTAGAGCCACGAGAAATGAGGGAAAGCGTACAGCGTCAAATTAAGAAAATTCAAGAAAAATATAAAACATGACAACTGTTGTCATGTTAAGTTTTATATAATGTTCTCAAAGAGAAAAGGAGAACAAATTATGAAACATGAATGGCGAAAACATGAAAAAGAGTTATATGGAGCAAAACAGTCACCACGCCTTGTAAACCTTCCTAAACAACAGTTTATTATGATTAATGGTAAAGGTGACCCAAACCAAAAAGAGTTTTCAGATAAAGTGTCCGCTTTATTTTCGTTGGCATATGCCATAAAAATGAGGTATAAAAAAGCTCCTACCTTGGAAGACATAAATGATTACACAGTGTACCCATTAGAAGCAGTTTGGAAAACGGTAGATGACAATAAAATTTTAGATAAAAATCACCTTGAATATATCGCTATGATACGTCAGCCGAATTTTATCACAGAAAATATGTTTTTGACAGCATTGGAACATACTAGCCGTAAAAAGCCTAATGCACTTTATGAGCAAATTTATTTTGAGACAATCCCTGCTGAAAATTGTGTAGAAATTCTTCACATAGGTGCTTATGATGATGAACCTATCTCTTTTCAAAAAATGGATTTATTTGCTAAAGAAACTAATGTAAAGCGTTCAAAAAATTATCATAGAGAAATTTACTTGAATAATGAAAATCGTGTTAGCAAAGATAAGCTCAAAACCATTTTGTGCTATCCTATTGAATAATGACTGGATGCTACTTTAGCATCATTTACCTAAAATACCCCTAGACTAGTATTGGTACTAATTTAGGGGTGTTTTTTAATATCAAATATTACAAGCTTGCAAACGATAGCGGACAACGACACTTGAATAATGGTAGATAATGCAAGCGAGATTTAGCGTTACTATCCAGATAGTTTTTTCATGTGTAAAATGATATAAAATAGCTGTCGTGATAGCGCCGATGACAAAACTAATAACAACAAGGGAGTAATTGATAGCTTGGCGCTTCATAGCACACGTTTTTTCATCGGCATTAAAATACTGATGCCAAGCTGTTATCATTTTACGGTAATTCCCAGACGTCATCAGAATAGAATAAGCGTGTGATTCAATCTGACTACCTGAAAATGTCAAGGTTAATAGCCCAGTTGCTAGTGCCAGCAAGACAACCCAAAGTAAACGAATATCTGGCAATAGTGGCAAAATCATTGTGACAATCAACAACGGTAGCAGAGCATAAACTCTCCAAAATGCTGTTTTGGCATTGGCACGCACATGCAAACCAAACATGAAACCAATCGAGAAGAAAAGAACAGAAAACAAGCGAATCAGCGTTTGCTGCAATGGACTATGACTAATATCGGCGATTAGAAAAAGAATATTACCAGTCTGAGTTGCGACCAAGGTGTCGAATTGTATTTGACAATAGACATCTAAAGCGCCTCCCAAAAAGCCAAGTAAAATGGCCTCAAAGCGACTGTTTTGAGGCATATATTCTAATTCATTCACATCATTTCCTTCTTTCTACAATAAGCTCAATACTTTTATTGTAGCACTTTCTCAAACAGCTAACTAGCTCATTTTCAGAAAAAATGACACTTATTTCAAAATCAACTGGTCGCCTGCCAGAAAACTTTTCTGAAAGTCCTCGACAGGATGAAAATATTGTTTGCCAAACTCATCAATTAATCCGTGGAATTCTTGTGCATCCGCAAAGGTAAATGGTTGCGGAAGTTCTGCAAGCAATATTGCTAAGCTTTTATAGTCAGTTAAATCATTAATTCCTAATTGTGTAAATAATGTACGAGCGTATTTATCAGCGATAAATTGCGGCTGGTCAAAGATATAAGCCATGAGAACATCAGCAGTTTCTGGTCCAACACCGTGCAAAGACAATAAGACTTTTCGCAGTGAGCTACCATATTGTTGAACAATCTTTGCGGGATTTTCCTCATGCGCCAAATACCAACTAGCTACTTCTTGAATAGCCTTGCTTTTATTTTTCATAAAACCAGCAGGGCGGACAAGTTCTTCTAAGTTTTCTTTAGGTATATTCACCAGCACTTGCAAATCGTAGTTGCTAGCTGCTCTGATAAGTTGTGAAGCCCTAGTAGCGTTTAATTCAGTCGTATTTTGAATGAGAATAGCCTCAATGATGATTTGTTGCTTGGAATCAGCAGGCCACCAATTCGTTGCTCCCATATGTGTTAGCATTTTTTGATAAAGATTATAAAGTGTGAGTTGCATATCATTATCCTTTGTAAACTTTTTAGTTATTCTATTTTATCAAAATACCATAGAAAAAGCCCAACTTCTGTGAGTTGAGCTTAATAGGAGTGTTTAAAATACGGATTATTTTTCGCTGATGACTAGTTCTCCGTCAACCATGTCAGCTTTAAGGTGTCTAACCTCTGTGTGATCGAGATAGAAATCAGTGATTTTATCGCGGATTTCTTGTTCAATGACACGGCGGAGTGGTCGAACACCCATGGCTTCATCATAACCTTCTTCGATAAGGTGTTGTTTAGCAGCATCACTAACCACCAAATCAATGCCTTTCTTGGCAATAGTCTTGCTAACTTCGTCAAGCATTAAGTCAACAATGTCGTTCAAATCTTCTTTAGTCAAGTGAGAGAATTCAATAATGCCGTTGAAACGGTTAAGAAATTCAGGGCGGAAGTATGGGGCGATACGATCCATAATTTTCTTGTCTTTATCATCTTGACCAGTCAAAGCTTCATTGCCAAATCCGGCATTAGAGGTAGCAATGATGACGGTATTTTTAAAGTTAATCGTATTACCTTGACCGTCTGTCAAACGACCATCATCCAAAACTTGGAGAAGAAGTGTGATGACTTGAGGGTCAGCTTTTTCAATTTCATCAAGAAGAATAATTGAGTATGGGTTACGACGAACACGTTCAGTAAGCGTGTTGCTATTGTCGTCGTAGCCAACATAGCCAGCAGTTGTACCGATTAATTTAGAAACGGCTGTGCGATCAGAGTATTCAGACATATCAAGGCGGATAATAGCATCTTTTGAGCCAAACATATCAAGGGCTAATTGTTTAGCAAGCTCTGTCTTACCAACGCCAGTAGGACCGACAAAGAGGAAACTACCAATTGGTCGATTACCTTCGTCAAAGCCAGCACGGTTACGACGAATGGCACGTGAGACGGCTTCAACAGCCTCATCTTGTCCTATGACTTTACCTTTCAAACGGCTAGCTAATTCTTTCAAGCGTTCAATATCACTTGCTCCCATATTTGACACGGGAACACCAGTTAATCGTTCGACAGATTCTGCCACATCATTAACGGTAGCTGTAACTTTTTGCCCTTCCGTATGGTTGTCAATTTGTTTTTGCAATTCTTCGATACGAACCTTGGCATTGAGAGCTGCTTCATAATCTTCTTTAGCCACAGCATTTTCTTGTTTTTCTTTTTGGTCTGCAATTTCCTTTTCAAGAGATTTGACATCAGTTGCAGGGTGTTGAGCAGCCAAATGAGCAGCAGTCATATCAATCAAGTCAATAGCTTTATCTGGTAAACTACGTTGTGGGATATATTGAATTGAAAAATCAACAGCGGCTTTTAACACATTATCGGGGAGAATAACGTTGTGGTGTTTTTCATATAAATCACGAATTCCCATTAAAATGTTAAAGCTATCTTGAGCAGAAGGAGCATTTACTTTAACTTCGTTGAAACGGCGAGCGAGCGCAGCATTTTTCAAAATAGTATTACGATACTCGTCTTGAGTTGTTGCACCGATAACGGTCAATTCACCACGAGAAAGTGCAGGTTTGAGAATGTCAGCTAAGCCTTTCGAACCAGAGTCGCCACCAGTTGACCCTGCGCCTAAAATTTGGTGGATTTCATCAAAGAAGAGAATGATATTACCAGCGTCTTTAACTTCTTTGACAAGGTTTTGGATATTTTCTTCAAAAGCACCACGATATTGTGTGCCAGCTTCAAGACCAGAAATATCAATAGAAATAATTTCTTTATTTTTGATAGCTGCTGGCACATCACCATTGACAATAGCTTGCGCTAAGCCTTCGACAACGGCTGTTTTACCAACACCTGCATCCCCAACAAGGACAGGATTGTTTTTAGTACGACGTGACAAGATTTCAGCAGTTTCTTGGATTTCTTTGTTACGTCCAATAACAGGGTCGAGTTCGTTAGCGCGTGCGCGTTCGGTCAAGTTTGTTCCTAATTTTGCCAAGATACCATCTTCTTTAGGAGCAGAACTAGGCGCCCCTTCTTGGTATTCCGCGTTTCCAGGGAGGTTACCTGTTTGGCGATATTGTGCAAATTCTTCAGGAGTAACTTCGCGCCCATTAATCAAATAGCGTCTGTTTTCTGAATTGTACCCGCCCATGTTACTCATAAGTTCGTTAAAAATATCATCCATATTTCCAAAAGGATTTCTTCCGTAAAAATTATTATTTGCCATAAATATTACCTCTTTTCAATCATATTTTCTAAAGTGATACTATTGTACGATTTAGTATCTGGAAGGTTAAATCTCTTTAGTCTTTACAAATCGTAGTAGAGAGGTCGCACTTAAAGAGATTTCTTAATTGTTCCTATCAATCACCTTCTGATACTATAATATACTATTGGTCAGAAAAAGTCAAATATTTATATGCAAAAAATATGATTTTTTTAAAAGGAAGCGTTTTATACGAAGCTAAACCGATACTATAATCTGTTTTTGAATTTCCCCATCTTTAAAGGATATTTAAAAACGCCAAATTTCAAGTTCAAATTAGCCAGTCTGTAAAAACTCTTTAGGAGATTTATAATTGAATAGTTTCTTTGGATAGTTGTTAATCCAGTTTTCAATAAATGCGACTTGTTGTTGAGTCGCATTTTTGCTTCCCTTAGGCAACCAACGCCGGATGAGTCTATTATGATTCTCATTAGTACCACGCTCCCAAGAAGAATACGGGTGGGCATAGTAGATATGAGTAGGGTCAAAAACTTCTGCTAAACGACTGAACTCAGCCCCGTTATCAGCTGTGATAGAGTTCATTTGATAATCCTTGAGGATTGCTTTCAGAGCTTGATTGACTGAAAACGCGGACTTATCGGGAATGAGTCGAATGATTTGATAACGACTCTTTCTATCGGTTAGAGTCAACAGACACTCGTTTTTTGCCCGTGTTTGAATAACTGTATCAATTTCAAAATCACCGATATTCTCACGCTTATTAATGCTTTCTGGTCGTTCCTCAATAGACTTTCCAGCTGGCTTAAAATTGGGACTAGCATGCTTTTTCTTAGCTTTCTCTTGTCGAGGATAAAGCATATCAGCCTTGGTCAATCCTAAGTGTCCATGATGAATCCAGTAGTAAATGGTAGAGATGGGAACAGGTATCCCTTTTGACTTTATCATCATCTCGGGAGAGTATTTCTGTTCGATGTAGTGAGTTATCTTTTCTTTGAGTCCCTTGGTTAGGGAGACTTGTTTAACAGAACGTTTGCGATTGTTTTGATAGGCTTTTTGAGCAAAATCAGCTGAGTAGATCACTTCAAATTTTCCTTTACGCACTTGTTGTCTAACCTGACCACGTTTGACTTCGTTGTGAATGGTTTGAGGAGCTTTAGCTAATCTCCTAGCGATTTCACGGTTTGAGAGCCCTTCTTGAAGCCAACGTTCAATCATTCTACGTTCAGTTAGTGTTAAATGTTTACTTTTTGGTGTATAATAGTTTTGCATCTCAGAGTCTTTCTAATTGTTGTTGTGGTGATTACAATTATATCTCTCTGAGATGTTTTTTGATACCCTTAGGTGGCTAACTTCATTTTAGAACTTTCCGATATTTAAAAACATGAAAAGAATAAAATATTTCATAAAAAGTGTTGACACAAGGAGAAATATTGGATATAATAATTAAGGTTTTGTAATGAAACTGACCTAAGACAGCAGGGGAGCCGTGCTCATAATATTCCTGCCGAGGCACAAAACGTAATGATGAAATAACGTATTTGTACTTTCGTGTCTAGGTTTAGGTGCGAATTTTTTTGTACCTAGCCCAAAAATAATTACGGAGGTAAAACTAATGAGTGAAGCAATTATTGCTAAAAAAGCTGAGCAAGTTGAAGCTGTTGCTGAAAAAATGAAAGCTGCTGCATCTATCGTTGTTGTAGATTCACGTGGTCTTACAGTTGAGCAAGATACAGTTCTTCGTCGTAATCTTCGCGAAAGCGGCGTTGAGTTCAAAGTCATCAAGAACTCAATTTTGACTCGTGCAGCTGAAAAAGCTGGTCTTGGCGATATGAAAGATCTTTTCGTTGGACCATCAGCAGTAGCCTTCTCTAACGAGGATGTTGTTGCTCCTGCTAAAATTATCAATGATTTTGCGAAAGATGCTGAAGCACTTGAAATCAAAGGTGGTGCAATCGAAGGTTCTGTTTCTTCAAAAGAAGAAATCCTTGCCCTTGCTACATTGCCAAACCGCGAAGGACTTCTTTCTATGCTCCTTTCTGTACTTCAAGCACCAGTTCGCAATGTTGCACTTGCTGTCAAAGCAGTTGCAGACAACAAAGAAGACGACGCGGCTTAATGCGTATGGTAGCTTAACGCTACAAACAATTATCTAATTAAAACAATTAATATTTTGGAGGAATCTATAATGGCATTGAACATTGAAAACATTATTGCTGAAATTAAAGAAGCTTCAATCCTTGAATTGAACGACCTTGTAAAAGCTATCGAAGAAGAATTTGGTGTAACTGCAGCTGCTCCTGTTGCTGTAGCTGCTGGTGGTGCTGCTGACGCTGGTGCTGCTAAAGACTCATTTGACGTTGAATTGACTTCAGCTGGTGACAAAAAAGTTGCTGTTATCAAAGCTGTACGTGAAGTTACAGGTCTTGGTCTTAAAGAAGCTAAAGCTCTTGTTGATGGTGCACCTGCTAACGTTAAAGAAGGCGTTGCAACTGCGGAAGCTGAAGAAATCAAAGCTAAACTTGAAGAAGCTGGAGCTTCAATTACTCTTAAATAATAGGGTGACTACTCAAGTAGGCTAATGAACCTTATTAAATCGCTATTCCTAGGAGTAGCGATTTTTTTGTGTTCAAAAAGGATCAAATTGTTTAGAATAAAAAAACAGACTCTATAGCAAACTAGATTTTGTATAGTTCTTTTTATCGATTTCTCCGCTATAAGCGAACCATGGAAGTGTGATGCTCATATAAACTTCCTTAGCATGCTCGTTGAATTGGTGAAAGAAAAAATGTAGTGTTGGTGTTTTATCAAGATATGCAATATTTCACGTTCTTGATGCTAAAAGTTCATTGATTTAGCCAACATATCCTGAAAATTATCCGTTTCGGTAAAATACTTTCTTTCAGTAAGGTAACGATTGATAATTTGTTCAAAATAGTGATTTAGCAATTCATTTTTATTAACAAAATATCGGTAAAATATTCGTCTTGAAATACCTGACAAATCAAGAATATCCTTAATTTTGATGTCCTCATAGCTTTCATTTTCTTGTTTTTATAGCTATATATTAATCTCATTCTATCACTCTAATCTAAAGTATAGATAAAATAATGCCCACATAAAAATGTTTTTACAAAATGATAAGATAAGTATAAAATTCTAATCCAATTAAGCTTCGTTTTATCTAGTTTTGGTAAGTTTCTTCTGTAATGCGAAAAATTTTAGATCCCTGCCCAATAATAGACAGTCTTTCTAAAATTATGATGAGATATGACAGGTTGAAGGAGCTGTGACGTATGCAAAATAATTCTTTTTATTACATGTCAGTCATCTATTTGATTATTTTCTTTGTGGCAATTATTTACAATATTGCCCATTTAAATATGGTATTTGTGTATTTATGGTCGGCGCTTTTTTTAGGAAATTTAGCTTTCTTAATATATAGTTTCGTTAAAAATCATAAGAAAAATAAATAGCAATAAGCTGATACCAATGCGATTATAGCAAGAAAGCCCTCTTTTTTTGAAAGGGGGCTTTTATGATATGTTAGCTAATACTTGCGATAAGGCTATCAGCAGTTGTTGTCGGCAAGATACGGATACGGTCTAATGATAATAAGCCGTCGCTAGCACTGGCAATACCTTCGTTGGTCGTTACGCCGAGTTTATAATTAAGGTTTGCTGCAATTTGAAGTGTTGTGTCAGAATAACGCCCAGCTGGATAGGCGATAGCGATAGTATCTTGATTAAGATTGGTATCGAGATAGTTTTTAGAATCCTCCATTTCAGAAGTCTGAGTTGCGTTATCACTAGCTGATAAGTCGGGATGTGTCACGGTGTGGTCTTGGAAAGACATGCCGTTTGCTTTCATTTCTAACATTTCATCAAGTGATAAATTTCCGCTATTTCCAACAGTGCTTGTAATGACATTGTTTGTTGCTTTTGCACCGTATTTTTGCAAGATAGGGTAAGCATTGTCATAAAAATCCCAAAGACTATCATCAAACGTTAACCAAACAATTTTACTATTGTCGTTTGGAAGCACATTTTCTGTTAAAACTTTGTAGGCTTCTTCAGGTGTTAAAAAGTAGTAACCTTCTTCAGAAAGACGTTGAATATGGCTTTCAAATGTTGTCGGATCGACGATGAGATTAGCATTTGAAGCTTCTTCCGCAGCCATAACGTGGATAGCGTGATACATAAGAATGGGAACAGAGACATTTGAATCCTTTTTTACCCAGTTAACCTCGTTTTCATTGGTATTAGCAGAAGAGCTGTCGCTTGTCACCGTTGATGCAGAAGAAGTCGTGGTAGTATTTGTATGGCTAGCACTTGATGATGACACTCGTTCGGTTTTAGTTGTTGAAAAAATGAAGTTGTTCTCCTTTAAAGCTATAAAAAGAAAAACACTTGCGACAATACAGGCTATTAATAGAATAATATTTATAATAGCTAATGGCTTGTTGCTATGTTTTTGATGTTGACGACGTTTTTCCATAATATTTAACGATCTCCTCGCAAAAGTCTACTCCTATTGTACTATTTTTTTAAGACAAAGGGAACTGTTTACTGTAAATTATGGAAAGATTTTCAAAGGACGTTATTTTTCTGTAAATTCTGAATAATTTTATGGTATAATGTAGGAAATGTTTTTATTTGAGAGTGGGACAGAGATCAGTAGTTTCTTTGAAACTTGATTTTTCAATAAGTTTTAATTTCTTATTGTTGCCTAAAACAGTTCACTGAACTGTTTTATTCCCACTTCCGCACAGTTTGAGTAGGGTTGTAAAAGCTGATTGATCAGCGAATTAGAACCCACTCAACCACTGCGTCTTATTAATGATAACAAACATAAACAAATGAAATTGGGTACTTTAGTTCAATTTCTGTTCGAAATTTGCTTATTAAGGAGAAAAAGATGTCGATAAAAATTGCTTTACTCGGTTTTGGTACTGTTGCCAGTGGTGTTCCCTTCCTTTTGAAAGAAAATCCATCAAAAATTACTGAAGCAGCCCATGACACGATTGAAATCACTAAGGTTCTTGTCAAAGATGATGACGAAAGAAATCGTTTATTAGCTGCTGGAAATGATTATAATTTCGTTACAAATATTGATGACATTTTGAGTGATGATAGCATTGATATTGTTATTGAATTAATGGGACGTATTGAGCCTGCTCGTATATTTATTACAAAAGCACTTGAAGCAGGAAAGAATGCTGTTTCTGCCAATAAAGACTTGATTGCCACTCATGGTAAAGAATTAATTGAACTTGCTAAAGACAAGGGTGTTGCTTTCTATTATGAAGCAGCTGTCGCTGGTGGTATCCCAATTCTTCGTACACTTGCTAATTCGCTTACTTCTGATAAAGTTACACGTATTTTGGGTGTTCTTAATGGTACATCTAACTTTATGATGACTAAAATGGTTGACGAAGGTTGGACTTACGAAGATGCGCTTAAAACAGCTCAAGATCTTGGTTATGCTGAAAGTGACCCAACAAATGACGTCGAAGGTATCGATGCAGCCTATAAAGCTGTTATTTTAAGCCAATTTGGTTTTGGAATGACGATTGATTTTGATGATGTTGCACATAAGGGAATCACAACAATCACACCAGATGATGTTGCTGTCGCTCAAGAACTTGGCTATGTCATCAAATTGGTCGGAGATGTACGTGAAGTTGAATCAGGTATTTCAGCAGAAGTTTCACCGACTTTTTTGCCAAAAGCACATCCACTTGCTAGTGTCAACGATGTTATGAATGCTGTTTTTGTGGAGTCAATCGGTATCGGGGAATCAATGTATTATGGACCTGGTGCTGGTCAAAAACCAACAGCAACGTCTGTAACTGCTGATATTATCCGTATTTGTCGTCGTATTAAAGACGGTAATGTTGGGAAACCATTTAATGAATTTGTTCGTGAAACAAAATTGGCAAATCCCGCTGATGTGAAGAGTCACTATTACTTTGCGATTAATACCCCCGATAAAAAAGGTCAATTGCTTCGTTTAGCTGAAATTTTCAATTCTGAAGATATTTCATTTGAACAAGTGCTTCAACAAAAAGCCAATGGTACACGTGCGCGTGTGGTTATCATCACACACTCAATGAGTAAAACACAGTTGGCTGATGTAACAGCTAAATTGGAAGCAGTAGAAGATTTCCAAGTGGTTAATACACTTAAAGTATTAGGCGAATAATAATAACTGATTAAGTGAAAGGAAAAGCTCAAGACTACTTTTGAGTATGATAATGATATGAAAATTACAGTACCAGCAACCTCTGCTAATGTTGGACCAGGCTTTGATTCGGTCGGCGTAGCGGTTTCTAAGTACTTAACGATTGAGATTTTAGAGCTTTCTGAAAGATGGGAGGTTTTACATGATTTGGGGGATGTTCCTAGTGACGAAACGAATCTTTTGATTACGACAGCTTTACAAGTGAAAGCTGACCTACAACCACATCGTATTAAAATGGTTTCAGATATCCCATTGGCACGAGGATTAGGGTCGTCTTCATCAGTTATTGTAGCTGGAATTGAGTTAGCTAATCAGCTGGCTCATTTACAGCTTTCAGCTGATGAAAAATTGGTGATTGCGACAAAAATTGAAGGGCATCCAGACAATGTTGCGCCAGCTATTTTTGGTAATCTTGTTATTTCATCTTATGTTAATGAAAAGGTCAATAGTGCCGTTGTTGCCTTTCCTGAAGCCTCTTTTGTGGCGTTCATTCCTAATTATGAATTAAAGACTAGCGATAGCCGCAATGTATTGCCAAATGAGTTTTCTTATAAGGAAGCCGTTGCTGCCTCATCAATTGCCAATGTAGCTATTGCAGCGCTTCTAACAGGTGATTTGGAAAAAGCTGGAAAAGCGATTGAAGCTGACCTTTTCCATGAACGTTTCCGCCAAAAATTAGTTAAAGAATTTGCACCGATTAAAGAAGTAGTTCACGAGGTTGGTGCCTACGCAACTTACTTATCTGGTGCAGGTCCAACGATTATGGTCTTGGCTCCAAAAGCAAAAGAAGCAGAGCTTGTTGAGCGTCTTGCAGCGCTTGCTTTGGATGGTGAAGTTGTCGCACTTCACGTTGATACTAAAGGAGTTTTTGTTGAAAAAGACTAATTTGGGGATTTTGTTTGGCTTAATAACCTATATTTTGTGGGGCTTTTTATCCCTTTATTGGAAATTACTTTCAGGTGTTAATTCATATAACACCTTTTCTTATCGCATTATTTTTACTGTTTTAACAATGTTGGTTTACATGGTTTTATCCAAAAATAAGGAGCGATACCGTGGTGAAATTCGCCAACTTATCAGTCATAAGCAAGAACTTGCTATGGCTGTTTTGGCAAGTTTTTTGATTGCATTGAATTGGTTAACTTATATCTTTGCAGTTAGTCACCAGCAGGCAACACAAGCTAGTTTTGGCTATTATATTATGCTCCTTGTGTCAATATTATTAGCATTAGTTTTCCTACATGAACGATTGAGTCCATGGATGACTGCTGCGATTATCATTGCAGGCATTGGTGTGGGAATTTTAGCAATTAATATAGGGCAACCGCCTCTTGTTTCGATACTGTTAGCAGTTACCTTTGCTTTGTATGGACTGGTTAAGAAAAATGTCAAGTTATCCAGTGATGTTGCTATGTTGGTAGAAAGTAGTGTTGTCGCCCCTTTTGTGCTTATCTATTTGCTATTCTTTTCAAAAGAAAGTTTATTAGATTATAGCTTGCTAGAAAACGTGTTACTTTTAGCATCTGGCATTGTGACGGCGATTCCTTTGTTGCTGTTTGCAGAAGCGGTAAAACGTGCGCCGTTGAATATCATTGGGTTTATCCAATACATCAATCCCACAATTCAACTGGCAATAGCCGTGTTTGTTTTTCACGAAAAGGTAGGCAATGGAGAAGTTAGTGGCTTTATTTTCATCTGGATAGCGATTGCTATTTTTATCTTAGGACAGCTGATGTCGTTGCGGAAGAAAAGCAGGTAAAAACAAGGAGTTTGGATGCATAAAAAAGACTGTGGTTGGTTTCAAAGAGTTGGGACACCAATTAATTTTTGAAAATCCAGTAAGAATATTAGCAACAAAGTTAATTGGTGATGTAGAGGCTATTCTTAAGAAGGTAGTTCACAAGGATATTGTGTTGTTGGTTATGTCAGTTATGAGGCAGGAAAAGTATTTGAAAACAATTTTTCTGTAAAGACTTTTCCTCTTGATGACGAGATGAATATCACAATGCCACAAGTTTGGGAATCTAAGACGGATAAAGATGAATATGAGAAAGCTATCTCAGAAATTAGACAACAAATTCGTCAGGGAAATATTTATCAAGTTAATTATACTGTACAACTTCATAATAGAATTAATTCGAATCTTTTTGAGCTTTACAATCGGATAGTGATTGAACAAGGTGCCAAATATAATTAGTATATTGAACATGATGATTTTGCCATCTTATCAATGAGTCCAGAATTATTTTTTGAAAAAATGGTTCAAAATTGACAATACGTCCAATGAAAGCTACCATTGCTCGTGGGATTAATGACGCGCAAGATTTTAGAAATAAACATTGGTTAGCTAATGATAGTAAGAATCGCTCTGAAAATATGATGATTGTCAATCTTCTAAGAAATGATACGGGACGTATTTTAGGGTGATTTTATTGGAATGTGTTTGCCTCACGATGACAGAGCAATTTTTAACGTTGCTATTAGAACAATTCAGGTGAAGGATGATCAAGCAATATACGGTGTTGGTGGGGGGATTACTTGGAATAGTGAATGGGAAAGTGAGTACAGAGAAACACTGCTTTTTTGTATAAATCACAGCCCACATTCGATATTTTAACAGCTGCTAAGATGACACAAAAAAGGTAATTTTCCTTAAAGAGCATACAGAGCGTTTAAAAAAGTTCGGCTCGATTTTTTGGATGGCCTTTTTCTGAAACAGAATTTTTAGATAAAATTTCAGAATTGCTTAAGACACTAGATTTGCCCTCAACGTTTTTACAGGCTAAATTGGTTCAAAGAGAAGAAGTGTGTGATTCCCCCTTACCTATTTTAAAATAAGTTATCGCCCTCATATTCCTAATTCTGATAAGGAACAAGTTTTCATTTCTAGTGATGGCTATCCGCAAGAAACTTCAATAGGGAATATTATTTTAGAAATCAATGGGACTTATTATACTCTGATAGTTGAAGTTGGAATATTAGATGGTATGCATAGGAAGTATTTTATTCAACAAGGAGAAGTAACTGCACGCTATTTAGCAAAGACAGATTTGGAGAATGCTAACCATATTTTTCTGTGTGTAATAGCGTTCGTGGGCTTTAATAAGATAGATATTATATAACCTCATTCTATTTTTTCAAGTTATTGAAGTCAAAATCATTATATATTGTTAAATAAAGCTGGATAAAATATCCTCTCTAGCGTAACAAATGATCTTCTGGTACCAAGTCATCTCGATTATAGTCTGGATTTTCGTTATGGAACATATCCTCACTTCTAGCTTGTTATTATCTCTGTTGTACTGCTCCATACAAAAAGCCCTTAGAAACTGTTGTTTCCAAGGGGAAGGGGCTTTGTCTTCAGTATGAAACTTTATTTAAAGAAAGTCTGATTATCAAGTTTTTTAGTGATTTCTTGTGCTATAATAGAAGTATTATTGTAAAGTCAAGACAGAAAGGGTAAAACATAGACCAAAAACTCATTGTGAAAAGATTTTGTTCGGAAATGACGGTTTTACTTTTCTTTATTTTATGAGTATTTTTGGTCGTATTGGGAAATTCACTAATGAATTATCAAGAAGCTTTAGATTGGATTCATAGCAAGTTAAAATTTGGAATTAAGCCTGGTTTGGAACGGATGGCTTGGATATTGGAAGAACTTGGGAATCCTCAGGAGAAGCTATCAGCTGTCCATATTGTCGGAACGAATGGTAAGGGGTCAGTGACTAGCTATTTACAGCATATTTTTTCACTAGCTGGTTATGAGGTCGGGACATTTACATCTCCTTACATTGTTAACTTTCGTGAACGTATTAGTTTAAACGATCAAATGATTTCAGAGACTGATTTTCTTGACTTGGTTGAGCGTGTTCGTCCAGTAGTGGAACGTTTGCCGCTTGAAACGACTTTAGAACCTGCGACAGAATTTGAAGTTATCACGGTCTTGATGTTTGAATATTTTGGGCATATGCACCCTGTTGATATTGCTTTTATCGAGGCAGGTATGGGTGGTCTTTATGATTCGACAAATGTTTTTAAAGCTTTAGCGGTTATTTGTCCTTCAATCGGTTTAGACCACCAGAATGTTTTAGGGCAGACTTATGCAGAAATTGCTGAGCAAAAAGCAGGTGTCCTGAAAGAACATGTTCCATTCATTTTTGCCACTGAACGTGATGATGTTCATCGTGTTTTTCTCAAAAAAGCGCAAGCTTGCGGCAGCCAAACGTATGAATTTAAAAAGGATTTTTCGGTTAATGAAACTGAAAATGGCTTTGATTATCAAGGGCAAGAAAATATCGAGGATATTCGTTTAGCAATGCCAGGTAAACATCAGATTAGCAATGCTAGCCTTGCTATTACGGCTGCGTTGCTATTAAGTAAAACGTATCCAAAAGTCACCAAAGAAATTATCAAATCTGGCTTGGCACAGACACATTGGGTTGGGCGAACAGAGCTTATGTTTCCAAATGTGATGATTGACGGCGCACACAATAATGAAAGCGTTCAAGCTCTCGTTAATGTCATGCAGGCGTACAAGGATAAAAATTTGCACATTTTATTTGCAGCTATTGATACAAAGCCGATTGACTCGATGTTAGCATTGCTTAGTCAACTAGCGGAAGTTGATGTAACGACGTTTGAGTATCACAATTCGCTTGCTTTGGAAAATTACCCAGAACAGTATCATAAAGTTCCAGATTGGAAGGACTGGGTTAAGCACATCGATAGTGACAGTAAAGATGATTTTTACCTTATCACGGGGTCGCTCTATTTCATATCACAAGTACGTCCTGTGCTTTTGTCAAGACAGCAAAATTAAGCTATAATAGAAAAAATAAAAAAGATTGGAAGAGATAATGGCAAATCAAGAAAAACTCGAAGTAGCAGTTTACCAACTTTTAGAAGCCTTGGGAGAAAATCCTGAGCGTGAAGGGTTATTGGATACCCCAAAACGTGTTGCTAAAATGTACCAAGAGATGTTTTCAGGCTTAAATGAAGACCCAAAAGATCAATTTACAGCTGTTTTTACAGAAAATCATGATGAAGTAGTTTTAGTTAAAGATATCCCATTTTATTCAATGTGTGAACATCATTTGGTTCCCTTTTATGGGAAAGCTCATGTTGCTTATTTGCCAAGTGATGGTCGTGTGACTGGTTTGAGTAAGTTAGCGCGTGCCGTTGAAGTGGCTAGTAAACGTCCACAATTACAAGAACGTTTGACTGACCAAGTTGCTACTGCACTTGAAGAAGCTTTGCATCCTAAGGGCGTTTTTGTCATGCTTGAAGCAGAGCATATGTGTATGACAATGCGTGGCATCAAGAAACCTGGTAGCAAAACCGTAACAACCGTTGCAAAAGGGATTTTCAAAGAAAATCGTGAAGAACGAAATGAAATTCTATCATTGATTTTAGGAAAATAAGACCTTACTGACACGTTAGCATATAAGGGGAGACATTATGAAAATTGGAAAATATGAGATTGACGGAACGGCTTGTATCATGGGGATACTTAATGTGACCCCAGATTCTTTTTCTGACGGCGGTTCTTACACTTCTATTGAAAATGCCCTTGCTCAGGCTGAAAAAATGATTGCAGGAGGGGCTAAGATTATTGATGTTGGTGGTGAATCAACTCGTCCAGGCTATACTTTCGTTGAAGCCGAAGAAGAAATTAATCGTGTTGTTCCTGTTATCAGTGCGCTCAAAGAACGTTTTGATGTTTTGGTTAGTATTGATACATATAAGACTGAAACAGCACGGGCTGCCTTGGAAGCAGGTGCTGATATTTTAAACGACGTTTGGGCTGGTCTTTATGACGGAAAAATGCTGGCGCTGGCAGCTGAGAAAAATGTTCCTATCATTTTGATGCATAATCAAGAGGAAGAAAAATACGATAATATCACTAAAGAAGTTTGTGATTTTTTAACAGAACGTGCCCAATCTGCTTTGGACGCAGGCGTTACGCTTGAAAATATTTGGATTGACCCAGGGTTTGGTTTTGCTAAAAACGAGGCACAAAATATCGAATTGCTAAAAGGATTAGATGCGGTTTGTAAGCTCGGTTATCCAGTTCTTTTTGGAATTTCACGTAAACGTACGGTTGATTATTTGCTTGGTGGGGGAACGTTAGCTGCCGAACGTGATATGGGAACAGCTGCTTTATCAGCTTGGGCTGTCGCAAAAGGTTGCCAAATTGTTCGTGTACATAACGTTGACGTTAATCGTGACATTGTTAAAGTGATTAGTCAACTGAGTTGAAAGGGGTAGGAGAGAGATTATCTTTGCCACTGGGTAGGGATTTTTCTTTTCTGATTGATTACTAATATGGATAAAATACATTTAAAAGGTTGCCGTTTTTATGGCTACCATGGGGCGTTCGCTGAAGAACAAACGCTTGGTCAGATTTTTGTCGTTGATTGCACCTTGTCTGTTGATTTACAAAAAGCATCACAGTCTGATGTGCTAGAAGATACTGTTCATTATGGACTGGTTTTTGAAACGATAAAAAGACAAGTTGAAGAAGAACGCTACGCTTTAATTGAACGTTTGGCAGGAGCAATTTGTCAAGATATTTTTGAACAATTTCCTCCAGTTCAAGCCATTAACATTAAGATTTTTAAAGAAAATCCGCCAATCAATGGGCATTATGATGTGGTTGGTATTGAGTTAGAACGGGAGCGCGCATGACAAAGGTTTATTTGAGCTTAGGAAGCAATATCGGCGATAAAAAAGCTTATTTACTGGCTGCGCTTGAACGCTTAGAACAATTAGCACAGACTTCTGTGACGTCGGTCTCTTCATTTTATGAGACAGCAGCATGGGGAAAGACAGACCAGGATGATTTTTTGAACATTTGTTGTGAGCTCGAGACAGATTTGACGCCGCAAGAATTATTGCTTGCTTGTCAAAACATCGAAAAAGAGCTGAAGCGTGTTAGGCATGAGCATTGGGGACCTCGTACCATTGATATCGACATTCTGTTGTATGGTAATGAGACGATTGCTACTGAAAATTTGAGCGTTCCGCACCCTTACATGACAGAACGGGCTTTTGTTTTGGTACCGTTAGAGGAAATCGCTCCGCAACTTCAACTTAATGGACAATCAATTTCATCTTATCTGGCGCATTTAAATGTCCAAGAGGTCCGAAAACTTCTGGTTTAACTATCGTCAAAAGCTGATTTTTTTGATATAATTAAGGTCGGCTTTATGCCGATTTTTTAGTAGTGAGTTCAAGTGATTTTAACAACAGGAGCCCACTATTTTATTAAAGAATTGTAGAGTTGGAAGAAATGTTAGAATTTTTAAATGAAGAATTAAAAGAAATCGATATTCGTGTTGACGAACCATTAAAAAAATACACCTATACGAAAGTTGGTGGTCCAGCGGATTATTTGGCTTTTCCGCGAAATCGTTACGAGTTAGCACGAATTGTTACATTTGCTAATAAAAATAATATTCCATGGATGGTGCTAGGAAATGCTAGTAACATCATTGTGCGTGATGGTGGTATCCGTGGCTTTGTTATCATGTTTGATAAACTTAACACCGTTACAGTCAATGGTTATGTGATTGAAGCAGAAGCAGGAGCTAATTTAATTGAAACGACACGCATTGCTAAATTCCATAGCTTGACAGGCTTTGAATTTGCTTGTGGTATCCCTGGTAGCGTTGGTGGCGCTGTGTTTATGAATGCTGGCGCTTATGGCGGTGAAATTTCACATATCTTGGTATCAGCGCAAGTGATTACCAAAGAAGGTGAAATCAAGACAATTGAAGCTCGTGATATGAAGTTTGGTTATCGTCATTCAGCTGTTCAAGATAGTGGTGATGTGGTCATTTCAGCAAAATTCGCCTTAAAACCAGGTGATTACGTTTTAATCGAACAAGAAATGGCACGTTTAACCCATTTGCGTGAGTTAAAACAACCTCTAGAATATCCGTCATGTGGTTCTGTTTTCAAACGTCCCGTTGGACATTTTGCTGGACAATTAATAAGTGAAGCAAATTTAAAAGGCCACCGTATTGGCGGTGTTGAAGTTAGCAAAAAACACGCTGGCTTTATGGTAAATGTGGCTGATGGTAATGCACAAGACTACGAAGACTTGATTGCCCATGTCATTGACACAGTTGAAAAGAATTCCGGCGTTCGTTTAGAACGTGAAGTCCGAATTATCGGCGAAAAGAAATGTTAAAGAAGCTCCAAGGAGGTTTTATGAGAATTGACTAATCCAATTATTGCGTTTAAAAACGTATCAAAAGTATTTGAAGATAACGGTACTGTTGTTTTAAAGGACATTAATTTTGAACTTGAAGAAGGGAAGTTTTATACCCTACTTGGTGCTTCAGGGTCAGGAAAATCAACGATTCTGAATATCATTGCTGGGCTTTTAGATGCGACGACAGGAGATGTTTACCTTGACGGTCAACGTATCAATGATATTCCTATTAGTAAACGTGATGTCCATACCGTTTTTCAAAATTATGCGCTTTTCCCACATATGAATGTTTTTGAAAACGTCGCTTTCCCTCTTAAATTAAAAAAAGTTGATAAAAAAGAAATCGAACGTCGTGTGGAAGAAGCTCTTAAAATGGTGCGTTTGGCTGGTTTTGAAAAACGTCCGATTCAGAAATTGTCTGGTGGTCAACGCCAACGTGTGGCGATTGCGCGTGCGATTATCAATGAACCGCGTGTCGTTTTACTTGACGAACCTTTATCAGCCTTAGATTTAAAGTTGCGGACAGAAATGCAATATGAGCTGCGCGAGCTGCAACAACGTTTAGGAATTACCTTTGTTTTTGTCACTCATGACCAAGAAGAAGCCTTGGCTATGTCAGATTGGATTTTTGTCATGAATGACGGTGAAATCGTGCAATCTGGGACACCTGTTGATATTTACGATGAACCAATTAACCACTTTGTGGCGACTTTCATTGGGGAATCAAATATTTTACCAGGAACAATGATTGAAGATTATTTGGTCGAGTTCAACGGCAAACGTTTTGAAGCCGTTGATGGCGGAATGCGTCCAAATGAAGCTGTTGAAGTGGTTATTCGTCCAGAAGATTTGCAAATCACTTTGCCAGAAGAAGGAAAATTACGTGTTAAAGTTGATACACAGCTTTTCCGTGGTGTTCACTATGAGATTATCGCTCATGACGAATTAGGAAACGAATGGATGATTCATTCAACTCGTAAGGCGATTGAGGGCGAAGTTATTGGGCTTGATTTTACGCCTGAAGATATCCATATCATGCGCCTTAACGAGACAGAAGAAGAATTTGATGCCCGTCTGGAAGAATATGTCGAAATGGAAGAACATGAAGATGGCTTGATTCATGCGATTGAGGAGGAGCGAAATGAAGAAAAACTCTAGTTTCTTCTCAATTCCTTATGTGCTATGGTTGCTTCTTTTTGTCATTGCCCCTGTGATTATGATTCTTTGGCAGTCCTTTTTCGACATTCAAGGTCATTTTACCTTTGATAATTATAAAACCTTTTTTAGTTCATGGACTTACATTCGCATGAGCTTCAATTCGATTTTATATGCTGCCATTATCACATTGGTGACCTTGCTTATCTCTTACCCAACAGCTTATTTTTTGACACGTTTGAAACATAAGCAACTTTTGTTGATGTTGGTTGTATTGCCGACATGGATTAACCTTTTGCTGAAAGCTTATGCTTTTATGGGAATTTTCGGGCAACAAGGTGGTGTCAATGCGTTTTTGAGCTTTGTTGGTATTGGACCTAAGCAAATTCTGTTCACAGATTTTTCCTTTATTTTTGTTGCCTCATATATTGAAATTCCGTTTATGATTTTGCCGATTTTCAATGCGCTTGATGACATTGATAGCAATCTTATCAATGCTAGTCGAGATTTGGGGGCAAATGAATTACAGACCTTTGTCAAAGTTGTCTTTCCTTTATCGCTTAACGGCGTGAGAAGTGGTGTTCAGTCAGTATTTATCCCAAGTTTGAGCTTGTTCATGCTGACACGCTTGATTGGTGGTAATCGTGTGATTACTCTTGGTACAGCCATTGAGCAACATTTCTTGACAACACAGAATTGGGGTATGGGCTCAACCATTGGTGTGATTTTAATCATGGCAATGTTGGCTACGATGTGGGTGACTAAGGAGAGAAGAAAATGAAAAAATTTGCCAATCTTTATTTGACACTGGTCTTTATCATTCTCTATATTCCAATTGGTTATCTGATTTTTTACTCTTTTAATCAAGGCGGAGATATGAGTGGCTTTACTGGTTTTACCTTAGAGCATTATTCGGCAATGTTTGCGGATAGTCGTTTGATGTTAATTCTCATTCAAACTTTCTTTTTGGCATTTTTGAGTTCCATTTTAGCAACAGCTATTGGGACATTTGGTGCGATTTTCATCTATCAAGCACGCCGAAAACATCAGCACGCCATTCTTTCACTGAATAATATTCTTATGGTGGCACCTGATGTGATGATTGGGGCAAGTTTCCTGATTCTCTTTACCCGTTTAGCAGAGCTATTTCATTTCAATCTTGGTTTTATGACGGTTTTGCTTAGTCATATTGCCTTTTCTATTCCAATTGTGGTGTTAATGGTTTTACCACGTTTGAAAGAAATGAATGACGACATGATTAACGCTGCTTATGATTTAGGAGCAACGCCTTGGCAAATGTTAAAAGAAGTCATGTTGCCATATTTGACGCCAGGAATTATTTCAGGTTTCTTCATGGCATTTACTTATTCATTGGATGATTTTGCAGTAACCTTTTTTGTAACAGGTAATGGTTTTTCAACCCTATCTGTCGAAATTTATTCACGAGCACGTCGCGGCATTTCTCTAGAAATCAACGCTCTTTCAACGATTGTTTTTATTTTTAGTATTTTACTGGTAATCGGTTATTACTTTATTTCACAAGATAAGGGGGATCGTGATGCGTAGATTATATTCTTTTGTATTGGGCGTGATTGCGGTCATACTTGTTTTGTTTGGTGTTTCTGTTTACATGCAAAAGACGATGAGTTCCACAAGTCAATCGAACAAACTGGTTATTTACAATTGGGGAGATTATATTGCCCCTGATTTGATTACAAAATTTACGGATGAGACAGGAATTGAAGTTCAGTATGAAACGTTTGATTCCAACGAATCGATGTACACCAAGATAAAACAAGGTGGAACGACTTATGATATCGCTGTGCCGTCAGATTATATGATTGATAAGATGAGAAAAGAAAATCTTCTTATCAAGTTAGATAAGTCAAAAATCACAGGCTTGGAAAATATCGGTGACGAATTTCTTGGGTTAAGCTTTGATGAAAACAACGATTATTCTATCCCATATTTCTGGGGAACATTGGGTATTGTGTATAATGACACCATGGTAGAAAATGCGCCAGAGCATTGGTCAGACCTCTGGAATTCGGAATACGCCAACGACATCATGCTTGTGGACGGAGCGCGTGAAGTTATGGGAATTGGGCTTGGAACGTTAGGGTATAGTCTCAATACCAAGTCATTGTCAGAATTAAATGCGGCTTCTCAGAAATTAGACGATTTAACTCCAAATATCAAAGCTATTGTCGGCGATGAAATGAAAGGGTACATGATTAATGGTGATGCTGCCATTGGAGTGACTTTCTCTGGTGAAGCTAGTGAAATGCTTGATTCTAACGAACACCTGCATTATGTCGTGCCTAGTGAGGGGTCAAATCTTTGGTTTGATAATTTGGTTATTCCAAAAACAGCCAAACATGTCGATGAAGCTTACGCTTTTATCAATTTCATGTTGAGGCCTGAAAATGCTGCGCAAAATGCGGAATACATTGGTTATTCGACACCAAATGATGCTGCCAAAGAATTATTACCAGATGACGTTAAAAATGACCAAGCCTTTTACCCTTCCGAAGATACCATTGAAAACCTTGAAGTTTATGATAATCTCGGACAAAAATGGCTAGGAATTTATAATGATCTCTATCTACAATTTAAAATGTATCGCAAATAAATAATTTTAGGAAGTTGAGACGAAGTGTTCATCTTCTTTTGATTTTACCTCGAAAAGTCATCTGAGTTTTGATAAAATAATAGGGACTAATATTTCAGGAAAATCGCAAACATCGTAAAAAGTTTGTTGCATCCAAGAAATTAAGGAGTTTTATATGGATAGTTATTATCGAGAATATGAATTTTCGCTTTCCTCTATTCTCAGTTTTGTTTGGCGAGGGATTGTGGTTGGCTGCGTGTCAGGTATCGTGGTTAGTCTTTTTCGCCTTTTGATTGGTTTCATTTCTGCCAAAGTTGTCAATTATTATGAATTATCACACGAACAGCCAAGTCTTTTAATTCTCATTTTGGGAATGACTTTGTTCATTGTTGTTGCCATTGGCTTTTTGATTAAATCCGATTCTGACATCAAAGGTTCTGGGATTCCTCATGTCGAAGGGGAATTGAAAGGATTGCTTCATCCAGATTGGTGGTCTGTTCTCTGGAAGAAATTTGTTGGTGGTGTCTTGGCGATTTCAATGGGATTTATGCTTGGGCGTGAAGGACCAAGTATTCAGTTGGGTGCCATGGCAGGAAAAGGTGTTGCCCAATCTTTAAAAGCAGAACGCATGGAGAAACGTGTTTTGATTGCGAGTGGTGCGGCAGCAGGCTTATCGGCAGCCTTCAACGCCCCGATTGCAGGTTTGCTTTTTGTTATTGAAGAAATCTATCATCAATTTTCACGTTTGGTTTGGATTACCGCTTTAGTCGCCAGTTTAGTTGCTAATTTTATTTCGCTTAATATTTTTGGTTTAACGCCAGTTCTTGATATGCCAGGAGATTTGGCGGTATTGCCATTGAAGCACTATTGGATTTTGCTGTTACTGGGTGCTTTTTTAGGTGTTATGGGATATATTTATGAAAAAACAACTTTGAAGGCAACTATCATTTACGACTTTCTAGGAAAAGTGTTTCATATTTCCAACTATTTTTACGGTATTTTTGCAGCTATCTTAATTTTGCCAATCGGCTATTTTTATCCGCAATTGCTAGGTGGTGGAAATGGCTTGATTACTTCATTATCGACAAGTCACCTGACTCTTATGATTGTTTTCATATACTTTATCATTCGCTTTGTGTGGAGTATGTTGAGTTACTCAAGTGGACTTCCTGGTGGGATTTTTCTTCCTATTTTGACTTTGGGAGCACTTTTAGGCTTTGGTTTTGGAATATTTTTTGAACAATTTGGTTTGTATTCTAGTCATTACTTGTCTTTATTTGTCGTTTTGGGAATGGCGGGCTATTTTGGGGCTATTTCAAAAGCGCCACTGACCGCAATGTTTTTAGTAACTGAAATGGTTGGTGATTTCCGTCAATTGATGACGATTGCCGTGGTGACTTTGGTTGCATATATTGCAATGGATTTGTTAAAAGGTGAACCAATTTATGAAGTCTTACTTGCCAAACTTTCTGTTCCACAAGACAGAGAAGTCATCGAACCAACGTTGATTGAACTAACGGTTTCCGATAAAATTGCTGGAAGATACGTTAGAGACTTGACTCTTCCTAAAAATGTTCTCATTACAACTCAAATCCACGCTCAAAAATCAGAAGTTGTATCAGGTAGTACGCGTCTAAATGCAGGTGATACTATTTTTTTGGTTGTTAATGAACCGGAGATTGGGAAAATCAGGGAATTGTTAATGTGATTCAAGTGATAAAAGAATTTATGAATTCCCTTTCATTTTGCTAAAAGTTTTGGTACAATGAGATGAGGTGAGAGGGTTGTTACTGGTTAAGCAGGCAAAACCTAGTGTACATATGAAGATTGTGTTAAAGTGCAGTCCTTTTTGTGTACGTTAGTTTTGCCTTTTCTTTCCGAAATTTTTTGAGGAGTAATAAAAGATGAAAATTGATAAAGTCTATAATAACAATGTCGTTTTGGCTAAAGGAGATAACGAAGAGGAAATCATTGTTATGGGAAGAGGACTTGGTTTTCAAAAAAAGTCAGGTGACGAAATTGATTCTACTTTAGTTGAAAAAACTTTTGTTATGCAGGATAATGATATAGCTAATGAGTTGACGCGTGTCTATCTTGATTTATCACCAGCAGAAACCGAGGTTGTTTTTGATATTATTAAGCATGGACAAGAAGTTCTTAAAACGACTTTTGATACTGCTTTTTATATTTCATTAGCAGATCATTTGCATTATACACTTCAACGTACTCGTGAAAATATTACTATTCAAAATCCATTATCATGGGAAATTCGTAAATTTTTCCCAAAAGAGTATCAATTGGGTAGAGATGCTTTAAAAATTATTTGTGAAAAGTTAGGTGTTATTCTGCCTGATGATGAAATTTCCTCAATTGCTTTGCACTTTATCAACGCACAAAAAGATTCGGGAATGGTAGAGCAGAATTGTCAAATTTCAAAGATTGTCACAGATATTTTAGGAATCGTCCGTCTTTTTTATGGTAAGGTTGTCGATGAAGATTCGGTAAGTTATAATCGTTTTATTACCCATATTCAGTATTTTGCTCAACGTGTTGTTAATGGCGTTATTCAAGGAAAAAATGATAGTTTTTTATACGAACAAGTCAAATTAAACTATCCTGTTGCCTTTTCATGTTCTGAAAAAATTAAAAATTATATCGAAAGTAGTTATGATTTTCCAATGAGTCGTGATGAACAAGTTTATATCACCATTCACATTCAACGCTTGGAAACCAGTCATAATTAATAAAAATCATTAGATTTCTCTTCAAAGTGATTTGAGGAGAGATTTTTTTGCGAAAATTTTAAAATGAAAACATAGTGAAAAATGTTGTAAATTAGCTTTATAACAACAAAAATCAAAGAACTTGTTTTCATGAATTGTGAAAACGTTGTTTTGTTATAAAAAAAGTTTAAAAAAGCGCTTGCAAATTATGGAAGCGCATGCTATACTATGAATTGTTAAAAGGATTGTTACTGGTTGGCAGGCAAAACCTGAATGAATACAAGATAGTTTTAGCGTTACCGCAAGGGCGCAAGAAATTGTTTAGTATTTGTTTGGGTTTTTTTCTGTTATTTAAAGCCAAAAAAGAGAAAGGAGCCGTATATGGCTAAGAAAGACTATACAGAGTTAGCAAAAGATATTGTTGCTCATGTTGGTGGTAAAGATAATGTCGTTAATGTTCGTCATTGTGTTACGCGTTTGCGATTCGTTTTAAAAGATGAATCTAAGGCAGACGATGACTATCTTAAACAACGTGATGGTGTTGTTACTGTTGTAAAAGCAGGAGGACAGTATCAAGTTGTCATCGGAAACCATGTACCAGACGTGTATGCAGCTGTCCTTGAAACTGGAGTTCCTGGTGTTGGTTCTCTTGATGTAGATGAAGGGGATGCTGGTGCAACAGGCAATCTCTTTGATCGCTTTATTGACTTAATATCAGGTATTTTCCAACCATTCTTAGGAGCTTTGGCAGCTGCTGGTATTATCAAAGGGATTGTTGCTATTATGGCAGCTTCTGGAATGGGTGTCGATAATAGTCCTTGGTATGTTATTTTAAATGCCGCTGGCGATGGTTTCTTCCAATTTTTACCAATTTTAATCGCTATCACAGCAGCTCGTAAGTTCAAAATGAATGAATTTACAGCCATTGCGATTGCTGCAGCTTTAGTTTATCCTGACATTGCTACTTCAGTATCAGGTTTAGCAGAGGCTGGTCTTAATAAAGTTTTTGGTATCCCGTTTGAGCTTCCATCATCAGGATCATATCTTTCAACTGTTATGCCAGCGATTTTAGCAATTTGGGTTGGATCACTTGTTGAAAAAACAGCTCGTAAAGTTACACCAGATGTGGTAAAACTATTTGTGGTACCATTTGTAACAATTCTCGTTACTGTACCTTTGACATTCTTGATAGTAGGACCGGCTGCCAATGTTTTAAGTGATTGGTTATCAGCAGCTTTCCAAGCCGTTCTTGATTTTAGTCCAATTGTATATGCTTTTATTTTAGGAGCAGCATGGCAAGTATTGGTTATGTTTGGTCTTCACTGGGCACTAGTACCTCTTGCTATTTTAGATGTTACAACTAATGGTGTTTCTGCTCTTCTAGTAGCAGCAGCTCTTCCAAACTTTACACAAACAGGTGTATTAGCAGCTATCATGTTGAAAACAAAAGAAGAAAAAGTCCGCACCATTGCTATGCCAGCATTCATTTCTTCAATTTTTGGGGTTACAGAACCAGCAATTTACGGTGTAACTCTTCCAATGCGTATTCCTTTCTATATTTCTTGTTTAGTTTCAGGATTTATTGGTTCAGCAACTATGATGCTTAATATTAAACAATATGCTGTAGGAGCTATGGGAATTTTCCAATATCCTGCAAATGTGGATCCTTCTACTGGTGATATGACAGGAATGTGGTGGCTAATTACTTTGACAGTTATTGCAATTGTTGCTTCATTCATTATTCAAATGATTGCTCCGGTTCCTTACCTATATGGTGGTCCGAAAGATGAATCTGCCACAACTGATAAAAAAGTAGCAGAACCTGTTGCTAATTTAAAAGAATTAAAACAAGAAATTATTGCTAGCCCAATGATGGGAAATGTCGTTAAACTTGAAAATGTTCCTGATGAAGTTTTTGCTTCAGGAGCTATGGGTAAAGGTATTGCTATTGATCCAACAGATGGTACTGTTCTTGCACCAGCAAATGCTGAAGTGACACTTGTCTTCCCAACTGGTCACGCTATTGGTATGCGAACTGAAAATGGTGCCGAACTCTTGATTCACGTTGGTATGGATACGGTATCTCTAGAAGGTAAAGGGTTTAATACCTTAGTTCAAGTTGGTGATAAAGTTGAAGCAGGACAAAAGTTATTGGAATTTGATTTAGATACTATTCGCGAAGCAAACTTACCTGTTATTTCTCCGATCATTGTTACAAACTCAGCTGATTTTGATGACGTTTTAACGACACAAGAATCACATGTTAATACAGGAGATTATCTTCTTACAACAATGAAATAAAAGTTAGAATCGCCTAGCGAAAGCTAGGTGATTTTTTGTATGCTGAGGGACACTGTATATATGATAGAGAATAGTATTTAGGAAGTAGAGGGTAGAGAAATTAAACCTAATGATACTAAAGTTAATTTTTAATAATTTCTATTGGTGTCCATTCGCTGTTAAAGGATATGCACAGTTAAGTGATACTTTACTTGATTGAAAAGAAATAAATCTTGTTATTGTATTAAACTATTAAAAAATGATATTATTATATGTCATGTTAGTAAGCGCTTGCATTGTGTTTTATTAGATGGTATGATAATGTCGTGGTGGGGTTGTTACTATTAAATTAGGCAAAACCTAGTGATTATCAAAATAGGTGGGCTTGAGCATCGCTTTTTTTGATATTGCTAGGTTTTTCTTTTGATTTTATTAGGAAAGGAGATTGAGTATGATTAATTTCATATTGATAGAATAAGAATATTAGTTGGAATTATCAATTAATTCTAAAATGATAATTGTATATAACAACTATTGGTAGAAAATAGAGTTTTATTGAATGTGTATTCAACGGATAAAGGAGATTTGAATATGAAATGGAAGAAAATAGTAATTATTGGAATAACTAGTCTGTCTTTGGGAGCATGTAGCAATGTAACCAACAGTAATTTGAGTAATTCAGGCTTTAATGCTTCTGTTAAGCAAACTATTTCAGGTGGAGATATCAAGGGACACCAAGATAAAGACAATGATGTTCTGGAATGGTTAGGAATCCCTTATGCTACAGCAAATCGATGGCAAGCGCCAGAGGAAGTTGAAGCGTGGTCGGATACTTTTGATGCGACAAAACCTGGTGAGCAGGATATTCAAGTATCTAACGGTAAAATTGTTGGTAGTGAAAGTGCTCTTAATCTTGATGTGGTTAGACCTGATTCAGATGAAGATAATCTTCCTGTTATTGTCTATATTCATGGAGGAAATAATCAAACAGGTAATGCACAGGAAATTAGGGGAAATACTCTTGTCAATGATATTAATGCTATTTATGTATCGGTTAATTATCGTTTAGGTGTTTTGGGATTTAACCCGTTAGCAGCTTTGAAAACTGGAAATGATGAAGAAAATTCTGGTAATTACAGTTTACTTGATATTGCGGCTGCTTTAGATTGGGTAAAAGAAAATATTGAAACCTTTGGTGGTGATAAGGATAATATTACTTTAGCTGGTTTTTCTGCAGGGGGGCGTGATGTTATGGCAACTTTAATTTCACCACTTTTTGCTGGAAAATATGATAAGGCTATTTCTTTTAGTGGAGGGATGACTCTGTCTGAGGAAACGGAGAGCCAGGAAATTTTTGCTGCTGCTATTTCACCGCTTGTGGTTGAAGATGGTATTAAAGCAACTGAAGAAGAAGCTAACACTTGGCTTTTAACAGCCAATAATGATGTAGAAAATTATCTTAGAGGTATTTCAGCAGAACGTTTAGCTGGACTGATGGGGAACGCTGCTATTCGTATGAAGGCTTTTCCACATCTCTATATTGACGGTACTGTTATCCCTAAATCTGGCTTTAAAACCAAAAGTTATAATGATGTCCCTTTAATGCTTGTCACTGGAACAGATGAATTTTCACTCTTTGCAGCTTCAGATGAGCGCTTTTCTAAAGATTTTACAAGTGGTCAACTATTTACAGATAAAGAAAAACTTGCTGAGTTTACCTACAGTAAAAAATATGGAGGACAACTTTATAGCCTAGCAAATGGTGTCGAAAGTGCTAAGACGATGTCAGATAATTATGACTCAGCTATTTATATCGCTGAAATTTCTTATGGTGATAATAGCAATGTAACACCAGATTTAGCAAAAACATTTGGCGCTTTCCATGGTATTTTTGAGCCAATGTTACAGACTCCATCGAATTATGCCAGTCTTATTGGAGATGCTTTTGAAACTGATGGTGCAGCAGCCATGTCGAAAGATTTCAAAGCTTATTTGAAAAATTTTCTGAACTCTGATGATCCAAATGGTAATGATTTAGCTAAATGGCAGCCTTGGACTAGTACTAATCAGATTCTATCGATTGATGCCACGCAGGATAAAGCAATTATTGAATCAAAGACTAATACAGCAACGGCAGAAGAAATTTTATCTAAAATGGAATCTGATACAAGCTTGACAGAAGAAACAAAAGAGGAATTGAATACAACAGTCCTTAATGGACGTTGGTTTAGTTCAATAATTGATAATAAATATGCTGTGAAGGAGTAGTAAGCCATGAATTGGAAGAAAATGCTTGTCTTTGGAATAGTAGGCTTATTTAGCTTAGGTCTGACAGCTTGTTCGACAAGTCCCTCTACAACATCAAGCGCAAAGAAAAATGTTACAAATAATCAGACTAGTTTAGAAAAATATAGAACAGTTATCACTACTGATGGTGAGGTCGATGATATGAATTCTATGATTCGTTATCTTTATTATTCTAATGAAATGGACCTTGCAGGTATTATACTGACAAGTTCAACTTACCATTATGCTGGGGATGAGGAAAAAGGTATTGAACCTTATCGTTGGACAGGGACAGACTGGATTTATGATATGTTGGATGCTTATGAAGAGATTCAGCCTAATTTGTCAAAACATGCTAGTGGTTATCCGACAGCTAACACACTCCGTAATATTACTAAAATAGGAAATATAAGTAACGTGGGGGAGATGGATCAAGTAACAGAAGGGTCAGAATTTTTAAAAGAACTCTTTTTAGATAAAGATGAGCGCCCACTTTATGTTCAAACTTGGGGAGGTACTAATACAACTGCTCGTGCCCTTAAGTCAATTGAGGAAGCGTATAAAGATACGAATGACTGGGAAGATATCCAAAAGAAAATTTATGATAAATTAGTTCTCTATATTATTCTTGACCAAGATGATAGCTATAGTGATTATATTGCTAAATCTTGGCCAAATCTTCAAGTTCTTAATGATCAATCTAATTTCTGGTATTTTGCTTATCTCTGGCAAGCAAATAATGAAGCTTTAACAAAAACTCTACAGGCAGATTGGCAAAAAGAAAATATACTTGATAATAAGGGTCCTTTACTTGAACTATATGCTTCTATGGGGGATGGGAATCTAATTGATGGAGAGTTGGAAGATGAGCAGCGTGGTTCGAGTGATTATTTGAAAGCTAATCCGACTTACCATCAATATGATTTTATTTCCGAAGGAGACTCACCTTCTTATTTCTACCTTTTTCAAAATGGTCTTAATAACGTGGAGCATCCTAACTATGGTGGTTGGGGAGGGTGTTTCGATATCGTTAGCAATAACCTCTCTCAGAATATTCAGTTAGATTATAATCCTTATACAGATCAGTTTGAATCGCAATATACTTTGACGCGTTGGATTACAGATATTAATAATGATTTTGCAGCGCGTGCTGATTGGGGTGTTACTGAAAATTATGAGGATGCTAATCATACACCTGAAGTAAGTGTTGCTGAAGGCACTAAGTTAACCGCAAAAGTAGGTGAGAAAGTCACTTTGAGGCAGATACATATAAAGAATATACAGGAGATAGTCAAGCGACAGAGATGATTGATGAAGAATCAGGTTTATCTTTAGGTTGGGTACGTACTCTAGAGAAAGGTGAAGTTGTTGATCCAGTAGAATTGGAGAATGCGGATACTACAACAGTGAGTTTTACTATTCCAAAGGATACAAAATCTGGTGATACTTTCCATATCATCCTAGAAGTTCAAGATGATGGTTCGCATACACTTAAAGCTTATCAGCGTGTTGTTGTTACTGTGAAATAGGTTATAAAAAGAGTCTGGAATGAAAAAGAACCACTTATAATGGACAGTATAAAAAAGTTATATACTGTCCATTATAAGTGGTTCTTTTCTCATGGCCAAAAAAGGAAGCAAGTTCACCAAATATTCACCCGAGTTCAAATTACAGGTAGTGGACTACCTAAGCGCAAAGAGCGGAGGGATGCCTTCTATTGTCAAAAAATATGGGTTAAAATCAGACAACCAGGTTCTAACTTGGACAAGAAAAATTAAAAGGTATGACTCCCTTAGAATTTAGGTAAGCGTACCTTCTAAAAAACTAACTTTTTTAACTGTCCATTTTATCTGAGGATTGACAGAACAGACTCTTTTTATAGATGAGGTCCAATATAATGCGCTTTTTTTAATTGTTTACGGTATTGGCTGGGTGTCAGTTCGTAATAGCGCTTGAATTGTCGATTGAAATTAGATAAGTTATTGAATCCAACAGCAGTAGCAATTTCTAAAATTGGGTCAGAAGTATTCATTAACAAATCACAGGCTTTATTCAGGCGAACCTGGATGATGAATTCTGTACAAGATGTACCAGCGTGTTGCTTAAAAACTGCCATAAAATGTGTTTTGCTGTAGCCCATAAATTGTGATAGAAAGTCAATTGAGAGATTTTTTTGATAGTTATTGTTAATATAATCAATCAATTCACGAATCTGCTCATTTTTACGATAAGTATCATCAGTATTCTTACGTAAAACATAACGATGATAAAAAAGAAGATATAAAAATTCGTTTAGTTTTGATTTTAGGAGTAGTTCAAAATGGCGTCCCTCATTTTTAGAGAGTTCAAAAATAGTAAAGAGACATTCTTTTATATCTTCATACCCTTCCATATCTGGCTGAATTCGTGGAACAAATTTATAGAGACTGGTTTGTAAGGGCTGCAAATATCTCAGACTAACTTGGTCAACAGTAGAATGTCCAATCATATCTAGATGAAATCGAAAAGTATCGGTAACATGTTTTTGGTTTGCAAGTGGGTGAATTGAGTGCATTCCATTAGGTCGAATGAGGATAATATCACCTGCTTGACTATTGAAATAATCATAATCAATGTGAAAACGAGCAGAACCTTCATAAATATAATTGATTTCTATTTCTGGATGCCAATGAAAAAGGACATCAGGGCGTCCATGCTCAACGACAGTACTATAGTAGTCATATGGCAAGAGATGTTTGTTTTCATCTATTTTTATTTCTAGTAAATCAGTATTGTTTTTCATATATCAATCATCCCAATAATATTATAGTATCATTATATAATGTCATTATATCAAAAATAGTTCAAAAATGGAAACGGATACTTTAAAATTTTCCGAAAACTTTCTTTTTAACATCGTTGTAAAGTATCATAATTTGAAAGGATAATGTTAGCAGTATATTAAATAAAGCATTATAATTTAATGGAATCATAGCTAAGGCCTCTCAACTTTCAGCGATTGATAGCAGGGCTAGGCATGGTTTAGTGTGTTGATAAACACGACCTCTTATACCCTTACAAACTCCGCAAGACATCGTAATCTCCTTTGGTTTAAGCGGAGTTTTATTTTTTTGAGAAAAATATTACTATGTTATCAGAAAATTACATGAAATGCTTAATTTCTTTTAGCTATTTTGAGTGAAAAGTAGTAGAATGAGATAGTAAATAGTTATAAATAATAATTGTTCAAGGAGGAATAATTATGGATGAATTGAAAAAAGTTTTGTTAGCTGGTATTGGTTTGACTTCAATGACTTTAGAAAAGGCTGATACCTTTGTTAAAGAGTTGGTTGAAAAAGGTCGTTTAACTGTTGAAGAAGGAAAAGAACTACAGTCTGAACTAAAACGAAAAGGTGAAAGTGAAGCAAAAGAGTTATTTGACCAACTGGATGTCAAAACAAAATCTGTTCAATATGCTACAAAGGCAGATGTTTCCCGTCTGGAAGATAAATTGGATGCTCTTTTGAAGCAATCAGTATCAGACGATAAAGAGTAGGATGTTTTATGTCACATAAGCGCTTAAGGGAAATCATTAGAGTTTTTAGCTCAGTTGGTTTAATAACGCTAAAAGAAAAAAGAAAACCTATAGAAGATAAGTCAACACCACGTAAATTACGTTTAGCTTTTGAAAAATTAGGTCCTAGCTTTGTCAAAATTGGACAAATTCTTTCAACGAGAAGTGATTTATTTCCTGAGGCTTATATTAGAGAATTAAGCAAGCTGCAAAGTGATGTTCTTCCATTACCTCAAGATGTTGTCATGGAGGCAATTGCCGCAGAGTTGTCAGTACCTATTTCGGAAGTTTTTGCGGACATTTCTTCAGAGCCTTTGGCAAGTGGCTCGGTTGCTCAGACACATCGAGCTACTTTGCTTAATGGCAAAGAAGTTGTTATCAAGATTCAGCGACCGCATTTACCAGAAATTATCGAAGAAGATTTAGAATTGTTGATTGGCTTGTCGCGGCGCATTCCTAAGGCAATGTTGCCCATGGTTAATTTATCAGAGGTTTTGCAGCAGCTCAAGGACAGCTTGACGAAAGAAATCGATTTTCGTAACGAAGCGCAAGCAATGATTACTTTTGCTGAGTTAAATCAATCAATAAAAAGCATCGCTATTCCAGAAGTTTTTGACGAATATACCACGCCACGTATGGTTGTCGAGGAGTATATTTCAGGGGTTCCTATTAATCATTATGAAGAATTGATTAAATCTGGTTATGATTTGGAAGATATTGGCAAGAAACTGATGCTTAGCTTTATTAAGCAAGTTTTTAAAGATGGCTATTTTCACGGTGATCCGCATCCAGGAAATCTTTTGATTTCTGAAGGAAAAATTTATTTTATTGATTTTGGAATTATGGGGAATTTAGAAAATGGCATGCGCGTAGCGTTAAATGATATTCTTTACAGCTTTACGGCACAAGATGTCGAAGGGATGATGCAGGGCATTTTGTCTGTTACAAGTTTTGATACTTCAATAAATAAAACAGCGCTTAGCCAAGACGTTGAACGAATGCTGGCAAAATATTCTAGTTTGGATTTGGGAGTCTTGTCTATCACAGATTTATTGGAAGATTTGCTGGACGTTTTCGTCAAAAATGGCTTGAAGGCTTCGCCACAGATTACGATTCTAGAAAAAGCTGCGCTACAAATTGAAGGGATTTTCCGCGAATTAGCGCCAGAAATTGACTTGATGACGCTTGCTAAAAATTATTTTCTAGAAAATATGGGACCTGATATGTTAAAACAGGCCCTGAACAAGGAAACATTATTGATTGAGCTCTTTTATCAATTGAAAAATGGGAAAAATATTCCGCGTCGGCTTAATCAGTTACTTGAACAGATGCTCAATGGTCGGATTTTAATCAATCATGATATTTATGATTATAAAAATCGTATTAAGACCGTCAGTCAAATAGCCAATCGCTTTGTTGTGAGCATTTTATTTCTGGCAGTTATGTTAACCGCAGCTTTGCTTAGTTTTAATGTCGCAATGCAAGAAATTTCCAAATGTCTTTTTGGTCTTGCTGCTCTTTTATTGGTATGGGAGCTTGTCTTGCTGCTCAAACATAAATAAAGATGTTAAAAATTTCCTAATAGTTTAGGAAATTTTTTCTATTCTCGTTTTTGTAACCGCTTGCTATAATATTCTTGTATTAATCGAGGAGGTTATGTTATGTCTAAATTACCAGAAAACTTTTTATGGGGTGGCGCAGTTGCCGCTCATCAACTTGAAGGCGGTTGGCAAGAAGGCGGTAAAGGTCTAAGCGTTGCTGATGTGATGACCGCTGGGCGCCACGGTGTTGCACGTGAGATTACTGATGGTGTTATCGAAGGAAAATATTATCCAAACCATGAAGCGATTGATTTTTATCATCATTACAAGGAAGATATTGCCCTGTTTGCTGAAATGGGCTTTAAATGTTTCCGTACGTCGATTGCATGGACACGAATTTTTCCAAATGGTGATGAGTTAGAGCCGAATGAGGCTGGTTTGCAATTCTATGATGATTTGTTTGATGAATGTTTGAAATATGGCATTGAGCCAGTTGTGACCTTATCACACTTTGAGTTGCCTTTCCATTTGGTAAAAGAATACGGTGGTTTCACTAATCGTAAAGTGATTGATTTCTTTGTCCGTTTTGCCGAAACGTGTTTCCGTCGTTACAAAGACAAAGTCAAATATTGGATGACGTTTAATGAGATTAATAACCAAGCCAATTACCAAGAAGATTTTGCACCGTTTACGAATTCTGGGATTGTTTATAAAGAGGGTGATGACCGCGAAGCGATTATGTATCAAGCTGCGCATTATGAATTGGTAGCGTCAGCGCGTGCGGTTAAAATCGGTCATGAAATCAATCCTGATTTTCAAATTGGTTGTATGATTGCTATGTGTCCTATTTATCCAGCAACTTGCAATCCAAAAGACATTTTAATGGCTCAAAAAGCAATGGAAAAACGTTATTATTTCGCTGACGTTCATGTGCATGGCTATTATCCAAATCATATTTTGAAATACTGGCAACGTAAAGAAATCAAGGTTGATGTGACAGAAGAAGATTTGGCTGATTTGACGGCTGGCACAGTTGATTATATCGGTTTTTCATATTATATGTCATTTGCGATTGATGCACACCGCGATAACAATCCACACTTTGATTATTTAGAAACAGAAGATTTGGTTCGAAATCCATATGTAAAAGCATCAGAATGGGATTGGCAAATTGATCCAGAAGGGCTACGTTACAGTTTGAACTGGTTTACGGATATGTATCATTTACCGCTCTTTATTGTTGAAAATGGTTTTGGTGCGATTGACCAAGTTGAGGCTGATGGTATGGTGCACGATGATTATCGCATTGCTTATCTTGGTGCTCATATCAAAGAAATGATTAAAGCTGTTGATGAGGACGGTATTGACTTGATTGGCTACACACCTTGGGGTTGCATTGACCTTGTTTCAGCTGGTACGGGTGAAATGCGCAAGCGTTATGGCTTTATCTACGTTGATAAAGATGATGATGGTAATGGTACTTATAAACGCTCACCGAAGCTATCATTTAACTGGTATCAAAAAGTCATTGCTTCAAATGGTGAAGATATTTAATCGGTTTAGAACTTTTATGAGGCTGCAATCTCCTGCCTTATGGAGTTTTTTTGTTAGAGAAAAGGATAAAGTATGATTGGAATAATTGCTGCTTCATTAACCACACTGGGTTTTATTCCTCAAGTGATAAAGGTATTAAAAACGAAAGATACAGAATCAATTTCTTTGGGTATGTACAGCATGTCTGTGACGGGAATGTTACTTTGGCTAGCGCATGGTATTTCAATTTCTGATATTGCTTTAATTGCTGCCAATAGTATGTCAGCAACACTAGCAGGAACGATTCTGATTTGCAAACTGATTTATAAATAATTTTTTTAAAAATTCTCTGAAGTGCTGGTACATCTGCGTTTTAGAGGATTTTTTGATTGAAAATTTGAAATGAATTATCCTATTTAATTGTCGTGAAATCCGTTGATAGTAAAGGTTTGATAGGGCTTTCAAAAAAGAATATACTAATTGCGTAAAATAAAAAAATACCATATAAGGGAAAAAGGAGGCGTAGTATGGTAGGCATTATCGTTACAATTTTTATTATTTTATTGATTGCGGCAGTTGTCCAAGCTTTCCACGCTAAGATTTGGGGAACCAAAACATTTGGGTATAATTATGTGGTTACAATGACAAATGGTGGCAAGCTGCCAGATTTAAGCCAAAATACCAAGCTAAAAAATAATGTTAGAGTTGTTGGCAAATCTTAACAGAGTTGTTCGGTGCAATCTAGGCTTAATGATACAGAGCTCAAGACGCTTTTGATGAAAGAATACCATTTGGATTCAACCGAGATTCATATTCAACCAGCACAATTATCAGGAGCTTTAGGGATGATTTAAGAAAAACAGATGAAAAAATCGTCTGTTTTTTTATTTTGTGTCAAATTCATTACGGAAAATTTATTCTATAAAGTTTATTTTTCCGTATCTATTGGATTTTTTCCTTATTAAAGAGGAAAAAGAGCACATTTACTTTTTGTAAGCGTTTTTATAAAATAAATGTGTAAATAAAAAACAAAGGAGATTTACATTATGAGTAAAAAAGCTTTAATTATCTGTGCCGGTGGTATGTCATCATCAATGATTGCCAAAAAGACAATGACATTCCTTCAAGAACAAGGCGAAGACATTGAAATGGATGCAGTTGGTGTTCCAGAAGGGCAAAAACGCATCGAAGCTGATAAGTATGATTTATACCTTGTTAGCCCACAAACTAGAATGAATTTCAAACAATTAGCTGACGCGGCAGCGAAAACAAACAAACCGATTGTGCAAATCCCACCACAAGCTTATATTCCAATTCCAATGGGGATTGAGAAAATGGCTACTTTGGTGAAAGAAAATATCTAATTCAGATGTGTTATAATAGTTCTATCATTGTTTGGAGGTACCTTTTTCTGTGTTAAATAAAAAAGAAAAGCAAATTATCCAATTTCTAATGAAAGATAAGGATACATTTGTGACGAGCAAAGAATTAGCAACACACTTGAAATGTTCGGACAGAACAATTAGAACTTACTATAAAACACTTGTTGAAAAATTAGATGATTATTCGGGTATCGATTTGATTTCCAAACAAGGTTATGGCTATAAGCTAGGTATTTCGGATGATGATGCTTATGCTGATTTTTTGGAAGAAAATCATATCAATGATAACCATTTTGATTATCATAGTATTACGGATATCAATGATCGTTACAATTATCTACTAAACAAACTTCTATTTGAACAAAATGAAATTTATTTTGATGATTTAGTTGATGAGTTGTATGTTAGTCGATCAACGTTATCTAGTGATTTAAAAAAAATAAGACAAAAATTTAAACCATATCATTTAAAGATTGAAAGCAAGGCAAATAAGGGTGTCTATGTAACAGGGTTAGAACGCGATAAAAGACGGTTCATTATGGATTATTTTATTTCGTCTGGTTTTATGGATATGATGCATTCTTATGTTGATAATGAATTGCTTAATCAACGAATTTCTTTTGAAGAATTGACTATTATTGTACTTGATGAATGTCGAGAGGGTGGACTTAAGTTATCTGATTTTGTTATTCAAAATCTAGTTATTCATATCGCTTTAGCTATTCGTCGTATTACTGAAGGTTTTAAAATCAGTAGCTTAGAGGAAGACGAGTTAAATTTACGTGAGCTACCGGAGCGTCAGATTGCGGACAGTATTTTAAAACGCGTGTCTGTATCAACTAAAATTGATTTTCCAGTAGAAGAAGTAGATTACATCACCTTGCATTTGATATCAAAAAGTCACGGAAATGCACGTTGTATTTCTGAAAAGATGCAAGAGTCTATGCGTCAAGAGCTTATTGATGGCATTGGGAAAATAGATCCAGAGGTTAAAAATGATTTTCAGCTAATCGAGGGATTATTAGCGCACCTATCAACTATGTTAATTCGCTTAGAAGGTAAGGTAGTATTAGAAAATCCTTTAACAGTGGAAATTCAGAAAAACTACCCAGATATGTTTCAATTGGCTGAACAACTCGTTACCATCATGCCAACTTTTCAATCTTTTTCTTTAACGCCAAATGAAATTGCATATATTGCTCTACATTTTATGGCTGCTAAAGAACGCTACAAAGAGCAGCGAAAATACAATGTACTTGTCATTTGTGCAACAGGATACGGTAGCGCACAGATGTTGAAAAGTAGGATTGAAAATGAGTTGGGAAATCTGATTTTAATTGCAGATGTCATAGGTTACTATGAGATTAATGATGAAAAGTTGAAAGGCATTGATTTTATCATCTCATCCATTGATTTGTCAAATTTGATTTTCAATATTCCAGTCTTTACCGTATCAGTCTTTTTGACAGATGAAGAATTGCAAGATATTAAGCACGGTATTTCACATTTAGAGACATCAACGTCGTTACGAAAAATGGAAGACAAAACATCTGAATTTAGTGTGAGAGAAGTATTTGATGGTTATTTTTCAGAAGATTCTTTCTTTATTCTGTCCAATATTTCCAAAAATGAGTTATTAAAGAAACTAGTTAAGAGCATTTCTAAGAATGAAAATGAACAGTTTGAAAAACGTTTGCTTGATATGATAAAGCGACGTGAAGAAATGAGTTCCATTATCTTTGGTGACCGCATTGCAGTCCCACATCCGGTGAAAGCTGTTGGCTGTAAGCATCATTTTGCAGTTGCGCTTATCAAAGATGATTTATTCTGGGATGAGGAATACCCATCAGTCAAGATTGTCTTTTTAATGTCTATGTCTATTCATGAAAATGATGGATTGCCAGAGCTGACTTCTGCAATCGTTGATTTGGTAGATGAACCAGAACTTCAAAAACAAATGTTAGCCTGTCAATCATTTGAAGAATTTAGAACGCTATTTTTTAAAATAAAAGAAAGGTAAGGATTATATGAATCCAGAAGAGTTACAAGTTGCAGCATTTGAAATTATTTTAAATTCCGGTAATGCACGAACGATTGTTCATGAAGCTTTTGACGCTATGCGTGAAGGAAATTATGAACTAGCAGAACAGAAGTTACAGGAATCGAATGAAGAATTTTTGAAAGCTCATCAGGCACAAACCAATTTACTACAAGAGTACGCAGGTGGTAAAGAAGTTAAGGTTGAAATCATTATGGTTCATGCTCAAGATCATTTGATGACAACAATGACACTTCGAGAAGTTGCACTCGAAATGCTAGAATTATATAAAAAAGTTAATTAGTTGAGAGGGGATAAATGATGGCAGCTTTAACAGAACAAGAGAAAAAGAAGTTAGATGAAACAAGACGTGAAAATGGGATAAAAAATATGTATTACACACGTTATTTCCTAATTCGTTATGTGGTAGCATTTTTCTTCTTTGTCAATCTCTATTGGATATTGATGTTTTTCTCTACTGATAATGTGAGTTTCATTGTTATCCCTTTCTTTATGGCTGTATTCGGTGCCATTTGTATGTGGGAACAATCACGGATGTATTCAAGAGAACAAAAACCAGCTGTTAAGACAAAACTGTATTTTCAACTGATTATTGCAGTAAATATTGTTTTAATTTTAGCGACTTTGTTTAACCAATATCATTATTTTTACCCATTCTTATCTGAATCTACGACGACTCAAATCTTTCTTATCGTGATGTTATTACTTGGGATTCTTATGGCATCATGGATGCTAGTAAAATTAGGACGTATTAATCACAATTCAGATAAGCAATATTATCGTATTCAACAATATTTGGCATCACTAAATTAATCAATCACAAACATTCTATAGTTTTTAGGAGGAGTAAAAGATGTTTGAATTTCTAGAAAAATACCTAATGGGACCAATGGGAAAAGTTTCTACTTGGCGTCCTGTTCGTGCTATTGTTGCCGCTGGTATGGCAAGTATTCCCTTCACCATTGTTGGGTCAATGTTCCTTGTATTGAGTATTATCCCACAAGCATTTCCGATTCCAGCCTTGACCACACTTTGGGCAAACTCGGTTGATAAGATTGCACCACTATACTTGCAAGCTTACAACTGTACTATGGGAATTTTATCTCTTTACTTTGCCATTGTTATTGGTTATGAATATACTAAAATTTTTGCAGAAGAAGATGACTTGAATGTAGATCCTGTTTATGGTGCTTTGCTTTCTGTATTTGCTTTCTTCTTAACCATTCCAGAATTGTTAGTCTCAAATGGTGCGTTTGATTACCTTAACGTTGACGGTACTACTATCAATGGTTGGACAATCGGTGGTAATAGCTTGGATCGTTTGTCAACATCAGGTATGTTTACGGCTATCTTGATGTCAATTCTTGCTGTTCAACTTTATAAAACATGTATCAAACGCAACTGGGTTGTAAAAATGCCAGAAGCTGTTCCAGAAGGTGTTTCACGTTCATTCTCAGCTTTGATTCCAGCAGGTGTTGTAGCCATTGTTGTTCTTGTTATTAACGGTATCTTTGTTGTTTTAGGTACTGATATTTACAACGTTGTTGCTATTCCATTTAGTTTCGTTAAGAACATTGCCAATTCATGGCTTGGTATTGTGGTTATTTACCTCCTTGTTCACGCTTTGTGGATTGTTGGTATTCATGGTGCAAATATCGTTATGGGGCTTGTTAACCCAATCCTTTTAGCAAATATGGCAGAAAACGTTGACGGTGCACATATCGCATACGCTGGTGAATTTACAAATTCATATGTCACAATCGGTGGTTCTGGTGCGATGCTCCTTGCTTGTGTATGGTTGGCTTTTGCGGCTAAATCATCTCAACTTAAAATGCTTGGACGTGCAGCTATGGGGCCTGCCATCTTCAATATCAATGAACCATTAATCTTTGGTCTTCCAGTTGTCTATAACCCAGTACTTGCATTGCCGTTTATACTTGCACCAATTGTTACTGCAACAATTGGTTACTGGTCAGTTAAGATTGGATTTGCTGCCGTATCAATCATTCAAACACCATGGCCAACCCCAATTGGTTTAGGTGCCTATGTTGGTTCAGGTGGTAGTGTTGGTGCCTTACTTACAGCCCTTGTCTGTGCGGCAGCTGCATTCTTGGTTTGGTTCCCATTCCTTAAAATGTATGACAACCAACTTCTTAAAGAAGAAGGTGTCGAAGCTTAAAATAATGAGAGTGGTTAAGCCCACTCTTTTTCATAGAAAGGACGTGAAAATATGGGAGAATTAGGAATTTCTATCTATCCATCAAAATCAAATTTAACTGAGATGAAAGATTATATAGCGCAAGCGGCTGAGATAGGTTATCAACGTATTTTTACCTCGATGTTAGAGGTAGCAGATAATCCAAGTGAAACAATTGGAAGATTTAAAGAAATCATTGACTACGGAAATCAACTCGGGATGAAAACGTCGCTTGATGTTAATCCTAAATTGTTTGCAAAACTCGGCATTTCTTATCAGGATTTGCAATTTTTTAGTGATTTAGGTATTTGGTCTGTTCGGTTAGATGAAGGGTTTACGGGACTTGAAGAAGCCAGAATGGCAATGAATCCTTTTGGAATTTTAATCGAACTCAATATTTCACGAGGGCAACATTACATTGATATGGTCATGGATTTTGGAGCTGATAAGAATCGGATAATTGGCTCACATAATTTTTATCCTCAAACTTATACAGGCTTGGACTTTGATTATTTTGTGCAAACTGCAGGGCAATATAAATCACATCATTTGCGCACAGCAGCCTTTGTTGATTCAATGAATGGTTCGGTCGGTCCATGGCCGGTATCTAACTTGATGGTGAGCACAGAAATTCAAAGACAGCTACCCATAACAGAACAAGTTCAACTGCTTAAAATGACAGATGTGATAGACGATATTATTATCAGCTCGTCATTTTTACCTAAAGAAGAGTTAGCAGCAGTCTATCACGTATTTTATTCATCTGTTCCAATGTTGCCGGTTCATTTAGCTAAAAATGTGACAGAAGTAGAAAAAGATGTTATTGTCACCCCTTTACACATGTATCGTGGAGATTATTCTGGCTATATGATTCGGTCGTCAGAAACGCGTATTACTTATAAAGACTCAAATTTTCCAACACATGACATACAATCTTTGAAAAAAGGTGACATTACGATTTGTAATAATGCAGCTGGTCAGTACAAGGGAGAATTACAGATTGTACTAAAAGACCGCCCAAATGATGGTAGCTTTAATCTTGTTGGCAGAATTAAACAGAACAATGTGCTGATACTGGATTTATTGAAACCATGGCAACAGTTTAAATTATGTGATAGTGGTAATACATATGAATAATATTATTTTTATAGTAGCGATACTGGCAGGTTTGTTGCAAGGGTTAACTGGATTTGGTGCTGGTATTGCCAAATTATTTCCCTATTTTGAAAAGTTCAGCTATGACTGGAGTTATTGCCCTTTTTCTTTGTGTAGGTATGATAATTAAATTCCGTCATATTATTAAAGTGAAAGAACTGTTCTTTCCAACAATTCTGTATATGACTGCTAGTAGTTTAGCTTTAATGATTGGTAAAGAAGTTAATAGTGCTATTTTGCAAAGGATTTTTGGGCTATTTTTGCTTATACTAGCAAGTTATTATTTAATTTTTGATAAAAATCAAAAAATTAATTTAAATAAGTTAACAAAAGTGGTTTTTATTCTTTTATCTGGTATTTGTGATGGTCTTTTTGGAATAGGTGGTCCATTAGTGGTCATTTACTTTTGAAATCAAACAGATACACAGGAGGAATACCTTGCCCAAATTCAAACCTTCTTTTTTATCAATGCATTTTATTTAACAATATTGAGAATTGCCCAAAATTGGTTATCGCTAAATGATTTTTCATATGTCTTTTTTGGTGGTATAGGAATTATTTTAGGAAGTCAGATAGGTGTCTATTTGATTCCTAAAATAAATGAAAAAATTGTCCGAAAAGTAACTTATGTCGTTATTGGTATTAGTGGAATGATTAATCTTTTTTAGCCCTCAAAAATCCCTATATTATTTTGTAATATAGGGATTTTCGTTAATTCTCTGGGACGTCAGCAGATGCTGAGAAGTCGTGGAGTTCTTTGAATTCGGTGAGTTGTTTGCTGTATTTGTCGCGAAAGAACCAAGTGGGAGACGAAGATGAAAACAAGTTACTCTTCTTCTGCTTCATTTAGAATTTTAGAACTTGATGTTCGCTCAAACTCGATAAGTTGTGACGCGTGAATTCTTAATGCTAATCGATTTTCATAATTTTGAGCAAATACTCCTGAATAAAGTAAATCTAAGAGATATGTGATTGAAGCATCCGTAGAAAAAGTGCCGATTTTTGAATAAAGTTTTTCACGAGTTGCTAGACGTAAGATACAGTTTGTGAGATTAGTTGATTTATTTTCCCCAAGACTTGTCAGCAAGATAATAGGGATATGATGACGACGTAAAAGTTTCATGACACGTTGTAAGGAAAGTGTTTCACCAGAATAACTAATAACCAAAGCACAAGATTCTTTTGGTACTAAATAAGCATCAAAAAGAATTTCGCCATGTAACTGATGAACATGAACATCCTTTTGAATGCGTTTCATATTATGTTGAAATTCTTGTGCATTTAGAAGATTATTACTAGCAGCGAAAATATGTATACTTTTTGCTTGTTCAAGTAAATTGACTGCTTGTTCTAGTGTAGCATTGTCTAAAAGAGAAACGGTATCTAATATTGCTTCTTGTTTTAACTTAGCAATTCTATTGGCAATTGTAATTAAGTTATCTTGCTTAGAAAAAGGGAGATTAGCATCTACACTTTGGGTAAGTTTATCTAGGTAATATAACTCAGTTAGAAAAGCTTTTTTAAAATCAACCCATCCACTAAAGTCAAGTTTTTTAGCGATTCTGACTAAAGCTGATTTAGAAGAATATGTTGCTTTAGCAATATCTGCAGTACTCATTCCCTCAATCGACTGCTTTTCTGATAAGAGGTAGTTAACAATGTGGCGTTCATTTGTAGAGAAAGGAAATATTTCCATTTTTTCAATTAAAAACATAAGTCTCCTTTTAAAAATTGATACAGGTTGAAACGTTGTTTTAAAAAATCATAGTTAATAAACTCAAAAAATAAAACACTGTTCTAAAATGTCATTATTCTCACTATTTTATTATAGCAAATGTTAAACTAAAAACGTTAGAAGGGGGTGTAATTACTTGAAATATAATACTAAAAAAATTATTCAAAAGTATCATCGATATTTGGTAGCGACTTTAGGATATTTTTTAGCAGGTGTTCTGGTCCCTACTATTTGGTCGTATTTTGCCAGCCCTTTTGGTTATTTAGCAGGTTTTATAGCAGCTATTATTGCTATTTTTCCTTTGTGGTATATCGTTCACTATAAGGGAATGGTCAAGCTCAATTGTGGAGATATTGGAGTTGATATGGGACTTGGTATTTCTACAGCAGTATTTATTCGCGATGCTATTGATTGTGGCTGGAATGGCGTTGCAAAAAGTTTTATGACAATGTTTCTTGTAACAATTGGGGCAATTTTAGCAGGATTTAGTGTTCATTATTTACAGGAGTTAAGGAGAAGAAAAAATGACAATTAGTCAAATGTTGTTGACAATGCTTGGAGGCTTTATTTTACCTTTTGTGATTTTATCCATTTGGGGAAGATTAGTTCTAAAGTGGAAAGCCTTTGGAGGATTTCTAGCTGCATTTATTATTATCGGACCAATTTGGTTACTTAACCATGGTATGGATTATTCTTTTATTACACAATCTGGAGATGTTTTTATTGACATGGGGCTAGCAACTGGTATTGGTGTTTATATTCACGGATTATTATCAGGTGGAAAAATCTATCAGTCGTGGGTTAATGTTATAGCTGCATTTGTAGGAGGCTCTTTAGCGGGGCTTGTGCTAAATATTATTTTTTGATAAAAAATAATTTTCTTGCATATATTTATTATTCTGTAAATCATTAGTTTTGTTTACTACTAGATACAATGATATTTAAAAGGAGTTTAATGATGACTTTTCCGAAAAATTTTCTTTGGGGTGGCGCTTTAGCTGCTCACCAATTTGAAGGCGGTGTTCTTGAAAACTCTAAAGGTTTAAGCGTAGCTGATGTCATGACAGCTGGTGCTCATGGTATACCACGTGTTATCACAAATGGGGTGATCGAAGGTAATTATTATCCTAATCATATTGGAATTGATTTTTATCATCGTTACAAGGAAGATATTGCACTTTTTGCAGCAATGGGCTTTAAATGCTTTAGAACAAGTATTGCTTGGTCTCGGATTTTTCCAACGGGATTTGAAACAGAACCTGAAGAAGAAGGATTACAGTTTTACGATGAGGTCTTTGATGAATTGTTGAAATACGGTATTGAACCAGTAATCACATTATCACATTTTGAAATGCCTTATGAATTGGCGAAGACAAACGGCGGTTTTATGAATCGTGAAACAGTTAATCATTTTGTAAAGTTTGCAGAGGTATGTTTTAAACGATATAAGTCAAAAGTAAAGTACTGGATGACCTTTAATGAAATTAATAATCAAATGAATTATGCTAATGATATTTTTGGTTGGACAAATTCAGGAGTTCATTTTGGAGACTATAAGAATCCTGAAGAAGCAATGTATATTTGTGCACACCATACCTTGGTTGCTTCAGCATTGGCTGTAAAAATTGGCAAGGAAATCAATCCAGATTTTCAAATCGGAAATATGATTGCTATGGTACCGACTTATCCTTATTCTTCACGTCCAGAAGATGTACTTCTAGCACATCAAGCGATGCATGATAAATGGTTTTTCTGTGATGTGCAAGTACGTGGACATTATCCTGCTTATGTCCTCAAGATGTTTGAACGCAAAGGATTCAATATTCCTATTACTGAAGAAGATAAGCGAATCTTAGCTGAAGGGACTGTTAATTATATCGGATTCTCATATTATATGACTAACACCGTTGATTCAACTGCTAATCGTGATATTTCTAACGCTGTTGAGGCTTCAAATTCTCATACAGTTACTAATCCTTATATCAAAGAATCTGATTGGGGATGGGCAATTGATCCTGTTGGTCTTCGTTATGCGCTGAATATTTTTTATGAGCGTTATGAAAAGCCACTTTTTATTGTTGAAAATGGTTTTGGTGCTATCGATGTTAAGGAAAAAGATGGTTCAGTTCATGATCAATATCGTATAGATTATTTAAGTAGTCATATTAAGGAGATGGAAAAGGCTATTGATGAGGATGGTGTAGAACTTATAGGTTATACACCTTGGGGATGTATTGATTGTGTTTCATTTACAACAGGAGAAATGAAAAAACGTTATGGCTTTATTTATGTGGATCGAAATAATGACGGTTCAGGAACACTAAAACGTAGCAAAAAAGATTCTTTTGATTGGTATAAAAAAGTTATTTCTTCAAACGGTAAAGTACTTTAGAAAGTTAAGCCATAAGGAGAAAAGTTGACTATTGTCATATGGAGATTAGCAAATACAGATGAATCAATGGCAGACTATCTTATTTTAAAATTAATACCTCTCATGCCAATCAAGTAGTGTTTTAGAATATATTATAAAAAATGATAATTTTTTTATGAATTATCATTTTTTCATATCATAGTATTAGTTTTTCTGATAATAAACAAGGATATTTTCAAGGAGATAGCATATAATGAATGTGGAAGGAGAGTATTATGACAATAAAAGTAATCGCAACAGATATGGATGGAACGTTTTTAACGGATGCTAAAACCTACGATAAAGTACTTTTTGAACATTTATTCGATAAATTTATGACTGATGATATTAAATTTGTCGCGGCAAGTGGCAATCAATATCGTCAAATTATTCAACAGTTTCCTAAGCACAAAGATCAGATGAGTTTTGTTGCTGAAAATGGCGGTCATATTATTGAAAATGGTAGAACGTTGCAAGAGGAGTTTGAGACTGTAGAAGCCGTTTCAGCCCTAGTAAACTATATTGAAAAGTACTACCCTGATACAGTAATTAACTTAGTTGGAAAAGAATTATCATACCTCCCTAAATCTACACCTGAAAAAATAAAAGAGTTGTTAAGCTATTATCTTCCTGTTTTAAAATATGTTGATAATCTTCATCCTATTCCAGATGATCGTTATTTTAAGGTAACTTTATTAGTTCGTGATGACTTAACTGCTAAAATTCAAACAGAAATTAATACAATTTTTGCTGATTATCAGTTAGCTGCAACTTCTAGCGGATTTGGCTGTATTGATGTAATCCCTTCACATGTTCACAAGGGAACGGGGCTTGATTTTCTATTGAATCATTGGGGATATGGACCAGAAAATCTCATGGTATTTGGTGATGGAGGCAATGATATTGAAATGTTAAAATTAGCAAAGTATTCCTTTGCAATGGCAAATGCTCCGCAGGAAATTAAATCTATTGCTTGTTATGAGGCGCCATCAAATCAAGAAAATGGTGTACTACAAATTTTATCAAATTATTTTTTAAAAGGTAACAAGTTATGATAAAGTTGATTGCAAGTGATATGGATGGAACATTTTTAAATCCTCAAGGTAGGTACGATAAAGAAAGATTTCAACAACTATTAGATCAACTAACTGAAAAAAATATTCTTTTTGTCGTGGCAAGTGGTAATCGCTTGGAAAGATTAACGACCATATTTTCAGATATATCTGGCAATATAGATTATGTTGCTGAAAATGGAGCGCTAGTCATTGATAAAGGAAGGGTTTTAGAACAAAAAGCTCTATCAGAACATCTTGTAGATGCTGTTATTGATTTTTTTGCAGATAAGCTAAGAACCTATCGTGTTATTTTATCAGGTATCAAGGCATCTTATGTTTTAGAAGGAACGATTTTTGAATCAGATACTTATTCAATTTCTCAAGATGAATTACATCAATTTTTTTCGACCCTCGTTTTTCTAGAAGATTTTGCAAAGCGCCCGAAAGACCAAATCGTTAAAATTACCATGATGATTGACTTAGATGAAATTGATGAGGTTACACTTCGTTTTAATCAAGAATTTCATGGTAACTTACGAGCTGTTTCAAGTGGTTTCGGTGCTGTAGATATTATTCAGACAGGAATTCATAAAGCTTGGGGGTTGCAAGTATTGATGACCAAATATGGTATTAAGTCTGAAGAAATTGCAGTTTTTGGTGATGGTGGAAATGATATTGAAATGCTAACGTTAGTAAAATATTCCTTTGCTGTAGCAAATGCTTCTCAGGAAGTCAAAAATGCAGCGCATTATATTATCCCGTCAAATGCTGAAAATGGTGTACTAACAGCTATTGAAAAAATCATTACGGGAGAAATTGGATGATAGAATTTCAAAAACTTTATCATAAAGCTGATGTGCAGGAGTACCGTCAGTTTATTTTAGTGGATCAACAGAATAAATTACGGGAAAAATATGCAGCCCTTAATAAAAGTGTTTCACATCCTAATATTCTATTTGTCGGTGATTCCATTACGGAATTCTTTCCGGTTCATGAATTACTAACGTCAACTGTGCGATTATATAATCGTGGGATTCATGGTATCACTAGTCAACAGCTTTTGAAGCACCTTGATAGTCAAGTGATTGATTTGAACCCCAATAGAGTGTTTCTTTTGATTGGCGCTAATGATTTAAAAACTCGTAGACCGGAAGAGGTTTATCAAACCATTCAAACAATCATTTTGGAGATTCATAATCAATTACCAGAAACAGATATTGTTTTAATGTCTGTCTTTCCAATAAATGAATCTCCCGAATTTATACGTACTCCAAGTCTTCGTACCAATCATAGCATTTCACAATTGAATGCTTATCTTAGTGAATTGACCAATGATAAGGTATATTGGCTTGATGTTCATGATTTGCTTTGTGATGAGTCTGGTCAATTAAAACGTGATTTGACACTTGATGGACTTCATTTGACAGTAGCGGGTTATCAAGTAGTTGCAGATATCATTAATCTATTCTTAATGTGATAGTATTAATTTATAAGATGATAATGCAAGATTACGCTTTCAAATAACAATATAATATTATTATACTTAATTGAAAGAAGGAAAACGATATATGACAAAAACATTTCCAAAAAACTTCCTTTGGGGAGGGGCTATTGCTGCTAACCAAGCCGAAGGTGCTTATAACGAGGACGGTCGTGGACTTGTTGCGACTGATGTGACAACAGGTGGTAGTGTGGATGCACCACGTTATATGACGTATATTGATAAAGATGGTAAACCTGGTAAAGTCTCAGCAATGGGACATAATGGTAAAATTCCAGAAGGTGCTAAGTATGCTGTACTTGACACTGAACATTACCCTAATCATGTAGCAGTTGATTTCTATCACCGTTATAAAGAAGACATTAAATTGTTTGCTGAAATGGGTTACTCAATTTTTCGTTTGTCTATTTCTTGGGCTCGTATTTTTCCAAACGGTGATGATAAGGAGCCTAATCAAGCTGGGTTAGATTTCTATCGTTCAGTTTTTGAAGAATGTCGTAAGTATAATATTGAACCTTTAGTTTCAATTTGGCATTTTGATACTCCACTTGCCTTGGAAGAAAACTATGGCGGTTGGAAAAATCGAAAACTCATTGATTTTTATGTTCGCTATTGTGAAGTGATTTTCAATGAATACAAAGGTTTAGTTAAATATTGGTTAACCTTCAATGAAATTAATAATACGACAATGTTCCTTGATATGTTTGGGGCAAAGGCAAGCGATGCCGACTACCAAGAAGGTTATCAAGTTCTACATAACCAATTCGTAGCGTCAGCCAAAGCAGTACAACTTGGGCATGCTATCAATCCTGATTTTATGATTGGTAACATGATTTGTGGTATCACATTCTATCCAGGTACTTGTGATCCGGTAGATATTCTAGCTAACGAACATAAATGGGAATCTGGTATTTATTATTGTGGGGATGTTCAAGTAAAAGGAAAATACGGTACTTATGCGAAACGTCTTTGGAAAGAACACAATGTTAACTTAGATATTACAGAAGAAGATCTTGAAGATTTGAAACGCGGCACAGTTGATATGTACACATTCTCATATTATATGTCAAACAATGTGACAACTCACGAAGGTGGTGAACAGGTATCTGGTAACTTCTCGGCAGGTGCTAAAAACCCTTATTTAACTTACTCTGATTGGGGCTGGGCACATGATCCAGTTGGTCTTCAATATTACCTTGAAAAGATTTATGATCGTTATGAAGTTCCATTAATGGTTGTTGAAAACGGTCTTGGTGCCTTTGATACGGTTGAAGAAGATGGGTCAATTCACGATGATTATCGTATTGATTACCACCGTGCTCATATTAATGCCATGGCAGATGCGATTGCTAATGGCGTTAACCTCATTGGTTACACAACTTGGGGTTGTATTGATATTGTTTCAGCAGGTACAGGTGAAATGCGTAAACGATATGGCTTTATCTATGTTGACATGGATGATGAAGGTAAAGGAACTCTTAATCGTACACCGAAAGATAGCTTTTATTGGTACAAGGAAGTTTTAGCTACCAATGGACAAAAAGCCATCGAAGAATCAACTCAAAATAGTTAATCGGTATAAAATATGTGAACTCCTGGAACTTCCGTCTTTTGGCGGAAGTTTTTTTAAAGTTGAAAGAAATAAAAGAATTGTTGTAATGTTTCTTTTATTACTATAAAGTGATAGTAAACTAATGAAATTATAGACAAATTTTATATAGTTGAATTTGGTTAAGTAATAGAAAAGCGCTTTATAAATTTTGTGCAGATGTTGCCCTTTCATTGATTGACTTTAGAGTGAATTCAGTAGTGTTTGAAGCGTTTTCTCTTTTTTGTAATTCATGATATAATGAGTTAATGTTTTAGTGAATGGTGAGGAGTAATAGACTTATGATAAAAATGATCGCAGTTGATATGGATGGAACTTTTTTAGATGAAAATGGGCGATATGACATTGAGCGATTTGAAAAAATACTTGAAGAATTAGAAAAACGTGAGATTTTATTTGTCGTGGCAACTGGTAATCAGATTTCGCGGATGCGTCATATTTTTGGTGAGCAATCAGATAGATTGGCTTACGTTGTCGGCAATGGCAGTCACGTTATTGTGAAAAATGAGACCAAGATTTTAAAAAATCTGAGTGAGAAGCAGTTGGAGCATTTGTTTGCTTACTATGAACATCATTTTGATGACTATCATGTTGTTGTTTCATCGCCAGAGCATTCTTATATGACCAAAGGGGCTTTTTCATGCGATAACTTAGCAGATAAAGCCAGTTTGGATTACTATAATAACAGCTTTCCGAATGTGATTTTACTTGATAATATGTCTGAAATGCCACAAGAAGCCATTAATAAGATAACCATGAAGGTTCCAATGTCAGCAGAAGAAAAGGTAACCAACGATTTTAGGCGTGAATTTCCTGACTTGGTGCTAATGGCAAGCGGTTTTGGAGCGCTTGATGTTGTCCTACCAAATATTGATAAAGCTTGGGGATTAAAGCAAATCATGACACTTTTTGACATTAGCCCAGATGAACTTATGGCATTTGGCGATGGAGATAACGACCTAGCCATGTTGTCTTTGGCTTATCATTCTTATGCTATGGAAAATGCGACAGAGCGCGTGAAAGAAACAGCCAGATTTATTGCACCAGCTAATACCAAATCAGGCGTTTTCCAAGTTATCGAAGCGTATTTAAAGGAAAATTAAAGTATTTTAATACCAAAATTCTTGAGATAATTAATCTTAAGAATTTTTTGAACTTATCTTTTGACAAAAAAAGTCTCAAGATATAAAATATAAACCGTAGATAAAAAACATCCAAAGAATGGAGCATGTGATGACAACAATTGTATTATTAGGTGGAAATGGTTATATCGGTCGGAATGTCACTAAAAATTGGCTAAAAAAAGACTTAAGTGCTGAATTTTACGTTTTATCGCGTTCTGGAAAAAATGAATTGAAGGATTCGCGTATTAAAAATATAGCTGTTGACGTCACATCTGTGGGAGCAGTTGAAGCAGTATTGCCAGAAAAAATTGATTATATTATCGATTTTATTGGACGACCAGAAAAAGATGTTGACCTATTTAAAAAAGTTAATAATTTACCTGCTCAAGTTATGCTTAGGGTTGCTGAAAAACATCGTGTGAAAGCAATGGGGTTTATTGGTGGTGTTCTCGGTCCGAAATCGTTTGTAAATGGGAAGAAGCTGATTATCGAATCTTTGGAAAAATCAGATATTCCATTAGAAGTGGTTGAGCCAACGATTGTCTATGGGAATGGACGAGCTGATACTTTAGCCAAAATGGTTCCTATTTTGAAAGTGGTGGGTGTTTTAGTAAAGATGCTAAAACCTGTCCATGTTGACGATGTCGCTAATGAGTTAATAACACAACTAATCAAGAGGTCATAATGAAATTAAATAAAAGCTTTGAGCAAGCAGTTTATGTGCTAACGATGTTAGCTTTACAAGAAAATCATACACCAGTTAAAAGTCGTGTTCTTAGTGATATTTTAGAAGTGTCGGATTCTTATTTGAAAAAAATCCTTGTTAAATTAACAAGAGCAGGTCTCATTCAATCAAATGCTAGTAAAGTTGGTGGGTATCAGTTAGCCCAATCTGTGACAACTATCACACTTAAAGACGTCTTTTTTGCTCTTGATTTACAAGCTAATGTTATCGAATTCAAACATATGGCTCATCACATCTATGATGATACAAGTCACGTTAAACAAGTTGAAAATAAGGTTCAACAAACATTGGAAAAAGGACTTTTTGCATTCTATCACGAGTTGGATACATTGACAATTGCTGATTTACTCCAAGAAGAAGCCTATGAGAATGGTGCTATTAATTGGAGCAATAAAGTAAAAAATCATCTCAATAAATAGCTATCCTGCAGTTAAACATTCTCTCTTATTTCTGAAAAGCACCGTAGGGTGTTTTTTTCATATCCGACACTTTCTTTAAAAGTTGTTGTGTTAAAAGGCGCTAAAAATTTCTATACTAGGATTATCAAAGGAAAGGAGTTCTTGGATATGTCAATCACAGAAAAAAATGAAAAAATTGCCGAAAAAGTTGTTGCCACTCATAAAATCATTGAAAAAACAGTTGTCGGTGCTTACAAAGCCTCAGAAACTGGCGCTGTCAATGGATTCAATAAAGTTTCAGGCAAATTCATTGAAAAATTCTTTACAAAAGATGGTGAAAGTGTCGAAGAGGCTAAAAAACGTTTAGCAGCATCAGCTGAAAAATCAAAAACACGTTCAAAAGACATTAACGAAAAAGCTAAATCTCATAAATATTAAATCGTTTTGGTAAATAGAAAGGACAAAACATGAAAAAATCAGATTTTATCACACTTATTACCTATACAGTTAGCACTTTAGTCTTGGCTCTTGGGATGTGCATGTTTACACTTCCTGATTGGCACTTGCAAAATATCGGCTTGCCAGTTGCTATCGTTGGTCTCCTGCTCGAAGTGATTTCTTGGGTGATTCAACGTCGCTTGGCTGGCAAAGGAGCCCCAAACGTCAATCCAAAACTAGTTGGAAAAGTAGTCTATTCCGTTGTTGCTGCGCTTGTTTTCGGTGGTGGTTTTGCCTTGATTAGCTCAGGAAATTTTGTTATAGGATTCGTTTTAAGTCTAGTTGGTCTGGTACTACTTATCGGTATTATTCCAGTTGTTGTCGGTTTGAAAAATTAAGAAAATAAATTAGCTGAGACAAGTGCTCAGCTAATTTATTTGTCTTCATTTGGAATACAAGTTTGAATAATTTCTGAAATAAATGAAATATCGTCAGAACAATCATTAGAAATCCAACCTCGGATAACTTGAGTAATACCTGCTAAGAAGAAGCTAGCCATATACGTCATTTTGACCTTATCTGTAACACCATGCGCATAATAAGACGGTTTAAAAATGTGGTTAACTAACCGATCAGAGCGTTCTTTATGATGAAAATCATGTTCGTGTTCGAGATAAATTTTATAAATGCGTTGATGATTCTTCACAAAAGTTAAATAGGGAATTAGATAGGCATCGTCTATAAAACGCGTCTCATCTGTCATGTTAAAATCAGCTTGATATTCTTCGAATTCAGCAATAAAAAGAGAAGTCAAGTAATCATAAGCATCTTCCAATAGTTCGTACTGATTGCTGTAGTAGCTATAGAAAGTGGAACGATTTACAGCGGATTGCCGGCAAATTTTGCTAACAGTGATATGATCAAATGTCTCATTATCCAATAACAAAATAAGAGTTTGTTGAAGTTTGAGTTTTGCTGCTTGATGTCCAGCCATACACGCCTCCTTATCCTATCTTATTTTATCATAATAAAACCTAAGCTTGCTGTAGCTTAGGATAATTTTTATTTCTTGGCAAAATAACGTTTTGTTTCATGGATAATGACAGGTGAGAGTGCCAGGAGGGCAATCAAGTTTGGTAAAGCCATAAGCCCATTAACGATATCAGCGATAACCCAAATCAATTCTAATTTGAGGAAGCCTCCGAGGGCAACCATGACAACGAAGATGCTACGGTAAAGTTTGATGCGTTTTGTTCCGAAAAGGAATTCAAAACAACGTTCGCCGTAATAAGACCAACCAAGAATTGTGGTAAAGGCGAATAAAACAAGACAAAAAGTAAGAGCAAGCGCTCCATATATACCAAAAACTGATGAAAAAGCAGCTTGTGTCAGTGGAGCTCCTTCAAGACCAGAGACAGTCCATTTTCCGGTAACAATGACAGAAAGTCCAGTTAAAGTACAAATGATGATTGTATCAATAAAAGTTCCTGTCATTGAGATTAGCCCTTGTTCAACTGGTTCTTCTGTTTTAGCAGCAGCAGCGGCTATAGGTGCTGATCCTAATCCAGATTCATTAGAGAAGACACCACGAGCAATCCCTTTTTGAATTGCCTCTTTAACAACTGAACCCGTAAACCCACCAATAGCTGCTGTACCAGTAAAAGCTCCAGAAAAAATTTCACTGAATGCAGGTATAATCTGATTAGCGTGACCAAAAATAACAGCGAGTGTGGCAATAATATAAATAATAGCCATGAAAGGTACGACTTTTTCAGCTACTTTAGAAATAGATTGAATACCACCAAAAATGATGATAGCAACAAGAACGGCAATGACAACACTTACGATTTGTGGTGCCAAACCAAAAGAATTTTCAAGTGATGATGTAATTGAGTTTACTTGTGAGAATGTCCCAATACCAAAGTAAGCAACCAAAACTCCAGCAACTGCAAAGAAAGCAGCTAAAGGTTTCCAACGTTTACCCATACCATTGATGATGTAATACATTGGACCACCAGAAATTTCACCATTATCATCTTTAGTGCGGTATTTAATAGCAAGAAGCCCTTCAGAATATTTTGTAGCCATTCCAAAGAAAGCAGCTACCCACATCCAAAAGAGAGCTCCAGGTCCACCAGCTTTAATCGCTGTAGCTACCCCAACGATATTTCCTGTTCCAATAGTAGCTGCAAGTGCGGTAGCGAGTGCAGCAAAGCTTGAGATATCTCCTTGTCCTTTATCATCAGTAAAGATTAATTTAAAAGCTTTAGGTAGTTTGATGATTTGGAGAAGCCCAAGACGAACAGTTAAGTAAACACCAGTCCCAACGAGTAAGATTAAAAGCGGTGCTCCCCAGACAATATCATCAAGTGAAGTAAAAAAGTCTAACATAAAAAGAAATAGTCTCCCCATTTTAAATATAGCGCCAAAGATGCCAATAGAAATAGAAAAAGAGTTATCTAAAAAAGATAACTCCTGAAAAGTGATAAGAAGACTTAGCAAGCCTAATGCTCGCCTGTGAATCTATTCTTATCTTCTGTCCTTTTGCCTGAGAGTTTGAGTTGACAAAGTCAACCTTGCCCCTTCGGCGCCTAATCTAGATAACCCAATTAGCATCAGTAGGTAATACAAAGTCCTTAAAAACACTACTGACTCTAGTGGAAATTCTAGCTGTCATCAAAGCATTTGATAACAAGGCCTCTCCAGAAGTCCGTCCGTCACCCAGTCCTGTCTATGACACCTGAGAGCGTAACTCCTTCGGCGAAAGGCAAGCTTTCTTCTCCTGAATGACATCATTCGGTTTGCTATTAATTTGTTTACTATATTAAAGTAAAATCCGAACTTTGTCAATAGTATTTTTTGTAATGTTTGGGAAAAGTGCTATTTTATGCAATAATAAAGGAATAATTTGCAACAAATATTAATAATCTTGTCAATGTCATATGACGTGATATTGACATAATTAACAATAAAATCCTTGTCAGACTATGTATTTTGGCAACGATAATAGCGCGATAATGGTGTCATCTACAACCATGTTTTTTAGCCAATTGTCAAACTGTTTGTTCAGATAGCTCACTTTGAATATGCAAGATGAAATGCAAGTCTGATTCTTGTCCTTTACTGGGAGAAAGAATGACCAGCTCATTTTGACAATTATTGAGGATTTGGCAGACTAATTTTGACCAAGTGGCAACGGGAAGTATTTCAGACTTATTTCTTAAAAATTTGCCAAACAAAGTGAAACCAGCCAACACTATTTTCCAAAAAATGGTACAATAGATAAGCATTATTTTATATGACTAATTAATCTAGAGAGGAATAAAACTCGGATAATTTGCTTATTTAGCGAAATAGTGACATCCGTGGTATTTTACGATGAATCCTTTACTAAATGGTATGAATGACAAGCAGGCAGAGGCTGTTAAGACAACGGACGGTCCGCTTTTAATCATGGCGGGAGCTGGTTCTGGTAAGACACGTGTTTTAACGCATCGTATTGCTTACTTAATTGATGAAAAATTTGTAAATCCTTGGAATATCCTTGCGATTACCTTTACGAATAAAGCGGCGCGTGAAATGCGTGAACGTGCTATGGCGTTAAATCCTGCGACGGCTGATACGTTGATTGCAACTTTCCATAGCATGTGTGTGCGAATTTTGCGTCGTGATGCTGACCACATTGGCTATAATCGCAATTTTACGATTGTTGACCCAGGTGAGCAGCGAACGCTCATGAAACGTATTTTAAAAAATCTGAATCTCGACCCTAAGAAATGGAATGAACGTGCGATTCTTGGGACGATTTCAAATGCCAAAAATGATTTGCTTGATGAGGTAGCTTATGAAAATCAAGCAGGTGACATGTACACGCAAATTGTTGCCAAATGTTATAAGGCTTATCAAGAAGAATTGCGCCGCAGCGAAGCAATGGATTTTGATGACCTTATCATGTTAACGCTTCGTTTGTTTGACCAAAATCCTGATGTTTTGGCTTATTACCAACAACGCTACCAATACATTCATGTAGATGAGTATCAAGATACTAACCATGCGCAATATCAATTGGTGAAACTTTTGGCGTCTCGTTTTAAGAATATCTGTGTTGTTGGTGATGCTGATCAATCCATTTATGGTTGGCGTGGTGCAGATATGCAAAATATCCTTGATTTTGAAAAGGATTATCCAGAAGCAAAAGTTGTTCTATTGGAAGAAAATTATCGTTCAACCAAGAAAATCTTGCAAGCAGCAAACGCGGTGATTAATAACAATCGCAATCGTCGTCCGAAAAAATTGTGGACGCAAAATGCTGACGGTGAGCAGATTGTCTATTACCGTGCGCGTGATGAACGTGAAGAAGCAGTCTTTGTCGCTTCTACGATTGACAATATTGTCCGCGAAGAAGGCAAGAACTTCAAAGATTTTGCAGTTCTATACCGTACTAATGCGCAATCACGTACCATTGAAGAAGCTTTGTTAAAATCAAACATTCCTTATACAATGGTTGGTGGAACAAAATTTTACAGCCGTAAGGAAATTCGTGATGTGATTTCATACCTCAATGTGATTGCAAATACTGCGGATAATATCAGTTATGAACGTATCGTCAACGAACCAAAACGTGGCGTTGGTCCTGGTACCCTTGAAAAAATTCGTGATTTTGCCAATATGCAAAACATGAGTTTGTTAGATGCATCTGCTAATATCATGCTTTCTGGCGTAAAAGGAAAAGCAGCACAAGCGGTTTGGGATTTGGCGAATCTGCTCATGAAATTTCGTGATGACTTAGACCAGATGACTGTTACAGAATTGGTCGAAGCTGTTCTTGACAAAACTGGTTACCTTGATGCCCTTCGTGTGCAAAATACCCTTGAAAGCCAAGCGCGTATTGAAAATATCGAAGAATTCTTGACTGTAACTAAGAATTTTGATGATAATCAAGAAGATGCCCCAGAAGATGAAGCTGGTATTGACAAACTAAGTCGTTTCTTAAATGATTTGGCTTTGATTGCTGATACCGATGACGGTGATGCGGAAACTGCAGAAGTGACCTTGATGACTTTGCACGCTGCCAAGGGGTTGGAATTTCCAATTGTTTTCTTGATTGGTATGGAAGAAGGCGTCTTTCCACTTTCTCGTGCCGCCGAGGACCAAGATGAATTAGAAGAAGAACGCCGTTTGGCTTACGTTGGGATTACACGTGCAGAGCAATTGCTTTTTGTAACCAATGCTAACACACGTACTTTGTTTGGTAAGACAAGCTATAACCGTCCGTCACGTTTTATTCGTGAAATTGATGACGAATTATTGCAATACCAAGGTTTAGCGCGTCCAGCTAATTCATCATTTGGTGTTCGATATAGCAATAGTAGTGATGAGCAATTGACTTTCGGACAAGGCATGAGCTTACAGCAAGCTCTTCAAGCACGTAAAGCAAAAGTTCAACCAACATCAAGTCGTGGAGCGCAGCCATTTTCAAAAGCTGGCAAAGCTGTTCCAGTTGGTCAATCAGCTAGCGCTTCAAAAGAAGCGGTCGATTGGCAAATTGGTGACATTGCTCACCATAAAAAATGGGGTGATGGTACCGTTCTAGCCGTTACAGGAAGTGGAAAAACACAAGAACTTAAAATCAATTTCCCAGAAGTTGGGCTTAAAAAACTACTAGCCAGCGTCGCACCGATTGAGAAGAAATAAACAAGTGTAAATCAAAAGGAATCTGAGACAAAACTCAGGTTCCTTTTTAGCAAGATTTTTAATCAGTATTAATTGTTTTGCTCGGTGTTGAGAATCTAAAGATAATGACTGCTACAATAAGAAATGTAAGCCAAGTGAATGTGATGTTCCACGAAGATAAGCTGCTAAATAAAACGGTTCCGACAGGAAGTGACAAGGTGAATAAAAAAGACAAGAAATTATTCGTCTGTGCTAAGGTATTAGCAGGAAGTTTGCTTAGTAATAGAGAATTAATTTTAGGATTGACTTTTCCCACCAGATAACTCGCGAATGCTAGTAGCAGCACACCGAAAATTAACGGTAGGTGAATGAGGTTAGACAGACCAACGAGAAAGAAAATAACGGCATTAATTTTTAGCAACTCCCTAACTGATTTCTTAGAAAAGTAATCGTGTGGCGTTAAGCTTCCTATCAGAATACCTCCAACTAAGATAAACTCAATAAGAAGTAGCGCTTGGCTGTAAGAAAGGTGACCGATTTTGGCAGTCAGTAGCCAAATATTATAAATGGCATTAAGTGAGCCAGCAAGCATATTTAAGCAAAGAATTGACAGAAGCAGCCGACTAAAATCTGCTGTACTAGCTTCATTGAAAATCAGCATCACATTATGGTATAAAGCTGAAAATTGCTCTTTTAATGACTGTTTTTTTCCATTGGCCAAGACATCATAATTGACGTTATCTTTGATGAGTAATACCACTAGTGCTGATAGTAAAAATGATAGCGCATTAATGAGTGCGACAAGTGAAAAGTTCTGCTTAGAAACCGTTAACAACCAGATGCCCAAGGCTTGTCCAGAAAAATTGCAGACGTAAGAGATGAATTGTGTAAAGGAATAGGCTTCGATTAAATCTTCTTGGCGAATGTATTTCTGAATAATGGGCATCCGCAGACCATTTGAAAAGTCACTTAGCATATCACTAAGCATATTAAACAGACAAATAAAAGAAAAAGCAAGCAAACTAGGCTCATTGATTATGAAAGCTAAGAATGTAAAAATAATTGCTTGAACGAAACCTGTGATAATAATCCATTTCTTTTTAGCTTGGGTTTGGTCAGCTTTTATTCCAATCCAAATGGTAAAGAGCGTCGGAACGACCATTGTCACATTAGCAATACTCACCATAATTTTTGAATGAAAAACGGTAGCAGCATAGACGACAAAAACAATATGCCAAATTTCAAGTTCAAATTAGCCAGTCTGTAAAAACTCTTTAGGAGATTTATAATTGAATAGTTTCTTTGGATAGTTGTTAATCCAGTTTTCAATAAATGCGACTTGTTGTTGAGTCGCATTTTTGCTTCCCTTAGGCAACCAACGCCGGATGAGTCTATTATGATTCTCATTAGTACCACGCTCCCAAGAAGAATACGGGTGGGCATAGTAGATATGAGTAGGGTCAAAAACTTCTGCTAAACGACTGAACTCAGCCCCGTTATCAGCTGTGATAGAGTTCATTTGATAATCCTTGAGGATTGCTTTCAGAGCTTGATTGACTGAAAACGCGGACTTATCGGGAATGAGTCGAATGATTTGATAACGACTCTTTCTATCGGTTAGAGTCAACAGACACTCGTTTTTTGCCCGTGTTTGAATAACTGTATCAATTTCAAAATCACCGATATTCTCACGCTTATTAATGCTTTCTGGTCGTTCCTCAATAGACTTTCCAGCTGGCTTAAAATTGGGACTAGCATGCTTTTTCTTAGCTTTCTCTTGTCGAGGATAAAGCATATCAGCCTTGGTCAATCCTAAGTGTCCATGATGAATCCAGTAGTAAATGGTAGAGATGGGAACAGGTATCCCTTTTGACTTTATCATCATCTCGGGAGAGTATTTCTGTTCGATGTAGTGAGTTATCTTTTCTTTGAGTCCCTTGGTTAGGGAGACTTGTTTAACAGAACGTTTGCGATTGTTTTGATAGGCTTTTTGAGCAAAATCAGCTGAGTAGATCACTTCAAATTTTCCTTTACGCACTTGTTGTCTAACCTGACCACGTTTGACTTCGTTGTGAATGGTTTGAGGAGCTTTAGCTAATCTCCTAGCGATTTCACGGTTTGAGAGCCCTTCTTGAAGCCAACGTTCAATCATTCTACGTTCAGTTAGTGTTAAATGTTTACTTTTTGGTGTATAATAGTTTTGCATCTCAGAGTCTTTCTAATTGTTGTTGTGGTGATTACAATTATATCTCTCTGAGATGTTTTTTGATACCCTTAGGTGGCTAACTTCATTTTAGAACTTTCCGACAAAAACAATATTGTACAAGGTGTAGTAAGTTTGAAGAGACTTCTTAATCACTCAATTTTAGAGAAATGGAGCTCCTAATTGATTAAAAAGTCTCTTGAGGCTTATTTTTTTACCTCAAAGGGCAAAATTGTATTTTTTTTAAAACATTTCAAAGCAATATTACTTTTTACCCTCTCCCACATGTGTTTAGTGTAGGAAACTTTTTTACCGACAAGAAATCCATGAAAATGAGAGAAGTTATATTGCGATCCTGTAAAAAGGCGTCTGAGCAATGGGTTATGTGTAAGGAATTTTTCGGTTTCTTACACGAACTTTGGCAACAGAATAGCCTGCTCATAGTGATACCAGAGAATTTTCTGGAAAATACGTCCCGGAAACATCGGGACCTGGTACAGGAACGGATATGGGGTGAAAACAGGAGCCAAATGAAAGAAAGGATGGCGTCAGAGAATGGCACAGACACAGGGATTCATGACAGTGTTGTATGAGCGTCTTAGTCGTGATGATGAATTAAACGGAGAGTCCAACAGTATTTCCAATCAGAAAAAGCTCTTGGAACAGTATGCGAAAGAGCATGGCTTTACCAATCTGATTCATTTTACAGACGATGGAATTTCCGGTACAAGATTTGACCGCCCCGGCTTTCTTGCCATGATGAAAGAAGTGGAGTCCGGGAAAGTTGGGACGATCCTGATTAAAGATATGAGCCGAATGGGAAGGTATTATCTGAAGGTCGGGCAATATATGGAACTGCTCAGACAGAAGAATGTGCGTCTGATCGCAGTCAATGAAAATGTAGACAGTTTTCGGGAAGATGATGATTTTACACCATTCTGGAATATTATGAATGAATGGTATGCAAGGGATACCAGTAAGAAGATCAAGTCAACCTTAAGGCAAAGGGAAAATCCGGCAAGCATGTAGCCAGCACAACACCGTATGGCTATTTAAAATATCCGGATAATCCTGACCACTGGATCGTTGATGAAGAAGCTGCAAAGATTGTGCAGAGGATTTTTCATATGACCATGGACGGGCGTGGACCGTATCAGATCGCAAAGATTCTGAAAGAGGAACAGGTGGAAATTCCGGCGGTGCATATGGCGAAAAAAGATGCTGGCTTATGGAAAGGCAGAGCGGATGAAATCAAAGCTCCTTATGGATGGAGTTCTTCCACTATCGCTGGAATTTTGAAGAAACGGGAGTATCTTGGTCATATGGTGAACTTCAAAACCAGAAAGCATTTTAAGGATAAGAAAAGCCATTATGTAGGGGAAGACCAGTGGACGGTGTTTGAGGACACACAGGAGCCTATCATAGATCAGGAAACCTTTGATAACGTCCAGCGGATCAGAAGCAATGTGAGAAGATACCCGGATGGATGGGGAGAAGCACATCCCCTGACGGGACTGATGTATTGTGCAGATTGTGGAGCAAAAATGTATGTCCACCGGGTAAACAATGGAAAAAGAGTCCCACAGTATACCTGTTCTGCCTATTCAAAAGTTCCGGTTGGAACACTCTGCCCGACACAGCACAGGATCAACGCAGATGTGGTCATGGAGCTGATTAAGGAGCTTTTAAAGGCGATTGCAGAATATTCCCAGTTGAACTGGGAGGAGTTCATAGAGACGGTGAGAAAGGCACAGACCTCACAGCAGTCCAGTGAGATCACAAGACTGAAAAGCAGACTGTCAGAAGCACAGAAACGTGTGCAGGATCTGGAAAAACTGCTCTGCCGGATTTATGAGGATAACATTCTTGGCAAGCTGCCGGATGAACGATATGCGATTCTGGACGGACAGTATTCCAAAGAGCAGAAAGAGTTATCAGCAGAGATCGCAGGAATGGAAGCAGAGTTATCCGGTTATGAGGAAGGTCGCAGATCTGCGGAGAAGTTCATTGCCATGGTCGATAAGTATCAGAATTTTGAGGAACTGACTACTTACATGCTGAATGAGTTTGTGGAGAAGATCGTTGTGCATGAGCGTGACCGGAAAGGCAGTATTGAAACAACACAGGAAGTGGAAATCTATTTTAATTTCATCGGACGGTATTTGCCACCACACTTCGGAGAGGTGGAGCTGACACCGGAAGAAATCGAAGAAATGAAAAAGAGGGAAGCCAGAAAAGACAGGCTACATCAAAATTACCTGAAAAGAAAAGCAAATGGCAAACAGCAGGAATACTATGAACGAACCAAAGAGAAAAAGAAAGCAGAGATGGATGCGAAGAAAGAGGAAATCCGGAAGGAAGATATTGCGAAAGGTGTCTTTATTCCATGCTTCCACCTGCGAAACCAACGAAAGACAAACTATAAGAGTTGTCAATAGTTTGTTCTAAATTTTTTTTAAAAAATTTTAGAACGTGTTTTAGGCACGACAAAAAGCTTTTTAAAACAGTAGTTTTAAAAAGTCTTTCATCTATGTTTTTGTTGGTTTATCTTAGTTTATCCTCTTCAGAGGCTTCATTGTTCTGAAGTAGATGAAACAGCACTCGAATGAGTTTCTTAGCCACATGAGAAATAGCGACATTGTAGTGTTTTCCTTGCGCTAACTTGGTTCTAAAATAAACTTTAAACGCAGGCGAGTATCTAGCTACTTTAATGGCAGCTTGTATGAGTGCCCAACGTAGATGTGATGACCCTCGTTTGACCATTTTCCCTCGAGTATCTAACTGTCCAGATTGGTAGATAGCTGGTTCTAATCCTGCAAAAGCTTGGAGTTGAGCTGGGTTATTGAAAGTATTAATATTTCTGATTTCAGATAGAATAACAGAACCTAGACGGTTACTAATCCCTGGTACCGTAGTAATGACCGAATTGAGTTCAGCCATCAGCTCATCAATTTTCTTTTCAGCTTGTTTGATGAGTTTTTCGTAGTGTTGGATATTTTCAATAATCTCAATCAATTCCAATTCACGAGCAAAAGAAGTTGTGCCAATAGAATCTGGAGCTAGTTTGAGAATATCCAATGCATGTTTAGCTGTTAATCGTTTAATCTCAATAAGTTTATTAAAGCCAGCAGTTACCATTTTCTCAGGAGAAGGAAAACATTTGAGCAACTCATAAACATAGTCAGAGTGCTTCGTAACGACCTGATGTAGTTCAGGGAAAATAATATCTAAACACTTGGTATATTGGACTTTCCAATCTGATTGATGTTTCTTTAAACGATTCATGTGACGTGTCATAATTTTAAGTTCTTCTTGCCTGTTGTCATGCATAAATAGGGCACGATTAGGGTCTGAAAGTAACTTAAGAGCTATTGTACGTGCATCTTTCTTATCCGTTTTCGTTTTACGAAGTGAGAGAGATTTTGTAAATTCTTTGATGAGTAAAGGGTTATAGGTGTATATTTGATAATTTTTCTGATGTAAGAATGTTAAGAGATTTAAGGCATAATGTCCGGTATCTTCCATGGCGATAAGACAATTCTGGTTGAGTTGTTTCAAGGTATTATGAAGTAGTTCAAATCCTTGTTTACGGTTTGTAATAGTGATAGGTTTTAGAACAGTTTTTCCTGTATCATCAATAACTGTCACATCGTGTTTGTTCTTAGCGACATCAATGCCAACATAGAGCATAAGAGTACCTCCAGATATTAAGTATTAAGCCTACTTGGTATCCACTTACTTTTTGCCTTGTCACCTTACTGAAGATTAAACATCTAGCATTATCAAACTCATTACCAATGAAAACAAAAAGCTGTGTTTAGAACCTTTCTGAAATCGTCAAAGCGATTGGAGTAATGAACTAATCCACAGTGGCTTTTTCCAAGTATAACACTTGGGCTTTGGCAGTAGCTAACTGCACTAAATATAATATAAGGAGCGGTGAAAGCAACCGTGGATAATTATGTGCTTGTATTGAGAAATGATCCATATATTAGTGAGAGCCTGAAATACAACGAACTGACCGGACGGATTGATATTGTAAAGATTCTCTGGTGGAATGACGAGATCTGTAAGCTGGATGATGATGCAAGGACGTATTACTACTATTACTGTGAACGCTATTACGGTCTTTGCAGTGAAAACTGTATGGATAAAGCATTGAGGATAGAAGCGAAAAACCGGGCATATCATCCAATCTGTGAATATCTGGAAGAACTGAAATGGGACGGGCAGGAGAGGATTCGGTATGTCCTGCAACGGTATATGGGAGCGGATGCTTCAGACTTTGTGTATGAGGTAATGAAGCATTTCCTCATGGAAGCGTTGAGCAGGATCTACCGTCCCGGATGCAAAGCGGATGAAATGCTCTGTCTGGTCGGTCAGCAGGGAGCCGGGAAATCTACTTTTTTCCGATTCCTTGTCTTAAATGATGACTGGTTTTCCGATGACTTGCGAAACCTTGGCGATAATAAAATCTATGAACATCTGCGGGGACACTGGATCATAGAAATGCCGGGGATGGTCGCAACGATCAGTGCAAGAAATAATGAAGAGATCAAATCATTCCTGACCAGACAGAAAGATACTTACCGTGATCCCTATGCAAAATATGCGGAAGACCGGAAGCGTCAGTGTCTCTTCGCCGGATCAGCGAATACAAGGCAGTTCATTCCCTTTGACCGTACCGGGGCAAGACGTTTCCTGCCGATTGCCATAGACAGCAGCAAGGCAGAGAAGCATATCCTAGATGATGAGAAAGAAGCCTGAGCCTATTTTGACCAGCTGTGGGCAGAAGCCATGGTATCTACTGGACAACGGAAAATAAAAACAGTCTGTTGAGGTTCTCAAAAGAAATGGAACAGGAAATCAATGAATACCGGAAACAGTTCACACAGGAAGATACCATGGCAGGAACGATTCAGGGGTGGCTGGATGCCTACAAGGGAACCCATGTATGTTCAGTGCAGATCTGGAAGGAAGCCTTTGACCGTTTTGACCGGGAACCGAAGAAATTTGAGACCAATGAGATCTGTTCAATCATGGATACCCAGATCACAGGCTGGAAGAGAGCCGGAGTCCACAGATTTGAAAAAGAAGGTTATGGCAGACAACGGAGCTGGATTCGGGAAGGAAAGGAGGATGAGAGTGTCAACGAACCGGATAAAGACGGATTTACGAAGCTGACAAAGGCAGAGCAGTTAGAACTTCCATTTGACCTGACCGACAGAGAGAAATGCTGATTTTAGCACCGGAAAGCTGTCGATTTTCCCGAAAATGGATCGCTTGTTGACATTCTTGTTGACAGCTGAAATCCTTATATTTACTGGTGATTTTGATATTTTACCAGTTGTCAACAAAGATATTCAAAAAACTCTTGGGATGTATTTGGAAGACAAGAAAAAACATTCTATAAGAAGTTTGAACCCTCATGTTGACATTTATGTTGACAGTTTACAGATAAACTTCCGGCAGAGACAATACGAACCTCTCTCTGTCGGGCATAGAAGAAAGGAATTTGATGATTATGGAAAAAATGATGAATACAGAGACACAGGGACACACTTTTACAAAGAAGATCGGACAGACAGTGTATGTTGTCCGCTATCATTTCAATGAAGATGCGAAAGAAACCATGCAGGAGAAGAACAACCGGATGCTGGTGATGGAAGCAAGCAGAATGGAAGTATAATGAAAAATAGATAGATGTAATTGTAGGAGAAGTATGATATTATGTGAGTAACAAATCGTAATTTAGGAGTGATATAAATGATTAAAGATTTAATGTATATTGAACTAAAAACAGGATATTCTGATGATGGTCCAGCATGGATTGGATATGTGAAAACTTCAAAAGCCAAGAAAACCATTTACTTTAATGACCATGCTTTTCAAAAATATAATGGTGGTTATTCTAACTATGTAGATATTGAAAACGGCGATGAATATTGGATTTCTGGCTTGAAAAAGAGAGAGCAATCGTCATTGGGACGGTCATGGGAAAATTATGATTGATCGCAGAGCTATTAATGAATATCTTACTCTGATTGGAGAGAAAGAATTACCCCTAAATTTGTTTGAAATAATTGACATTGAAGACAGATTTCCAGGTGAAAGAGTAAATAATCTTTTGAACGACAAAGAATAAAATTTCAGTTGTCTTAATTGGATAAATCGGAATTGACAGAGGTAATGAACTAGGTCTTAACGAAGAGGAGAAATAGTTAACAAAGAGAGGTGCATATGCTATGCCAGGTATACTCGTGGTTGAAGATGATGAAAATTTAAATCGTGGAATTACATTCTCACTGAAAAAATCCGGATATGAGGTTTTTTCAGCAGAATCAATGAAAAAAGCGAAAAGAATTGCAAGTGATAATAATGTGGATGTTACCATTTGTGATGTGAATCTTCCGGATGGAAATGGACTGGAATTTGTAAGGTGGATGAGATGCAATTATAATACATACATTATTTGTCTTACAGCACTAGATCAGGAGATGGATCAGGTCATGGGATATGAAGCAGGGGCAGATGATTATATTACAAAGCCGTTTAGTCTTTCGGTACTTCTTTTGAAAATAGAAGCACATTTCCGCCGCAGACAGGAGAAAAAGGAAGCCGGAAAGATGATTTCGGGAGATATCATATTTATCGCAGGAGAAATGAAAGTCTTGATAAAGAGTCGTGAAATCAGTCTGACAAAAACGGAGTTGAAAATGCTGACTTTTTTTCTTCAGAATCCGAAACAGGTTCTTTCAAAAACACAAATATTGGAAAATGTGTTTGATCTGGAAGGGGATTTTGTGGATGAAAATACAATCGCTGTCAATATCAGAAGACTCCGTGAGAAAATCGAAGACAATCCGGCTGCACCGGTCTATATAAAGAATATCAGAGGTCTTGGGTATATATGGAATCAGGAGGTAAGGCAGTGACAAAGAGATATCGCAAGAAGATTACAGTAGTGCTCTCCTTGGTATTGCCTGTCATATTATTGTTTGCAATATTAAATTGCTTTACCACGTATGTGTTTTATGAAGATTATAAATATAAAATGAATCTTATGACAGAAATTGCAGCAAAGGAAAAATTTTCCGGGCTGGATGCTGTTTCGGAATTGCTTAAGGATAAGGATATTGAAACCAACGAACAGGGAAGGCGATTATTGGAGCAATATGGATACTGGGGAGATAAAGGGAATGTGTTTTATTCGCAATTCCGGCATCAGGTTATGGTGACCGGTGCTGTAAGCACTGTGATATGCGTGCTTCTTTTGATTATTTTATTTTATTGGAAGAAGACAGAAGATGCGTGTCATCAGAAAATTTTAGACCAGTTAGAAGAAATTCTGATCAGATTCCGTGAAAATAAAGTTGATGATTTACTGAAAACGGAAAATCACGCTGAACTGGAAAAATTGAATGACCAGCTTGAAGCAATCGGACATCATATTCAGTTGCTAAAGGAAGAAGCACGGGCAGAAAAGGAGAACACGAAAGAAATGGTTTCTGATATTTCTCACCAGTTAAAGACACCGGTTGCAGCTTTGGATACATGTTTTAGTGTGCTGATGCAGAATGACTTAAGTGCCACAGAACAGGAGGAGTTTCGTATCCGTTGTCGGAGTGCTCTGGATGGACTGGAGACATTATTGCAGTCGCTTCTTGAAATATCCAAGATGGAAACTGGACTGATTCAGATTAATAAGAAAAAACTTCCGCTTATGGATACTGTCATATCTGCTGTAAACCGTATTTATCCCAAAGCGGATGAGAAAGAAATAGAATTCGTTTTTGACTATGAAAAAGAGCTGGAAACATGCACGATTATGCAGGATAAAAGGTGGCTTGGTGAAGCTGTGATCAACGTTCTGGATAATGCAATCAAGTACGGTCCGTGTGGTTCAAAAATATTTATCCGGTTACAAAAAAGAAACGATCTTGTAAGAATGGAAATTGAGGATCAGGGAATTGGTATTCCGCAGAATGAGTATCACAAAATTTTTCAACGATTTTACCGAGGAAGTTCCAGGGAGGTCATGGAAAAGAGTGGTACAGGAATCGGACTTTTTCTATCGAGAGAAATTATCGAAAAACACGCAGGTACGATTACGGTAACCTCTGGCAAAAAGAAAAAAGGAAGCACGTTTGTGATTCAATTACCATATGCAGAGAGCAGAAACGATGACTGTAAATATGCAGAACTTGCAACGCAGGAGGACTTCGACAGGTTCTGATTGAGAATACAGTCGTTTTCTGTTATACTTATCAGCAGAAAAGGGCTGAGTATTCTCAGCTACAAATCGGAATTGACCGAATAAGTTAATCGTGCCATATGGCTTGATTATAAATACAAAGATAAAAACGCAATGTACATTAAAAATGTACTAGAGCTGGTAGGTAGCCCAGCCGTCCTATGCAAATAGGGTAAGTAACTTGCCCCTCCGGGTTGTCCATTCTTTGTTCAATTCATTTTAGGAGGGATTCTTATGGACAAAGCAAGTGGAAAACTGACGGTATATTTTGAAGAACCATTTTGGGTAGGTGTATTTGAACGTATTGAAGATGGTAAACTATCTGTGGCAAAGGTAACATTTGGTGCAGAACCAAAGGATTACGAAGTGCAGGAATATATTCCAAAATACTATTTTAGTTTGAAATTCAGTCCGGCTGTTGAAACTGTTGTAAAGGATATAAAAAGAAATCCAAAGCGTATGCAACGAGAAGCAAAAAAGCAGACGATGGAAACAGGCATCGGCACAAAATCGCAGCAGGCATTAAAATTACAACAGGAACAGAACAATCAGGAGCGTAAAGAGAGAAGCCGCAAGAAAAAAGAGGCTGAAGAACAGCAAATGTTTGAGTTGAAACAGCAAAAGAAAAGAGAAAAGCATAAGGGACATTAAAGGTCCTTGGGCTTTTGCACAATTCGATATTTAACGGAGGAATCATTATGTGTGGAATGACAACTGATTTATGAATAAAAATAAATCGTAGGTTTATATGAATTATTCAATAAGAGAATTAAAACGAGATGAAAATAAGATATTAGATACTTTTTTATACGAGGCAATTTTTATTCCTGAAGGTGTTCCAGCACCGTCCAAAGATATCATTAACAAACCAGATTTGCAGGTATATATAGAGGACTTTGGTGGGAACAAGGGAGACTTATGTTTGGTTGCTCAAGTTGCGGATGAGATTGTTGGTGCTGTATGGGTTCGGATTATGAATGATTACGGTCATATAGATAATGGAACACCGTCTTTTGCAATTTCACTTCTTAAAGGGTATAGAAACTATGGTATCGGAACAGAATTAATGAAACAGATGCTAATGAAATTAAAACTAGAAGGATATAAACAAGCATCATTAGCTGTTCAAAAGATGAATTATGCTGTCCGTATGTATAGGAAGGTAGGATTTGTAATGGTATAATGATATCGTTTTTATATGCAGTGAAACTTTCTTGGTATTTTGTTTTGTGTGTTAGCTTAATAATAAATACTTTTGAGAAAGTAATCAACTGCCTTTTTAATAAAAGAACAAAAACTGTGTTGTGGCGTTGGCAGGCTATCGCACAGCGATTTTGTTTACTTAGAATTTTATGGAGAAACGCTTTTATGAAAAGTATAAATAAAATATGGAAACGAATTGCAGTTATTTTATTTTTTTACTTAATTAATTTCGGGTTATGGGAATTAATTGCACCTATCATATCAGATGAATGGGCTTCCTTTATGGTATATGTAATACTTTTTTTAATTGTAATCGCGTTGTTTCACAGAGAATTGAAAGAAGAGTGGGATTTTATCCGCAATACTAAATTAACAGATAAAAAGTATTATATAGGTTTAATTATAACTTTGATAATAGAATTGGTTTTAACATTGGTTATGCTTTGGATAGCTCAAAATGTGTGGGTAGAGATATTGCCTGCTAATAATGAAAATGTAAAAAATCAAATGGCCTCTGTTCCTGTTATATTAAGTGTAATACAAGGGTGCGTTTTGGCTCCTGTAATTGAAGAAATGACCTTCCGATATGGAATAATAGGAAAAACAAAATCTAAATATGTATTATTCGTTACAACAGTTATTTCGATTGTTCTTTTCGATTGTATTCATATAGTTTCGATACCTGAGTTTTTTTATTATATTGTGCCATCGGTTATCTTAACACTGTTTTATGTTAGACATAGAAATGTATTTGCATCAATAATGCTTCATTCTTTAATTAATATTGTGGGCTATTTAGCATTACTTATTGACGTATTATAGAAATATTTTGTTTACTTTCAGGTTCTAAAATATGACGACAATCCAACTTGTAGTTTTGATTGACTAATGTTGGTTAAATTTTAAGTGAGCAGAAATCTTACAATTCTGTAAGATTTCTGCTCGTTTTTTGAAAGTGAAATGAAAGATTGTCCTGATACAATTTGGACGTAGGTTAAAAAATGACCAAATATATAAACAGGCAAAGAAAGTGCGCTGAAAAGGTACGCTTTACAGAATTGAAAAGGAGGCAACACATGAGTGTGATATTAGAAACCAGGCAGCTTTGTAAGTTTTATGGTGCAGGTGAGAATCAGGTCAAAGCGGTAAATCAGGTGGACATTCAGATTGAGCAGGGAGAATTTGTCGCAATTGTTGGAAAGTCAGGTTCCGGTAAAAGTACATTACTTCATATGCTTGGAGGGCTTGATACCCCGACAAAAGGCAGAGTTACTTTAGCGGGGAAAGATTTATACAGGATGAAGGAAGATGCCCTTGCTGTTTTCCGCAGAAGAAAAATCGGATTTGTTTTTCAGGCATTTAATCTGGTTTCAGCTGTTAATGTCTGGGAAAATATTGTACTGCCACTGGGGCTGGATGGAAGAAAAGTGGATGAAGCGTATGTAAATGATATTATTGCAACTCTGGGGATTGAAAACCGGATTTATAATCTGCCAAATCAGTTATCCGGAGGACAGCAGCAGAGAGTAGCAATTGCAAGAGCACTGGTGAATCGTCCGGAGATTATATTTGCGGATGAGCCGACAGGAAATCTTGATTCCAAGACCAGTGATGAGGTAATCGCCCTGCTTAAGATGACAGCAAAAAAATATGGACAGACAATTGTAATGATTACCCATGATGACGAAATTGCACAGGTCGCTGACCGTATTCTGGTGATTGAGGACGGACAGGTGGTGGATTTCAGATGAAGACAATAAGCAGGATTGCATATAGCAATGACAAAAAGAACAAGACAAGAAGTATACTGATCATGATGTCCATATGTCTGACTACGATGCTGCTTGTGATTATCAGTACTGTGGGAAATGGGGTAATTCATTTACAGAAAAGTCAGGCGGCAGGATCATATGGAAGCAATTATGGTCTGTTTGTTTCCGCAGACGGATCGCAGTTAAAAGAAGTAAACCGCCGTGCGGAAATAGATGCTACAGGCACTATGTGTACCGAAGGTATCATAAAAGGCAATGAAAAAGGCGGGTTTGTCTGCATGGATGAGACTGCAAGAAAAATGCTTCCTTATAATAAAGAATATGAGTTGAAGGAAGGAAAGTATCCGGAAAAAATGCAGGAAATTGCCGCAGGAAGAGCATTTTTTCGTGCAATGGGGTATGGTGATGTAAAGATTGGAGATACGGTTACACTGGATTACCGCGCAGGGATGCAGTCAGAATATAAGCCGGAAGAATTTGTTGTCAGCGGAATCCTATATGATCGGGATGAGTATACCATCGAGGCATCTTATGTTGCTTTCGGGTCACAGGCGTTTTATGATGAGCACGTCGCAGAGAATGACAGACAGTATAATATTTATTTTACTTTAAATGATTCTGCAAATGTATCTATGAATAATATTGAACCGGTTATAAAGCAGATTGCAGCAGCTTGTGGGATCGAAGAAAAAAACGTTATAGTCAATGATCTCTATTTGCAATGGGTCTTGCAGCCGAGTTATGAAACGATTGCGGTATGCGGGGGTTTGATTCTTGCAATTGTACTTTTCTCTGTTGTGGTCATTTATAATATTTTTCAGGTCGGTATTGCCAACAAGATACAGGAGTATGGAAAAATCAAGGCTTTGGGAGCAACAAAAAAGCAGATGAAACAACTGATCTTCAGAGAGGGCATTTTTTTGACAATTTTTTCAATACCGGTTGGATTGCTTCTGGGCTTTCTGATTGCAAAATGCGGTTTTAACTGGCTGGTAGAACAGGGGAATCTTGTATCAACTGGAACTGACTCTATGGGAGTCCAAAATCAGCAGGTGTCACTGTTTTCCCTGCCTGTTATGCTTCTATGTATTTTCGTATCATTTCTTACCGTTGCTTTGGCACTGCGTAAACCAATGAAAATTGTTTCACGGATTTCACCTATCGAAGCAACACGGTATTTAGAAAATGCAGAAAAACACAAAAAAGGAAAACGAAATGGCAGAAAAAATGTCACCGTGTTTTCTATGGCAATGGCAAATGTAATGGGTAACCAAAAAAGAACCATTGCTACCATCCTCACACTGGGGCTTTCCTGCGCATTGTTTGTGATTATTTCTAATTATGTGGGAAATATTGACACGGAGCATGAAGCACGTCTTTCCGTTAATCATGGACAATTTGAACTGCAGCTTGACTATTCTGCTGAGTATGATGAAAGATATCCGGAGAATAATCTGGATACGATTCTGACGGATGATCCATTGAATGATTCGCTGATTGAAGAAATCAAAAGCATTCCGGGAGTGACAGATGTCATGACGAGAGAGATTGTCTCTGTAAATCTGAACGGAACAAGATTTCCGGCTGCTGTTGTGAGTAAAAAGGATTTTGATTTTATGCGCCAGGACGGGGATATTGGCTCTATGGACTATGATCAGGCGGTAAAGAATGGTGAAATTTTCTTTGGTTGGTCGATGTGGATGGAACAAGATGGATATGCTCCGGGTGAATCCATTGCATTTGACTTTGAGAATGGAAGTGGAACCTATACCTATCAGGGAAAGATTGCAGGATCCTTTGTAAGTGCGGACACTTACCTTGTCATTCCGGAAGGCGTATACCGTTCCATGAATCCGAGAGGAACAGCCTATGGCTATCTGTGGGTGGACTGTGACAAAAAAGATGTGGCATCTGTGGAGCAAAATCTGAATACATTGATTTCTAATACTTCGCATATAAAAATGGATACTTATCATGCGCAGTTACAATCTGCAGAATTCTCAGCTCGCATGATGAAGCTTGGCTGTTATCTGTTTATGGCGGTTGTAGGATTCATCGGTTTTATGAATATGGCAAACACCATGATCATGAATATTACGACAAAAAAGCAGGAATATGGTGTATTACAGGCTGTGGGTATGACAAATAAACAATTAAATTTATGCCTGCAGTTACAGGGACTGATTTTTACGGTTGGCACCATATGTGTAGCACTTGTCGTTGGTCTGCCACTTGGCTACGTGCTCTTTGCCTATGCAAAGCATAATGGGATATTTGGAATGAATGTCTATCATGTTCCAATGACACCAATTCTTGCTATGATTTTGCTGGTCAGCCTTTTGCAGATTGTGCTTTCCTGCGTTTTAAGCAGTAATCTGAAAAAGGAAACGCTGGTAGAAAGAATAAGGTATCAGGGATAGCAAGTATTGCTGGGATATCCTCAGTATCATAACAGGAATTAAAAGCACTTGGCTTCAAAAAGTTTTGTACTTTTGACAAAATGCAACCGATTTTTCATCAATTATAATAAATTTGATTAAGCAGCCTGTGTGTAATGAAGCATACAGGCTGCTTGCATTTTATAACTCTAATGAATCTTCTGCATCTACCCACATCTGTAAATTGCCCTCAAGATATAATCTCGCATATTCAAATGGTTCATCGACTGCAAGTGAAGTCAATGCACAGTCTGATCCGGGTGTGGTTTTTAAATCCTTTTCGGCTTCCCAGCAGTCAATGCGAAGCATATAGCCAACATTTGTATAAATGTCAATGCTGTTTCGTTGTGGATTGTATTCTGCAAATATTGTTCTCATCGTATCCCATCTCCTTATCATTTAATCAATCATTAGTAGCAAAAATTAAGAAGCATTTCAATCAGTCCACCATGTCACTTTTATTTTATGTTATACTGTTTTATATAATTTTTTTGGTCTCCGCTGCCGCTTCGGTCGGCACAGAGCAGATGTCCGCCGGACATCTTGTGCCCTTGTATTTGCCCTTATCAGAGTTCATAAACACTGATGGGACGATATAACACAAGGGAAAAAATAAGGGAAAGCTCACCTGCGACAAATCCAGTGTTTTCAAGGGTTTTCGGAGAATTTAATGACAAAATATAACAGTTATTAAATCTCTTAAAACAGGTGAAATCTCAATCGGAAGTTATGGAGATGAAAAATGTATTTCACAGACGAAAAAGACTATATTATGCGAATGATAAAAGAAATGGTAAGAGTATTATTTTCTTTAATGTTTGGGAAAAAGTATGTTTCTGTTGAACTTGAAAAAGAAAATAAATATGAAGTATCAGGGAAAAATTTGAAAGATTTTCTTGATATGATTGATTCTGGGAAAATTAACGAAGCAGAGAATATACTTTTAGACAGCATTGATTATACAGACAGAAATGAGGTAATGGCAGCAGCTCTTTTCTACCAATACCTTAGTGAGAAGGATAGTGAGTTTTTGAAAAATAATAATTATACAAAAGAAGAAGTGATGTCTGGTTTTAAGCAATTACTTATGCAGTCAGGATATACTGATTTGCTATGTTTGGTCAAAGCTGAAGAGTAATGTAGAAAATTCAAAGAGATAAGAGTGATTGGCTGAAAGGAGAAATTGTATTATATGTTCTATATTGTTTTTGACTTTATGATGGTAGTGATTATGTTTTTGTTTGGAATGTGGTTTTATAAATCAGAAGGAAAAGCTGCTAAATTCTTGTCGGGTTATAATATGAAATCAGCGGATGAACGAAAGAAATACGATGAGAATGATATATGTAAGGCATATGGAAAAAGAATGATGTTTATGTCAGTTCCTTTTATTATTGGAATAATCATAGATATCCAATATCAAGGAATAGGCTGTTGGATCGCATGGGGGATATGGTTTATTATGTTTGTTTTGTTGCTTATTGATAGACATAAAAGAGAACGTTAAATTCCAATTTTTGAAACTGAGAAATCTGAATTTGGAGGATTGAATTATGTGGAATGAATTAGGCATAAGCGGAGGAACCGCAATTGTTATTTTGATAGCATTATATTTTATCATCAAGTGGGCTGTGAAGAATGGTGCGAAAGAAGCATATAAGGATATTACTGGAAAGAAACCTGTTGAAGATATAAAAAATGAAAAAGAGCTAGAAGAACTGGTGAATGATTCACAAGACGCAAAAATTTAATATGAAATCTGAAAGTGGAGCGTATAGAGAAATCTATACGTTCTATTTTTTTGCCCATTTTTGAAAAAAGTGATTAAAAAACTATTGACATTTTGTTACTGGAGGAGCCGATAGTATTTAGAAAACGAGAAACGGTCAAAAGGTGGTAAATTTTATTTTTTAAAAATAATCTCATGATTTTGTCTCCTTAATTGATTTGAAACATTATAATATGATTATCTTTTAAGGAAACAAAATGTTGAATATATTCAAATAGCTATGATTATAGTAAAGATGAATAGTTCTTAAATTTAACCATTAACAGCTAAGACAAATATAAAAAAAACAGTCCAGTGGACTGTTTCAGAGCGTAGACAAACCCTCTCAGAAGTATAAATATTGTAAATTTAGAGTGTGTCTATCGATTTGAATAAACTCTTAGAAATGCTGATATAATGGTGTTCATAAGGATTTTTATTTTTTAAGAAAAAGAAAAAAGATTGAAGAAAAATATCCAAAATGGACTTTTTCTTCAATCTGACTCACTTAAATAACTAAGTGAGTTTTCATGTTTTCAAATCATTTTTTCTAGTGCGGCGACTTTTAGGATAATGTCTGTGATTTCTTCGGTACTTTCTTCGCCACCCTTGGCTACCCAGAGCGAAATGATGCTTTCAATGCTTGACAAATATACCTCCAAGGCATACTGGTAGGGAATATCGTAGTAGGCAGTGATTGTTTCCTTGAATTCAGGAACAGTCAGAAGAAATTCATAGACAAAGTCCTTGATTGTTTTTGGAAAATCAACATAAGCTGATTTTGAAATGGCATAGATAAATTCAAAATTTTCTTTAACATAGGTTAATGTTCTAAAAAGAACTACACGTGTGTCGGTATAAATGCTTTCGTCACTTAAAATATGAAATAAATCATCCAGAGTATCATTTTTGAATTGGTCTGCCATATCGTATTTATCAACATAGTGCAGGTAAAATGTTCCGCGGTTTATTCCCGCGGTTCGTGTCAAATCAGACACTGTGACCTCTTCAAAATTCTTCTCCAACAGCAATTTCGCAAGGGCTTGCTTGAGGTAATTTTCAGTTTCAGTATGACGTTTTTTCATAATGAGTAAAATCCTTTTATTAATTTCTTAAATGAACAGAATGTCTATTTTTGTCCTTGTTTAATCTTCGTGCAAATTATATAATAAACCTCGAAATAAATCAACATGTTGTTCAAATAAGACTTTGAAGAGGAGACTATATGGCTTACATTGAAATGAAGCATTCTTATAAACGTTATCAAACTGGTGATACAGAGATTATTGCTAATAATGATATTAATTTTGCGATTGAAAAAGGTGAATTAGTTATTATTTTAGGGGCGTCTGGTGCAGGAAAATCAACTGTCCTTAATATCTTGGGTGGCATGGACAATAACGACGAGGGACAAGTGATTATTGATGGTGTTGATATTGCTAATTATAGTCAAAAGGAGTTGACAACCTATCGTCGAAATGATGTTGGTTTTGTTTTTCAATTTTACAATTTAGTTCCAAATTTAACCGCCAAAGAAAATGTTGAATTGGCTTCGGAAATCGTTGAAGATGCTAGAGATGCTGAGCAAACCTTGATTGATGTCGGACTAGGAAAACGTCTGAATAATTTTCCTGCGCAGCTGTCTGGTGGTGAACAACAACGTGTTTCCATTGCGCGTGCAGTCGCTAAAAATCCTAAATTATTGCTGTGTGATGAGCCGACTGGAGCGCTCGATTATCAAACAGGAAAGCAAGTGTTGAAGATTTTACAAGATATGTCTCATCAAAAAGGCTCAACGGTTATTATCGTGACACACAATTCTGCCCTTGCGCCAATTGCTGACCGTGTCATCCATATGCACGATGCCAAGGTGAGCAGTATTGAGCTAAATGAACACCCACAAGATATTGAAACGTTAGAATATTGAGGTGGAGAAGATGGCGAAAAAGACTTATTGGAAAGATATCCGAAAATCATTTGGCAGTTCAAAGGGACGTTTTTTATCCATTATGCTTTTGATGATGTTGGGTGCGTTTGCCTTCGTTGGTTTAAAAGTAACTGGACCTGACATGCAGGCAACTGCTAGCCAATATTTGAAAAAACATAATACAATGGACTTGTCTGTCATTGCAAGTTACGGCTTTAGTGATGTTGACAAAGAAGAACTAGATAGTATTAAAAATGCCGATGTTGAATATGGTTATCTGACAGATGTTACCGTTAAGAATACCGATGATGCTATTCGTGTATTTTCAAAAAGCACAAGCATTTCTACCTACGAACTTGTATCAGGAAGGTTTCCAAAATCATCTGATGAAATTGCGCTTGCTTCAACGATGAAAGATGATTATAAAGTCGGCAATATGATTAGCTTTATGCAATCAGATGAGGATGGAATTTTAAAAAATACCACCTATAAAGTCGTTGGTTTTGTGAATTCATCTGAAATTTTGTCAAAGACAAGCTTGGGTTCTTCGACGGCTGGTGACGGTTTTTTGTCAAATTATGCTGTCGTTACAGAATCGGCTTTTGACACAGATACTTACACGATTGCTCGCATTCGTTACGACAATTTAAAAACGTTAAATCCATTTTCAGAAAGTTACAAGCAAAAAGTTGCAGATAAGCAAGATGAATTAGATGATTTACTCTCTGATAATGCTGAGCAACGTTTGGCAAGTCTAAAATCAGATGCACAAGCAGAAGTAGATGCTAATCAGGAAAAGGTTGATAGCGCTAAAGCGCAATTGGCTGCGCAGGAGTCGGCTCTTGCTAGTTTGTCTGCTGAACAACAAGCTGCCGCACAAAGTTCAATTGACCAAGCACAAGCTGAAATTACAGAGAGCGAAAGCGAAATTCAAGAAGCGCAAGCTAAAATTGATGCCATGACAGAGCCGACTTATACGTCATACACACGATCGACATTACCAGGGGGAGAAGGTTATCAGACTTATGAATCTAGTACGTCAAGTATTAGCAGCATTGGGAATATCTTTCCTGTCGTGCTTTATGTCGTCGCTGCACTGGTGACATTTACCACAATGACCCGTTTTGTTGATGAAGAGCGTACCAATTCTGGAATTCTCAAGGCGCTTGGTTACAGGAATTCTGACGTTATTAAGAAATTTGTTATTTATGGTTTCGTTGCCAGCATGATTGGAACTGTTCTTGGAATAGTTGCTGGGCAC